>NZ_CP020569.1:5982405-6294892 GCF_002082195.1 Streptomyces gilvosporeus | reverse complement strand
GATGCGGTACGGCTCGGAGAGCTTGATGCGCAGCCGGTCGGCGATCTCATGGACGCGCAGTTCGCGGGCGGTGTGGTCGCGGGTGCCGTCGCCCGTGATCAGTGCCGCGAACTCGTCGCCGCCGAGCCGCGCCGCTATGTCCCCCGAGCGCACCGACTCGCCCAGCCGGCGGGCGGCCTGCACCAGCAGTTCGTCGCCCGCCTGGTGGCCGATGGTGTCGTTGACCTGTTTGAAGCCGTCGAGGTCGATGTAGAGCACGGCGGTGTCGTGATCACTGGCGCGGCGGCCGGTGACCGCCTGGCTGACCCGCTCGGTGAACAGGGCGCGGTTGGGCAGGTCGGTGAGGGCGTCGTGGGAGGCGTTGTGCTGGAGCTGGGCCTGGAGGCGGACCCGCTCGGTGACGTCGCGGGAGTTGAAGATCAGGCCGCCGTGGTGGCGGTTGACCGTGGACTCGACGTTCAGCCAGCCGTCGCCGCCCACGCGCCGGTCGCCGGCCCGGAAGCGGCATTCGATCCGGGTGGTGGGCTCCTTCTCGGGCGAGGCGGCGAGGAACCGTCGTACCTCGTGCACCACGCGTCCCAGGTCCTCGGGGTGGATCAGCGAGGCCAGTTCGGAGCCGACCAGCTCCTCGGCGTCGCGGCCGTAGACTCCGGCCGCGGCGGGGCTGACGTAGCGCAGGACGCCGGTCGGGGCGGCGATCATGATGACGTCACTGGAGCCCTGCACCAGGGAGCGGAAGTGGTTCTCCTTCTGGGCCAGTTCCTGGGTGAGGGTGATGTTGTCGAGCAGCATGATGCCCTGGCGCACGACGAGCGCCAGGACGACCGTGCAGCCGGTGAAGAGCACCACCTTGTCGATCCGCCGCCCGTCCAGGACGTTGGTCAGGATGCCCAGCGTGCAGACGGCGGCGGCCAGATACGGGGTCAGGGCGGCCAGCGAGCCGGCGATGGGGCGGCTGCCGGGCGGCTGGGGGCGGCGGGCGGTGCGCTGGAGGTCGTCGGCGGCCGGCTCCCCGGGCGTACGGCGGGCGACCCAGGGCGCGTAGGCGAGCAGTATCGACCCGGCGAACCAGCCGGCGTCCAGGATCTGGCCGGAGCGGTAGTGGTCGCGCAGCAGCGGCGAGCTGAACAGGGCGTCGCACAGCACCGTGAGCGCCAGGGCCGCCACGGCGGTGTTGATGGCCGAGCGGTGCACCGAGGAGCGCCGGAAGTGCAGCACCAGCACCATGCTCACCAGCACGATGTCCAGCAGCGGATAGGCCAGCGAGAGCGCGCTCTGGGCGACGCTGGTGCCCTGGAAGTGGGTCGTGTGGGCGAGCGTGAGGCTCCAGGAGAGGGTGACCAGGGAGCCGGCGATCAGCCAGGCGTCCAGGCCCAGGCAGACCCAACCGGCGCGGCTGACCGGTCTTTTGGCGAGCACCAGCAGGCCGACGATGGCCGGCGGGGCGAACAGCAGGAAGCAGAAGTCGGCGAGGGAGGGGCTGGGCACCTCGGCGCGCAGCACGACTTCGTACCAGCCCCAGACGCCGTTGCCGAGGCCGGCCATCGCGGAGGAGGCGGCGAAGAGCATCCAGGCGGGGCGGAAGCGGCTGGTGCGGTGGCGGCGGGCGTACAGGGCGCAGGAGACGGCGGCCACCAGGGCGGCGGCGCTGAGGCCGAAGTCGCCCATGAACAGCGCGATTTCGTGCGACCCCCAGCCCAGGGCCGCGCCGAGCGCGTAGCCGCCGCAGACCACGGCCAGAGCGACTTGCGGCACCATGCTCTGCGGGCCGCCGGCGGGGGCCGACGGGCGGGAGAGCACCGCCCCCGGGGCGCTCACCGCGGCCTCCTGCCGGCCCGTGCGCGGCGCCGCCGCGACCGGGATGCCCGCAGGTCGTGCAGTATCGCCCCGGGCGCTCGTGGATCGCGCGTGACGCGATTCATCCATCGACCGTGCATCGCCCGTCGCCCCCCTCGAGTTCCGGATCCTTCGCGCGCGCCGTCCAGTTGGGCGCTGTCCCCGATCCGGACGATACACCAGATCCGTCACTCAGGGACATAGGGTATCTACGGAGTGTGACTGACCCCGGAGTGGCGGACACGCTGTGCAGTCGTACGGCCTCGTAGTGCTACGCGCAAGCGTCCTCGCCGGCGGTGGCGACCACATTGCGCAGCGGCTCCCCGGCCGCGAAAAGCGTCAACTGGTCGCGCAGAAGCCGCTTCGCACGGGGCAGAAAGGCAGAGCTGGGGCCCCCGACGTGTGGAGTGATGAGCACGCCGGGAGCGTGCCACAGCGGATGCCCGGCGGGCAGGGGTTCCGGATCCGTCACATCGAGTGCCGCGCGCAGCCGTCCGGACATCACTTCGGGCAGCAGTGCGGCGGTGTCGACGATCGCGCCGCGGGCGACGTTCACCAGGAGTGCGCCGTCCTTCATCCGGGCCAGGACATCGCGTCCTACCAGGCCACGGGTCTCTGCGGTGAGCGGAGTGGCGAGGATGACGACGTCCGCGGAGGGCACGAGGGCGGACAGCTCGGAGAGTGGATGCACGGGGCCGCGCACGGTCTCACGTGCGGTGCGCGCGATGCGCGAAACCCGCGCGCATTCAAAGGGCGTGAGCCGGTCCTCGATGGCACTGCCGATCGAACCATAGCCCACAATGAGGACGGACTTGTCGGCCAGCGCCGGCTGGAAGCCCGCCCGCCATTCCTCGGCGTCCTGGCCCCGTACGAACTCGGGAATGCCGCGCAGCGAGGCGAGCGTCAGGGTGAGCGCCAGCTCGGCCGTGCTGGCGTCGTGCAACCCGCGGGCGTTGCACAGCCGAGCGCCGGGCGGCATCGAGGGCAGGCCCGGCAGCACGGAGTCGACCCCGGCGGTCAGGGTCTGCACGGCCTCGACCCGGCGCATCAGCGACAGCGGCCGCAGGCAGACCGCGGCGTCCTTCATGTAGGGCACGACGTAGAAGACGCAGTCGGCGGGGTCGCCGGGGTAGTCCGGGCCGGCATCCCAGTGGAGGTAGCGCAGCCCCTCGGGCAGGCCCTCGATCAGGTCGGGCTGGAGGGGGAGCCAGACGTCCCCGGTGCCGGCGCGGTGGTGCGTTGATGCCATGGCCGCAGGCTATGCGAAAAGGCGTTTGGTACAGACGTTAGTTTGGTTAGGGCGCTTCTGATGGATCTCCGTGGACGCCGCGGAGATCCATCAGAAGCGCCCTAAGGGCCCTTGATCGGGGGCGAGGGGACGGAGGCACGACCAGGTGGAGCGCAGGACAATCGGTGCGGCGGCCCTCGAAGTGGGCGCCGTCGGACTGGGCTGTATGCCGATGAGCTGGGGGTACACCGCCTCGCAGCGCAGCGGGGAGGGTTCGCTGCGGGCCGTGCACACCGCCCTCGACCGGGGTTGCAGCCTGCTGGACACCGCCGATATGTACGGGCCCTTCACCAACGAACTCGTGGTCGGCCGGGCGCTGAAGGGGCGGCGCGAGGACGCGTTCGTGTCGACCAAATGCGGGCTGCTGGTCGGCGAGCAGCATGTCGTCGCCAACGGGCGCCCCGGCTACGTCAAACGCGCCTGTGACGCCTCGCTGCGCCGGCTGGGGACCGACCGCATCGACCTCTACCAGCTGCACCGCGCCGACCCCGAGGTGCCCATCGAGGAGACCTGGGGCGCGATGGCGGAGCTGGTGGCCGCGGGGAAGGTGCGGTCCCTGGGGCTGTGCGCGGTGGGGGCGCGGGCGGTACGGCCGCCCCGCGCGGCCCGTTCCGCGCGCCGTACGGGCACCGGGCGCCGCCCCGGGTCCCGGATGCACGACGACACACTGCGCCAACTGGAGCGCATCCAGCAGGTGTTCCCGGTCAGCAGTGTGCAGGCCGAGCTGTCGGTGTGGTCGCGGCACGCCCTGGAGGAGCTGCTGCCGTGGTGCGAGTCCCGGGGCGTGGGCTTCCTGGCGGCGATGCCGCTGGGCAACGGCTATCTGACCGGCACGCTCACCCCGGGCCAGGGCTTCGAACCGGAGGATCTGCGGGCCCGCCACCCCCGGTTCACCGCCGAGATGATGGCGGCCAACCAGCCGGTGGTCGCGGGGCTGCGGCGGATCGGCGCCCGCTACGGCGCGACGCCCGGTCAGGTGGCGCTGGCGTGGGTACTGGCCCAGGGGCGCCATGTGGTCCCCGTACCGGGGACGAAGAAGGAGCGCTGGGCGGCGCAGAACGCCAAGGCCGCGGACCTGGTCCTGGACCGGGAGGACCTGGCGGAGATCGCGGCGCTGCCGCCGGCGCGGGAGTCGTGGTACTGACGGCGTGATCCGTGGGCGCGCCCGCGGGCCGCACCGCGGCACCGGAGGCGCGGCGCCGACCCGTCCCGCCGCCGCGATGTGGTCTGCTTGGACTGCTTGTGGCGCCCCGCCGACGAGAGGACCCCTTCCGTGCAACGCCGTTCCCACACCGCCGTGTTGGCCGCCGCCTCGCTGCTCCTGGCGGCCGGCTGTTCCTCCGGTGGCGCGCCGGCCGCCGCGGGGGGCGGCTCGGCCACCCCCAAGGGCACGGGCCCCGGCGCGACGGCGTCGCCGAGCGCCGCCCCTTCCGCCACCGCGCCGCCCGCCAAGGGCTCGGTCAAGGTGGTCGGCACGCTGACCACCGGGCTGAAGTCCCCCTGGGGCGTGGCCGTCCTGCCGGGCGGCGATCTGCTGGTCGGCTCCCGCGACACCGGGGCGATCGTGCGGGTGTCGGCGGAGAACGGGAAGACCACGAAGGTGGGGTCGGTACCGGGCGTGGACGCGGGAGGCGAGGGCGGGCTGCTGGGGCTCGCGGTGTCCCCGTCGTTCGGCTCCGACCGCGAGGTGTACGCGTACTTCACCACCGCCTCCGACAACCGCATCGCGCGCATGATCTACGACGAGAACCGCGCCCCGGGCGACCAGCTCGGCGCACCGGACACGATTCTGCGCGGCATCCCCAAGGGGGAGATCCACAACGGCGGGCGGATCGCCTTCGGCCCGGACAAGATGCTCTACGCCGGTACGGGCGAGACCGGCGACACCGGGCTCGCGCAGGACAAGAAGTCGCTGGGCGGCAAGATCCTGCGGATGACGCCGGACGGCGAGCCGGTGCACGGCAACCCCCGGGCCGATTCGGTGGTCTACGACTACGGTCACCGCAATGTCGAGGGCCTGGCCTGGGACGACGGCAATCGGCTGTGGGCCTCGGAGTTCGGGGAGCATACCTGGGACGAGCTCAACCTCATCGAGCCGGGCCGGAACTACGGCTGGCCCGAGGTGGAGGGCAGGGCCACGGGCGCGCAGAGCGGCTCCGGGTACAGCGATCCGGTCGAGCAGTGGAAGCCCGAGGACGCCTCGCCCAGCGGGATCGCCTACGCCAAGGGCTCGATCTGGATGGCGTCGCTGCGCGGCGAACGGCTGTGGCGGATCGCCCTGAACGGCACGAAGCCCGTGGCGGCCCCGCAGGCGTTCCTCAAGGGCACCTACGGGCGGCTGCGCACCGTCGTGGCGGCCGGGGACGGGTCGTTGTGGCTGGTCACGAGCAATACCGACGGGCGGGGCAAGCCCCGTAAGGGAGATGACCGGATTCTCCGGCTGAAGGTGAGCTAGGCCCTTTCTGCGCATACCGGTCCCGTTTTCGAACGGCCTGCCTAGACTTGGGGGCGGGGCGGGGGTGTCTCCCGCCCGCGGGCGTGGGGGTACCTCCCGCTTGCGGGGAGGTCATGCCGAGAGGGGACGCGGTGTTCAATGTCGTCGAGGAACTGTTCGCACCCGGCCGCAAGCACACCGACGAGGAGCGGCAGAAGATGTCGCTCGTGGTCGATGACGTGGGGGACGGGGATCCCGGGGAGGGCCCGATCGACCTCGCGTCGGGGACGGTCGTCGTCCGGGCGCCCGGGCCGCGCGCCGCGCCCGCGCGTTCGGAGGACGCGGGCTGAGGCGCGGCCGGGGGCGGTCGGCCGGAGGCGGTCGGCCGGGGCGTCAGCCGACCAACGGCTCGCCGAAGAGCCGGAGCCGGTGGGCGACCGCGCCCGCCTCGCCGCGGCCGGAGACGCCCAGCTTGGCGAGGATGTTGGAGACATGGACGCTGGCGGTCTTCGGTGAGATGAACAGGGCGTCGGCTATCTGGCGGTTGCTGCGGCCGTCGGCCACCAGCCGTAGGACGTCCCGTTCGCGCGGGGTGAGGCCCAGGGATGCCACGGGGGCGGCCTCGGCGCCGGACGGGGCGGGCTCGGGTGCCGTTATGGCGGTGCCGTTGAGGCCGGGCAGGGGGATGCGGGCGCGCTGGGCGAGGAGGGCGATCTCGTCGGCCAGGGGGCGGGCGCCCATGGAGGCGGCGGCGGTGTGGGAGCGGGCGAGCAGCTCGGCGGCGGCCTCGCGCGGGGTGCGGCCGTCCAGGCCGGCGGAGGCGCGGGCGGCGGCGCCGTGCAGCAGCGATTCGGCCCAGCGGTAGCAGGCCCGGGCCAGCTGGTGCGGGCGCTCCAGGGGGGCGAAGGCATCGACCGACGCGGCCCAGGCGTCGGGCGCCTCCCGGCCCTCGGCGCGGCGCAGTTCGGCCTCGACGGCGAGGGCGTGGGCGGCCCAGACCGGGGAGAACCGGGGCAGCCTCTTGGCGGCGTCCCGGATACGGGCGAGGACCGCCGGACGGCCGGGCTCGGCGGCAGGCAGCCCGCGGGCGTCGGACTCGACGGCGGTGGCCGACCACAGCAGCGGCCAGGCGTAGCGTGCGGTGCCGGGCGGGAAACCGGCGTCCAGAGCCGCTTCGAGGATGCTCCGGGCGTCCAGGACCCGGCCGCGGCCCGCGGCGAGGCGCAGGGCCTGCCGCGCCATCGGGATGGCGTACTGCGGCTGGGGGTCGTGGGTGCCGTAGTTCTCCTGCGCGAGGGTCAGTTCGCGTGCGGCGACATCGAGATCGCCGCGGTCCAGGGCGAGGTCGGCGCGGCGGTGGACGGCCAGCGCCCGGGGCCGCGGGGTCCGCGACAGGCTCACGGCCCGCTCGGCGGCCTCGGCGGCCTGCGCCCAGCGGCCCAGCGCGTGCAGCGATTCGGCAAGGTTGCCCGAGACCCAGCTGGCGGTGTCCTTCAGGCCGTAGCGCAGGTTCAGTTCGACGCCCCGGGCGGCGACCTCGGCGGCCTCACGGGAGCGTCCGACGCCCTCCAGGGCGGAGGGGAGGTTGATATGGCCGCGGCCGGCGACGGAGAAGTGCTTGCGGTCCATGGACCGTTCGAGGACGCTGCGGAAGTCGGCGAGGCCGTCCTCGACCTCGCCCGCGTCGACCCGCAGCCCGGCCAGCGTCAGCCGGGAGCTCAGCTCGGCCTCTTCGTCGCCGACCAACCGGGCCATCTCCACGGCCCGTTCGGCCGTTTCGAAGGTACCCGGGCCCGGTTCGTGCAGGATCTGCCAGCTGGCGACGGCGGCCATCACCGCGGCGTGCACCGAGGACGGCGGCAGCCCGCGCATCAGCTCCTCCGCCTTGCCGAGCTCCTCCCAGCCGTCGCCCCGGCCGGTGCGCTGGACGAGCTTGGAGCGCTGGAGCAGGAACCATGCCTTGCGATGGGGGTCGTGCCCCTCGCGCAGCAACCGCAGGGCGCGCTTGGTGATGGTGAAGGCCCGCTCGGCGTCGCCGGAGAGCCGGGCGGCCACCGCGATCTCGGCGAGCAGATCGAGGAAGCGCAGCGCCTCGTCGTCACAGCCGCAGGCCGGGTACGCCTCGGCGTAGTCCACCGGGCGGACCCCGTGGCGCACCTCCACGGGCGCGTCGTCCCACAGCTCCAGGGCGCGGTCCAGCAGCCGCAGCTGCTCGGCGTAGGCATGGCGGCGGCGGGCCTCGACGGAGGCGGCGAGGACCGCGGGCAGCGCCTTGGCGGGGTCGTGGGCCTTGTACCAGTAGCTGGCCAGGCGGGTGGTGCAGGAGTCGGCGGGGACCAGGGAGCGGTCGGCCTCCAGGGCCTGGGCGTAGCGGCGGTTGAGGCGGGTGCGCTCGCCGGGCAGCAGATCGTCGACGACGGCCTCGCGGACCAGGGCGTGGCGGAAGCGGTAGCCCGTGCCGTCCATGGTGGGCACCAGGGTGTTGCTGCCGACGGCCGCGCGCAGCGCCTCGATGAGGGTGTCCTCGGGCATCTGGCTGACGGCGGCGAGGAGTTCGTATTCGACCGTGGAGCCGCCCTCGGAGGCGATGCGCACCACCCGCTGGGCGTCCTCGGGCAGCGCCTCGACGCGCACCAGCAGCAGATCGCGCAGGGGGTCGCTCAAGCCGTGCAGACAGCCGTCGGCGAGGCTGCGGGCCAGCTCCTCGACGAAGAAGGCGTTGCCCTCGGAGCGCTTGAAGACCCGGTCGACGGTGGTCTCTTCGGGCTCGCTGCCGGTGATCCCAGTGAGCTGGGAGCGGACCTCGGCGCGGGTGAACCGGGCCAGTTCGACCCGGTGGACCGTCCGCGTGCGGTCGATCTCCGCCAGGAACGGGCGCAGCGGATGGCGGCGGTGGATGTCGTCGGAGCGGTAGGTGGCCACCAGGAGGACGTTGGCGTCGTGCAGCGCCCGCAGGAGGTAGGCGAGCAGTTCGCGGGTGGAGCGGTCGGCCCAGTGGAGGTCCTCGACGACCAGGACGAGGCTGCGGTGCGCGGCGAGCCGCTCCAGGAGGCGGGCGGTGAGCTCGAAGAGGCGGGCGCGGCCCACCTCCTCGTCATGGCTCTCGCCCGCGGTCTCGCCCAATTCGGGCAGGATGCGGGCGAGTTCGCCCTCCTGGCCGGCGACGGCGGCGGCGAGCTCCTCCGGCAGCCGGGCGTTGAGGGTGTGCAGCACCGCGGAGAAGGGGGCGTAGGGCAGGCCCTCGGAGCCGATCTCGATGCAGCCGCCGAGCGCGACCAACGCCCCCTGGGCGCGGGCGGATTCGGTGAACTCCTCGATCAGCCGGGTCTTGCCGACCCCGGCCTCTCCTCCGATGAGGATCGCCTGCGGCTCACCGGACTCCTTGATACGGGCGAGCGCCTCGCGCAGCGCGGCCAGCTCGGCCGCGCGGCCGACGAACACGGGACTGACGGACCTGGTCTCCACGCTGCCGAGCATCGCACAGAGGTCTGACAATCCGGCAGTCCGGATCTTCATTTCCGGGGGTCGGGGTCGGATACGGACGGGCCGGTCAGGCGGCGGGCCGGACGCGCGCCCACCAGCCCCGCCGCGTGCTCACCCGCCCTTCGGGATCGTGCTCCCCGGACCGGGCCGCGACGCGACGCCCCTCGGCGGCCCGGCGTACCAGGCGCGCGCGGTCGGCCTCGCGGCGCAGTTCCTCGTAACGGACCCGGAGCTCCAGCTCGGAGTGGTACATGGTGTCTCTCCTGACGGGGTGGGAACGATGTGCTGACGTCCTCCACCTTCGTCGTCGAGGGGGGTACCTCACATCGGGAGAGTTCCCGATCTTTGTGCCCGTGCGGGCCTCAGAAACGCGCGGGGCGTCCCGCGGGGGCCTTAGAAACCCGCGGGACGCCTCATAGGAGCCTTAGAAACCGCCGAGCCCGTCCGTAAGGAACTCAGGAACCGGCGCCGAAAGCCTCAGTGCCCTGTGTCAGTGCCCCATCGGGGGCCCGCCGGGCTGGGGCGTGCTGGGCATGCTCGGCATGGCCGCGAACAGGTCGAGGTACATGCCCGCCGCGATGACGAGGCCGAGCACGCCGAGGGCCAGTCCGCCCCAGGCCAGGGCCCGTGCCCAGGTGGCGCGCGCCCGGGTCAGCGTGACCGCGGCGACGAGCATGCCGAGCACCGCGACGACGCCGTTGACCAGCGCGGTGGTGTGCCAGGGGGTGCCGTAGACGGCGGCGATCTGGTCGGTGGTCTTGCCCGTCTGGAGCTTGATCTGGCCCAGCAGGGTCTGCCGCTCGGCCATCAGGGTGCCCAGCCAGGTCCCGGTGACGGAGGCCAGGCCCAGCCCCGCGGCCACCACGGCCCCGGCGCCGGCGGCGACGCCGGCGGGCCGGGGAGCGTCCTCCTCGGGCAGGCCCTCCGTGGCGTACGTGGCCGCCGCGTCGTCCGAAGCCGCCGCCTCGTCCGGGGTCGTCGCGTCCTTGCTCGTCGTGTCCGAGGCCGTCGTGTCCGAGGCCGTCGTGTCCGAGGCCGTCGCATCCGGAGCCTTCGCCTCCGGGGTCGTCTTGTCCGGGGCCTCCGCCTCCGGGGTCGTCGTGTCCGTGGCCGTGGTGTCCGTGGTCCTCGTTCCCATGGGCGCGACCGTAGGGGCCGTGTCTGAGAGTCCGATGAGAGCGTCCGAACAGCGTTGCGGCCCGGGGCCCGGGCTCGTCCCGGCCCTACGTCCTGACCAGCGGACTCTCCCCGTCCCGCGGACCGGGCAGGGTGACCGGCGGATGCTCCGCCGCGGGCGGTTCGATGCTGATCCGGGGCAGCCGTCGCTCCAGCCAGGAGGGCAGCCACCAGTTGGCGCCGCCGAGCATGTGCATCAGGGCGGGGACCAGTAGCGTACGGAGCACGAAGGCGTCCAGGGCGACGGCCGAGGCCAGCCCGATGCCGAACATCGCGATGATCCGGTCGCCGCTGAGGATGAAGGCCGCGAACACCGCGATCATGATGATCGCCGCGGAGTTGATCACCCGGCTGGTTTCGGCCAGGCCGACCCGTACGGCCCGCCGGTTGTCACCCGTGAGCTGCCACTCCTCGTACATCCGGGACACCAGGAAGACCTGGTAGTCCATGGACAGTCCGAAGAGCACCGACACCATGATCACCGGCAGGAACGGCTCGATCGGCCCGGCACTGCCCAGCCCCAGCAGCTCGCTCCCCCACCCCCACTGGAAGACCGCGACGACGATCCCGAAGGACGAGGCGACGGCCGCGACGTTCATCAGGGCGGCCTTGAGCGGGATGCCGATGCTGCGGAAGGCGAGCAGCAGCAGGAGCGAGCCGAGCGCGACGACGGTGCCGACGAACAGCGGCAGCTTCCCGACGATGACGGAGGCGAAGTCGTCATAGCTCGCGGTGATGCCGCCGACGTGCACCCGCATCGTGGTCCCCGCCTCGGCGCGCGGCAGGACCTCGCCGCGCAGCCGCTGCACCAGGTCGGAGGTCTGCCGGGACTGCGGGGAGCCGTCCGGGACGACGGTGATCACGCCGGTGCCGCGGCTGCCGTCGAACTCGGGACCGCCGGCCTGGGCGACGCCGGGGGTCTCGCGCAGCCGGTGCGGCAGCTGCTCGAAGGCGAGCCGGTCCCTGGGTCCGTCCAGGCTGCCGACGAGGGTGAGCGGGCCGTTGAAACCGGGCCCGAAACCGCCCCGGTGGCCGTCCCCGGGCCCGCCGCGCGCCAGGAGGTCGTATGCCTTCCGGGTCGTCGACGTGGCCGGATTGTTGCCCTGGTCGGAGGTGCCCAGGTGCAGCCCCAGGGTGGGCAGGGCGAGGACGGCCATGACGGCGGCCGCGGTCAGGCCCAGCAGCTTGGGGTGCCGTTCGACGAAGGAGGACCAGCGCACGGCGAGGCCGGCGGGCTCCTCGGGCCGCGGCCCCTCCTCGGCCAGCCGGCGGCGCTCGCGGCGGCCGAGCGCCCGCATCCCGATCAGCCCGAGCAGCGCGGGCAGCAGGGTGACGGAGGCGGCGACGGTCAGGACGACGGTGAGCGAGGCGGCGAGGGCGACGCCGTTGAGGAAGCCCAGCCGCAGCACCAGCATGCCGAGCAGCGCGATACACACCGTGGCACCGGCGAAGACGACCGCGCGCCCGGACACCGAGACGGCACGCTCGGCGGCCTCCTGGACGGACAGTCCCGCCCGCAGGCCCCTCCGGTGGCGGGTGACGATGAACAGCGCATAGTCGATGCCGACGCCGAGGCCGATGAGCATGCCCAGCATGGGGGCGAAGTCGGCGACGGTCATGACGTGGCCGAGCAGGGTGATCCCGGCCGAGGCGGTGCCGACGGCGACCAGCGCGGTGACGATCGGCAGGAGGGTCGCGGCGAACGAGCCGAAGGCGAGGAAGAGCACCACGGCCGCCACCCCCAGCCCGATGACTTCCGGCAGCTGCGCCCGGGGCGCCTCGGTCAGCGCGATCCCGGCGCCGCCCAGCTCCACGTGGAGCCCGTCCCGGGCGGCGGCCTGCGCCGTCTCCACCACCTTCTTGACCTGGCCCGCACGCAGTGCGTCCGTCGGCCGGTCGAAGACGAGGGAGGCGTAGGCGGTGTGCCCGTCCGCACTGATCTGCCGCTCGCGGTGCGCCGCGTCGCCCGTGCGCCCGTAGGGGCCGTGCACCTCGGAGACCCCGGGCAGCTCGGCGACCTGCCGCAGCGCATGCGTCATCCGCTTCTTGACGGCCTTGGCCCGCACCGACCCGTTGTCCGTGTGCCACACGATGGTGTCGCTGTCCCCGGACTGCCCGGGGAACGCCTTCGTCATCAGGGCGGCGGCCTGCCCGGACTCGGTCCCCGGGACCTCGTAGTCCGTCGAGTACGCCGAGCCCATCGACCCTGCCGCGGTGGCAACCCCCGCAAAGGCGGCGAGCCAGAGGACGATCACCACGATGCGGTGCCTCAGGCACCACCGAGCCAGAGCGGTCACGGGCTTCGTCGTCTGCTTCCCGGGTAGAGGGCGTCGATAACTCCCGGGTGACGGGTGGTGCCGAGCGCGCGGATGTACGGGGACAGGCGGACCGCCAGGTTCCGGCGGGCACGCCGTGGTGCAGGGTGGCAGCCCGAAAAGATCCATAGGCCGCTTTGTGGACTTCCCCACAAAGCGGCCGCGCGTGCGAACTGCCTTTATTTCATGCTGTAACGAACTTTTCGGTAGATACCGGCCACCACTCGCACCACACGATCTTCCCCGGCCGCCGCTCCTCGACCCCCCACTTGTCCGCCAGCACGGACACCAGCCACAGCCCCCGTCCGGACTCCTCATCGGCCGCACGGCCCCGCTCCGGCACCCGCGGCTCCCCGTCACCGCTGTCGTGCACCTCGACACGCAGCACTCCGTCCTCCGCCCCCAGCGCCAGCCACAGCCGGTAGCCACGCCCCGGGGGGACGCCGTGCAGCACGGCATTGGTGGCCAGCTCGCTCACGCAGAGCACGACGTCCTCCACCCGGCGCCGCACGTCCCAGTCGGCGAGCGCGCTACGGGCGAACTCCCTGGCCCGCCGCACGGACCGGCGCTCGCGCCGGTAGGCGGCGGTACGGACCCGGACGGCCTGAATCTCCCTTTGCATGGCGTCACTGTCACACCCTGTGATTACGCTGAACCACAGCGTGAAGTCGTACAGATTCGTTGTACGACTCCGCGCCGCATCAGGCAGTCACGACGGGGGGAAGGCAACGCGCATGCACCCGGTGAACAAACGGAAGCGGATCACGTCCTGGCATGTGATCGGAGCCCAGTTGAGCCACTTCCGGAAGGCGGCTCGGTTGACGCAACCGGCGCTGGCCGAGGCGGTGGGTCTGCACGAGGACACCATCGGCTCGATCGAGCAGGGGCGCAGAGCGCTGAAGATCGATCTGGCCGAGACCCTCGATGAACTCCTCGACACCAAGGGGGCGTTGGCGGTCGCGGTGTCGAACGTCCCGGAGCGGGAGAAGCTGCCTGCGTTCGTGCAGGATCTGCTGGAGCATGAGGACGAGGCGCTGACGCTGCTCTCGTATCAGAACTCGGTGGTCCCTGGGCTGCTCCAGACCGAGGCATACGGCCGAGCACTCTTCTCCTGCCTATACCCGCCGATCGGCGCCGAGTTGGCGGAAGAGCGGCTCTCAGCACGTCTCAACCGCCAGAAGGTCTTCGAACGCGAGCCCACGCCTCCGATGATGAATTTCGTCCTGGAGGAGGTGATGCTGCATCGCCCCGTCGGCGGCCCCGAGGTAATGCGCGAGCAGATCCGATACTTGCGGAGGTGCGCCGAACTGCCCTTTCTCGGGCTACAGATCATGCCGACGGAACGCACTCATGCAGGGCTCGCTGGGCCGATGATTGTGCTCGAAACACCGGAACACGATCACGTCGCCTACATCGAGACACAGCGCGTGAGCTTCCTGGTCGATGACCCAGATGAGGTCAGTGTGTACCAACAGAAGTATGGGATGCTGCGTTCACAGGCCCTCACCCCGGACGAAAGCATGGGTCTGCTGGACGATCTGCTAGGAGAGTCATGACCAACGCAGCAGCCCTGCACACCGTCAGCGACACCCTCGCTTGGTTCAAGTCCAGCTACAGCAGCGACGAAGGCGGCGACTGCATCGAAGTCGCCTACGACTGGCGGAAGTCCAGCTACAGCGGCAGCGCGGGGGGCGACTGCATCGAGGTCGCCACCTCCCCCCAGGCCATCCACGTCCGCGACTCAAAGAACCCCGGCGGCCCGGCACTTTGCGTGAGCGCGGCCGCCTGGGCCGCCTTCGTCGCGGACGTGGCGGGCTGAGGACGTCCCTCACACCTCCAGCAACGCCGGTGCCAGCTCCCGCAGTTGGTCCAGGCCCAGGCCGCGGTCCGCGGCCACCGGCTGGATGGCCACGTGGTCGGCGCCCGCGGCGTGGCGTTCCTGCACCCGTCGCCGGATCACGTCCGCGTCGCCCCAGGCCACGATCGCGTCGACCAGCCGGTCGCTGCCGCCGCCGGTGAAGTCGTCGTCCTCGAAGCCGAGTCGGCGCAGGCTGTTCACGTAGTTCGGCAGGGCAAGGTAGAAGCCGAGGTGGTGTTCCCGGGCCAGCGCACGGGCGGTCGCCGGGTTGGGCTCCAGCAGGACGGCCTGTTCGGGGGCGAGCAGCGGCCCCTCGCCGAGGGCCTCGCGGGCCTTGGCGGTGTGCGCCGGGGTCACGAAGTACGGGTGCACGCCCGCGGCCCGTTCGGCGGCCAGTTCCAGCATCTTGGGGCCGAGCGCCGCCAGGACCCGGGCGAACGGCCGCTCGCCCACGGGGGCGTCGTACGGGGCCGCGTCCATGGCATCGAGATAGTTCCTCATCGCGGCGAGCGGCTTGGCGTACGTATGGCCGCGGCCGTTCACCTGCGGGGCGTGGCTGGCCCCGAGGCCCAGCAGGAAGCGGCCGTCGTACGCCTCGGCCAGGGTGTGCGCGGCGCCGTTCATCGCCGTGGCGTCCCGTACCCAGATGTTGGCGATACCGGTGGCGACGGTGATCCGCTCGGTGGCCGCAAGGAGCAGACCGGCGTGGCTGAACGCCTCCTTGGTCGCCTGCGCCTCGCCGAACCACAGCGCCCCGTAGCCTGCTGTGCCATGGCTCGTTCCTCCACTGTCCGGCGCGCAGTCGGCCGGCCGAATGTGATCCGTGATCCCTTTCCTTGACAGCACCGCACGCCGGCGGGGCATTCCCCCTCGACGGGTGAAGGTGGCACCGTTCGCACCAGCAACGCCACGTTTGCGGTAACTACCCTTGAACTGAACGAGGTTGAGGGGTTCACGAACGATTCGGATCACGATGACGCGCATACTTGTTCACTAGGCACTCTCATCGAACACAAGCTACCTACCGGAAAGTAGCCACCGTGAGGCACACCGTCACGCGAATGTGACCTGGATCATAAGGGCGGCGGCGGCCGCGACAATCGCCGAATTGCCGGTCCACACCGCCCGCTTGATGGATCATAAATAGGCCCCTGACCAGGTGTTTTGACGTTACGTCAGTACTTGGCGAGACACCCGGAGTCCGAATCCCGCGTCACCGGTCGTAAGACTCCCAGCAGTTGCGGGTGCACACCACTTTGCGCGTTCGAGTCTCAGCGGGCGGACCCGGTAAGCTCATCCCACTCTTTCTTTCGCTCCCGGTCGGCGGGTGCAGCTGGCCAACCGGCCTGCCCAAAAGGGATACGCGAAGGGAGACAGATCCGATGGCCGATAACTCCACACGGGACGGGGAGGACCGGGACGAACCCCCGGACCGAGCCGACCCCTCGGAGGCGGATCGCGGTAAGACGGGTAAGTCGTCGGAAAAGTGGGTCCAGTTGACGTGCGATGTCATCGTCGCAGGTACGTCACTCTGGAACCTCTTCCACGGCAACGGCGGATGAGGTAACCGCCCTCATCCGCCGCCTCTACCGAGCCGGCCCGGCCCGCGTTCGTTCGTGGATTGGCCCCCATGACGCACGCGGGCCACTTCCTTTTGTGGCTCGCCTGTTCGCTGGAACCGTTTGGCATGCGGCCAATGGGCGATTCCAGATCCGCGGCACTGAATCCGCGTCCCTGATTCTGCCGGTACGCGGCCGCACCAGGGAACCCTATTCGAGGCTAAACGATACCGGCCAAGCCGCTGATCCCGTACAAGACTTCCAGGCGAGCCACCTGCAACAAGTAGTTGTACGCGTAACTGAGCCTAAACGGTATCCTTCCTGCCAGTCGGCTGCCTCCTTGAGGAAGGTGACGAGAGACCATGGCCCGTGGAGCCGCCCCGTTCAACCACCGCGTCCTCGCCGGTCTGCGGCGCAGCAAGCCCGTCGACGGGCGTCTGCTGAGCGCCGCTGAACTGGCCCAGAGGGTCGGCACGTCGAAGGCCCGCATTCTGGCGTACGAGGCGGGCACGTCGGTGCCCGAGGCCGCCCGGATCGCCCAACTGGCCCGGATCTTCCGGGTGCCGGCGAAGGAGCTCTACCGGGAACCGACCAGCCCCCAGGACGGCATACGCACGCTCCGCCTGTCCGCGGGGCTCACGATGGCGGAGCTTTCGGCCCGGCTGGGCATCAGCGTCGCGGCCTACCGCGATCTGGAACGTGCCGCGATGCTTCCCGCGCGCACGGACAGCACGCTGCCGCTGCGGCTCGCCCGGGAACTCTCCGTACAGTTGCGGGAGATCGACGCCGCTCTGGACCGCCATCCGCATGCCGGCGCACGCCGCCAGAAGATCACACAGCTGCTGGACACGCTGTTCGCCCGCGCACACACCACGCACACCGCAGCGGTCATCGACATGGCGGAGCCCCAACTCCTCGATGTGGCACGCCTCTTGCGTCGTCCCCCGAGCGTGGTGTGCCGGCTGGTGAACCACGAACTGACGCAGTTGCGGCTGGGGCTGAAGGCGAGGGCGGAGGCCACGGCGAGCCTGGCGTATGCGCAGAGCGACCGGGAAGCCCAACGGGCCCGGTCCCTGATCGAGGCCCATTCGCGTGCCATCGACGAGGCACCGGAACGCGCCGCCACCACCCTGGTCCGGTTCCTGGCCGAGGCCATGAGCAGCCGCCAGTGGCGGGCGGTCGTCCACCTGGTCAACAGGGAGGTCACCGTACCCGAGCCGGTCGCCCGCGAGCTGGCCGACCCCGAGGCGTGGGTCGCCCTGATCGCGCGCAATTTCGTCGTGCGGGAGCGCCCGTCGGGCAACGGTCCGGCGGCCTACACCCTTTCCGCCTGGGGACTGGGCCGGATCATGTCCCAGGCTCCGCTGTACGGCTGCCTGTACCCCCGCGCTTCGGCGCCCGACGAACAACTCGCGATCAGGCTTCGGCTGCGCATGACGGCGCGGCGCTCGAACGTCTACCGGCCGGACGCGGGGCCCCTACAGCCGGACGGCTGAGAAGCGCGTGACGCCCGTCCCCCGCTGGGGAACGGACGTCACTGACGGGGAGGAAACCGGCTGGGTCAGCCCTCCACGCCCAGCTTCTCCAGGATCAGCTCGCGCACCCGCGCCGCGTCCGCCTGCCCGCGCGTGGCCTTCATGACCGCGCCGACCAGGGCGCCGGCCGCGGCCACCTTGCCGCCGCGGATCTTGTCGGCGATGGCGGCGTTGGCGGCGATGGCCTCGTCGACGGCGGTGCCCAGGGCGCCCTCGTCGGAGACGACCTTGAGGCCGCGCTTGTCGACGACGGTGTCCGGGTCGCCCTCGCCGGCCAGCACGCCCTCGATGGTCTGGCGGGCCAGCTTGTCGTTGAGCGAGCCGTCGGCCACCAGGGCGGTGACCCGGGCGACCTGGGCGGGCGTGATCGGCAGCGCGGCCAGCTCGACGCCGTCCTCGTTGGCGCGGCGGGCCAGCTCGCCCATCCACCACTTACGGGCCGCGGCGGCATCCGCACCGGCCTCGACGGTGGCGACGATCAGGTCGACCGCACCGGCGTTGAGGATGGACTGCATGTCGTGCTCGCTGATGCCCCACTCCTCGCGGAGGCGGTTGCGGCGCACCCGCGGCAGCTCGGGCAGGGCCGCCCGCAGTTCCTCGACCCACTCGCGGGAGGGGGCCACCGGCACCAGGTCCGGCTCGGGGAAGTAGCGGTAGTCCTCGGCCTCTTCCTTGATGCGGCCGGACGTCGTGGAGCCGTCCTCCTCGTGGAAGTGGCGGGTCTCCTGGACGATCGTGCCGCCGGAGGAGAGCACCGCGGCATGCCGCTGGACCTCGAAGCGGACCGCGCGCTCCACGGAGCGCAGCGAGTTGACGTTCTTGGTCTCCGAACGAGTGCCGAACTTCTCGGTGCCGTTGGGGCGCAGCGAGAGGTTCACATCGCAGCGCATCTGGCCCTGCTCCATACGGGCCTCGGAGACGTCGAGCGCCTTGATGAGCTCGCGCAGCTCGGCGACGTACGCCTTGGCGACCTCGGGGGCGCGCTCGCCCGCGCCCTCGATGGGCTTGGTGACGATCTCGATGAGCGGGATGCCGGCGCGGTTGTAGTCCAGGAGGGAGTGCCGGGCGCCGTGGATGCGGCCGGTGGCACCGCCGACGTGCGTCGACTTGCCGGTGTCCTCCTCCATGTGGGCGCGCTCGATCTCGACGCGGAAGACCTCGCCGTCCTCCAGCTGCACGTCGAGGTAGCCGTCGAAGGCGATCGGCTCGTCGTACTGGGAGGTCTGGAAGTTCTTCGGCATGTCCGGATAGAAGTAGTTCTTCCGGGCGAAGCGGCACCATTCGGCGATGGAGCAGTTCAGGGCCAGGCCGATCTTGATGGCGGACTCGACGCCGGTCGCGTTGACGACCGGCAGCGAGCCGGGCAGGCCCAGGCAGGTGGGGCAGGTCTGCGAGTTGGCGTCGGCGCCCAGGGTGGTGGAGCACCCGCAGAACATCTTGGTCTTGGTGCCGAGTTCGACGTGTACCTCGAGCCCCATGACGGGGTCGTAGGCGGCCAGCGCGTCCTCGTACGACACCAGGTCGGTGACAGTCACGGTGAAACTAACCTCTCAGTCCGGCGCCGGTCAGCCCGCGAGGACGTCGTCGTCGTGGAGACGGCGCAGTTCGCGGACGAGCAGGGCGACACCGGTGACGATGGCGGCGGCGGAGACGACGGCGTCGATCATCTGGAGCGTGTCCTGCTCCGTCTTGGCCTTCTTCGCCTGCTTGACGATGCTCACCGCGCCGAACAGCGTGGTGCCGATGGACAGATACGTGCCGGGCTTCGACTTCTTGAAGCCCTTGGCCTTGGCAAGCTTTCCACTCACAGTGCTGGTGCCTCCTCGAGCAGCGGGTGACCCCACTTGGCGGCGAACGCGGCCTCGACCGCGGCACCGACCTTGTAGAGCCGGTCGTCCTTCATGGCGGGGGCGACGATCTGGAGGCCGACCGGCAGGCCGTCCTCGGGGGCCAGACCGCACGGCAGCGACATGGCCGCGTTGCCCGCGAGGTTGATCGGGAGCGTGCACACATCGGCGAGGTACATCGCCATCGGGTCGTCGGCGCGCTCACCGATCGGGAAGGCGGTGGTCGGCGTCGTCGGGGAGACGATCACGTCGACCTGCTCGAAGGCCTTCTCGAAGTCGCGGGTGATCAGCGTGCGGACCTTCTGCGCGCTGCCGTAGTACGCGTCGTAGTAGCCGGAGCTGAGCGCGTACGTACCGAGCATGATGCGGCGCTTGACCTCGGGGCCGAAGCCGGCCTCGCGGGTCAGGGCGGTGACGTCCTCGGCGGACTTCGTGCCGTCGTCGCCGACCCGCAGGCCGTAGCGCATGGCGTCGAAGCGGGCGAGGTTGGAGGAGCACTCGGACGGCGCGATCAGGTAGTACGCCGCGAGCGCCAGGTCGAAGGACGGGCAGTCCAGTTCGACGATCTCGGCGCCCAGCTCCTTCATCAGCGCGACCGACTCGTCGAAGCGCTGGAGGACACCGGCCTGGTAGCCCTCGCCGCGGAACTGCTTGACGACGCCGACGCGCATGCCCTCGACGCTGCCGTTGCGGGCCGCCTCGACGACCTGCGGGACGGGGGCGTCGATGGAGGTGGAGTCCAGCGGGTCGTGCCCGGCGATGGCCTCGTGCAGCAGCGCCGCGTCCAGGACCGTACGGGCGCAGGGGCCGCCCTGGTCGAGGGAGGACGAGAAGGCGACCATGCCGTAGCGGGAGACGCCGCCGTAGGTGGGCTTGACGCCGACGGTGCCGGTGACGGCGGCGGGCTGGCGGATGGAGCCGCCGGTGTCCGTGCCGATGGCGAGCGGGGCCTGGAAGGAGGCCAGCGCGGCGCTCGATCCGCCGCCCGAACCGCCGGGGATCTTGGTCAGGTCCCAGGGGTTGCCGGTCGGGCCGTAGGCGCTGTTCTCGGTGGAGGACCCCATGGCGAACTCGTCCATGTTGGTCTTGCCGAGGATGACGACGTCGGCGTCCTTGAGCTTCTTGGTCACCGTCGCGTCGTACGGCGGCAGCCAGCCTTCGAGGATCTTGGAGCCGACGGTGGTGGGCACGCCCTGGGTGGTGAAGATGTCCTTGAGCGCGAGCGGGACGCCGGCCAGCGGGCCGAGCTTCTCGCCGCGGGCCTTCTTCTCGTCCACGGCGCGGGCCTGGGCCAGTGCGCCCTCGCGGTCGATGTGCAGGAAGGCGTGCACCTTCTCGTCGACGGCCTCGATGCGGGCCAGGTGGGCCTCGGTCACCTCGACGGCGGTGAGCTCGCCGGAGGCGATCTTCGCCGCGATCTCGGCGGCGGTGAGCTTGATCAGGTCTGCCATGTCGGTCACTCCTCGCCCAGGATCTGCGGCACCTTGAAACGCTGCTGCTCCTGGGCCGGGGCGCCGGAGAGCGCCTGCTCGGGGGTCAGCGACGGACGGACCTCGTCCGGGCGCATGACGTTGGTCAGCGGCAGCGGGTGGGAGGTCGGCGGAACGTCTTGGTCGGCGACCTCGGAGACGCGGGCGACCGCGCCGATGATGTCGTCGAGCTGCGTGGCGAAGTGGTCGAGCTCTTCGTCCTGCAGCTCCAGACGTGCCAGCCGGGCGAGGTGGGCGACCTCCTCGCGCGTGATGCCAGGCATGCAGCGATCCTCTGGTGTTCTGGGCGGAGTTTTCTGGGCGGGTGTTCCCGGCGGAGCATGACGGAGATTCCGGGCGAGTGCTCCCCTGTTCCGTAGCTCCTGTGAACGTTTTCCGGCCCAATCCTATGGCGTGGGGAACACCGGGCCGAAACGCATTCCGCGAAGCGGTGCGCGAGGGTGCGGGACGGCGCGGGGTGGTGCGGGGCGGACGGGCTAGTCGGGCTGCGGGTCCTCGGTCTCCGGGGCGGCGGGTCCGGGGGCGGCGGGTCCGGGGGCGGTGCCGGGGCCGGGCGCCTCGGATGCGGGCGTGCCGGATCCGCCGGGCGGGTCCTGGGGCGGTGCGTCCGGGGGCGCGGGGGCGTCCTCGGTGGGCTGCGGTGGCTGGTCGGGCGGCGTTGCTTCGGAGCGGGGACACGGGACGGCCGATGGCCGGGTCGTCAGTTCAGGACCTGTCCCGAAGGGCTTTGAGCTGCCTTCTCCGCCGCCGGCAGGGCGGCCGTCTCCGATTCACGCTGCCAGCCGCGCTCGCCGCGGGCCCGCAGCCATGCCGTGGTCTCGTCCGGCGGCATCGCGGCGGCCACCAGCCAGCCCTGTACGGCGTCGCAGCCCAGGTCGCGCAGCCGCTCCCAGGTCTCGTCGTCCTCGACGCCCTCGGCGACCACCAGCAGGCCCAGGGAGTGGGCGAGGTCGAGGGTGCAGCGCACGATCTCGGCGTCCTCGGTGTCCACGGCCAGCCGGGCCACGAAGGAGCGGTCGATCTTGAGCTCGCTGACCGGGAGGCGGCGCAGATGGACGAGGGAGGAGTAGCCGGTGCCGAAGTCGTCGAGGGACATCTTCACGCCGTGGGCGGTGAGCCCGGCGAGGGTGTCGGCGGCGCGCTGCGGATCCTCCAGGAGGACGTGTTCGGTTATCTCCAGTTGCAGGGCGCCCGGTGGGACGCGATGTCGGGCCAGGCGGGCGGCGACGGCGCCGGCGAAGCCGGGCGAGTGCACATCGCGCGGGGAGACGTTGACCGCGACCGGCACCTCCAAGCCCATCGCGCGCCAGCGCGCCACCTGGGCCAGGGCCGTCTCCAGGACGTACTCCGTCAGCCGCGGCATCAGCCCGGAGGACTCGGCGATGGCGATGAACTCGTCCGGCGGGACTCTGCCGCGGTCCGGGTGTACCCAGCGGACCAGCGCCTCCAGCCCGGCCACATGCCCGTCGAAGCCGACCTTGGGCTGGTAGTGCAGTTCGACGTCGCCGGCGTCCAGGGCGCGGCGCAGATCGCCCAGCAGGCCGAGCCGGTCGGGGGTGTTGCCGTCGCGCTTGGCCTCGTAGAGCTCGACGCCGCTGCGGTCGCGCTTGGCCTGGTACATCGCCACATCGGCGCGGCGCAGCAGCCCTTCGGCGTCCAGGGCGTGGTCGGGGAAGACGGCGACCCCCGCGCTGGCTTCCAGGACGAGGGTCAGACCGTCGAGGTCGAGCGGGGAGCCGAGGGCGGCGACGAGGTTGCGGGCCACCCGCTGGGAGCTGGTGAGGGAGTCGGTGGTGGGCAGGAGGACGGCGAACTCGTCGCCGCCGAGCCGGGCCGCCTCGGCGGCGCGCGGCAGGGCGTGCCGCAGCCGGTCGGCGATCTGGAGCAGCAGACGGTCGCCGGCGAGATGGCCGAGGGTGTCGTTGACGGAACGGAAACGGTCGAGGTCGATCAGGACCAGGGCGGAACGGGCGCCGACCCGCTCTGCGTCGTCCAGCGCGCTCCAGGTGCGCTCCAGCAGCCACTGGCGGTTGGGCAGTCCGGTGAGCGGATCGCGCAGCTGCTCCTCGGCGCGGGCGCGGGCGATCCACAGGGTGGAGTCCAGCGCGATGAGCGGGACGGCGAACAGCGGGAGCAGCAGCGGCGCGTGGACGGCGCAGACGGCGATCAGCGGGGAGATGCCCAGCAGCGCGATGCCGACGAGGACCTGGCGCGCCACGGCCGTACGGGCGACGGTGCGCAGCTGGCCGGTGCGCGGGGCCAGCGTGCACCACAGCAGGGCGCGGCTGACGACGAGATAGACCCCGGCGGCGGTGAGCACTTCGGGCAGGACGGCCAGGTCCCAGTCCTGCGGGGTCCAGGGGTGGTGGACGGAGGCGTCGATGCCGAAGAACGCCAGGCCCAGTGCGGCGGCGCCGATGCCGAGGACGTCGACGGCGCCGTGCAGGACGGCCTGGCGCCAGCGGTGCCTGCGGGCGGCGCCCACCAGGACGACGACGGCGAGGCTGACCAGGGTGGCGGGCACCCAGCCGTACAGCAGCAGGACGGCGAGGGCGAGGGCGGCGCCCGAGCCCGTGCCGCCCCACCAGCGGTCGCGGCCCAGGGCGACGAGATGGCCGACGATGATGCCGGTGAGGATCGCCAGCGACCAGCCGACGGGTCCTCCCGGAAAGAGCGCATCGCCGTCGCCGAGGGTGTGGACGACGCCTGCGGCGAGCGCCAGGCCCGCCGCGGCCAGGATGGTCGCGGGCAGCGCGGGCACGGCGAACCGCTGGAGCCGCGACGCCGGAGCGGCGCTGTCGGTCGGTTTCATTCCGATCCCTCTCACAGCCGGCTGAGCCCGCGCCACGGCAGGCGCACACCATCAACAGTAGGCCGCCCAGGGCCACAACGGGCAGCTATCCGCAGCGGTTGCCCGAATGCGACCTGGCGTCCTTGGCCGATCTGGTATGCGCCAGTGGGGTGAATTCTCACTCCCCCTCAGGCGGAGTGACCGCTACCGCCCGTGCCGCCTCGGGACCCCTTTCCAGCAGCACCGCGAAGCCGTCCTCGTCCAGGACAGGCACCTTCAGCTGCATGGCCTTGTCGTACTTCGAACCCGGGTTATCCCCCACCACTACGAAACCGGTCTTCTTCGAAACGGAACCGGTCACCTTCGCTCCGAGAGTCTGGAGGGATTCTTTCGCGCCATCTCTGGTGTGTGACTGAAGTGTGCCCGTCACCACGACGGTGACGCCTTCCAGCGGACGCGGGCCCTCCTCGCCCGTCTGCTCCTCCTCCATCCGGACGCCGGACGCCCGCCACTTCTCGATGATCTGCTGGTGCCATTCCTCGGCGAACCATTCCTTGAGCGCGGCCGCGATGGTCGGCCCGACGCCCTCGGTGGCGGCCAGCTCCTCCTCGGTGGCCTGCTCGATCCGCTCCAGGGAACGGAATTCACGGGCGAGGGCCTGGGCGGCGACCGGGCCGACATGCCGGATCGACAGGCCGTTGATGATCCGGGCCAGGGGCCTGTCCTTGGCCTTCGCGATGTTCTCCAGCATCGCGAGGGCGTTCTTCTTCGGCTCGCCCTTCTGATTGGCGAAGACCGTGACGACCTTCTCGTGGCCCGTTTTGGGGTCGCGCTTGGGCAGTCCGCTGTCCTTGTCGAGGACGTACGCCTTGATGGGCAGCAGGTCCTCGATGGTCAGGTCGAAGAGGTCGCCCTCGTCGGCCAGCGGAGGGGTGGCGGGCTCCAGCGGTCCCGTGAGCGCCGCGGCGGCGACCTCGCCGAAGTTCTCGATGTCCAGGCACTCCCGGCCGGCCAGATAGGAGACCCGCTCCCTCAACTGGGCAGGGCAGGTACGCGCGTTGGGGCAGCGCAGGTCGATGTCGCCCTCCTTCATGGCCCGCAGCGGCGTACCGCACTCGGGGCATTCGGCGGGCATCACGAACTCGCGCTCGCTGCCGTCCCGCAGGTCGACGACCGGGCCGAGGATCTCCGGGATCACGTCACCGGCCTTGCGCAGCACCACCGTGTCCCCGATGAGCACGCCCTTGGCCTTGACGACCTCCTGGTTGTGCAGCGTGGCGAACTCGACCTCGGAGCCCGCGACGGTGACCGGTTCCACCTGTGCGTACGGCGTCACCCGGCCGGTGCGGCCGACCCCCACCTTGATGTCGACCAGCTTGGTGTTGACCTCCTCCGGCGGATACTTCCAGGCGATCGCCCAGCGCGGCGCGCGCGCCGTGGAGCCGAGGCGGCCCTGGAGCGGGATCTCGTCCAGCTTGACGACCACGCCGTCGATCTCGTGCTCGACGGCCGTACGGCGGATGACGGGGTCGCCGTAGTGGGCGATGAACGCGCGCACCGCCTCCAGGGAGTCGACCACCCGGGCGTGCGCCGCCGTCGGCAGGCCCCATTCGTGCAGCAGGTCGTACGCCTGCGACTGACGGTCGATGGCGAAGCCCTCGCGGGCGCCGACGCCGTGCACGACCATGTGCAGCGGGCGGGTCGCGGTGACCTTGGGGTCCTTCTGGCGCAGCGAACCGGCCGCGGCGTTACGGGGGTTGGCGAACGGCGGTTTGCCGTCGGCCACCAGGCGTTCGTTGAGCTCGAGGAACTTCTCCATCGGGAAGTAGACCTCGCCGCGCACCTCGACCAGCTCGGGGATCCGGTCGCCCTTGAGGCGGTGCGGGATCTCGGCGATGGTGCGGACGTTGGGGGTGATGTCCTCGCCGGTGCGGCCGTCGCCGCGGGTGGCGGCGCGGGTGAGGCGGCCGTGCTCGTAGGTGAGGTTGACGGCGAGGCCGTCGACCTTCAGCTCGCACAGGAAGTGGTAGCCGGCGCTCTTGGCGTCGCCGCCCAGCTCGCCGGCGATCCGCTCGGCCCAGGCCGCCAACTCGTCGTTGTCGAAGGCGTTGTCCAGGGAGAGCATCCGCTCGCGGTGCGCGACCTCGGTGAACTCCGTGGCGTAGGAGCCGGCCACCTTCTGCGTCGGCGAATCCGGGGTGCGCAGCGTCGGATGCTCGTCCTCCAGGGCTTCCAGGGAGCGCAGCAGCTTGTCGAACTCCGCGTCGCTGACGACCGGGGCGTCCTTCACGTAATACCGGAAGCGGTGCTCCTCGATCTGCTCAGCGAGCTGCGCATGCTGCTCCCGCGCCGCTGCGGGCACATCGGATACCGCTGCGTGCTGTTCGCCAGCCACCGTCTTGTCCTCCCGTGGTCCGTGAGTGCGGTCACTCAGGGTTGTCTGCGAGCGATCTCGCCGCCCGGACGCAGTGGGCGAGCGCCGTACGGGCATATGCGGGCGAAGCACCCGCCAGTCCGCACGAGGGAGTGACGACCACGGACTCGGCGAGAATCCCCGGTGCCAGCCCCAGCCTGCGCCACAGCGTCCTGACACCCATGACGCTACCGGCAGGGTCTGACAATGGACCGTCCACGCCCGGCACCACGCCCGCGAACAGCGCCGTACCGCCCTCGACGGCCTCCCCGATCGCCTCGTCCTCACGCTCGGTGAGCAGCGAGAAATCGAACGAGATCCCCGCGACCCCGGCCCGCCGCAGCAGCCCGAACGGCACCTGGGGCGCGCACGAGTGGACGACCACGGGCCCGCCCTCCGCCGCCGCGACGAGATCACGCAGCGCGCCCTCGACCACCGCCCGGTCCACGGCCCGGTGGGTGCGGTAGCCGCTGGCGGTCTTCACCCGCCCTTGGAGCACCGCGGTCAGCGACGGCTCGTCCAGCTGGAGCACCACCTCGGCGCCGGGCACCCGCCGCCGTACGTCGGCCAGATGCCCGCGCAGCCCCTCGGCGAGCGACGCCGCCAGATCCCGGCAGGCTCCGGCGTCGCTCAGCGCGGCCTCGCCGCCCCGCAGTTCCAGGGCGGCCGCCAGGGTCCAGGGCCCGACCGCCGAGACCTTCAGCGGCCCCTGGTACCCCTGGGTGAACTCCTCCAGGCCGTCGAGGTCCTCGCCCAGCCAGGCGCGGGCGCGCCGGGTGTCGCGCCCCGGCCGGTCGCTGATGCGCCAGCCGCTGGGCTCCACATGGGCCCAGACCTCGACCAGCATCCCGATGGTCCGTCCGATCATGTCGGCGCCGGGCCCCCGGGCCGGCAGCTCCGGCAGATACGGGAAGGACTCCAGCGACCCGGTGACGGTCTTGGCCGCTTCCCGCGCATCGCCGCCCGGCATCGACCCGATGCCGGTCGCCACGCCCGCGGCCCACTTGTGCGTGCTGTTCGTGCTCACCCGGAGAGGGTATGCGGCGGACCGGGTGCGCTCACGCCCGCCCGCGCACCCCCACCCACCCGATGACCGCCGCGGCCGCCACTGCGAGGGCGGTCAGGGCGAAGGCGACGGTCGCGCCCTGGTGGCCGCCGCCCGCCGCGGTGAGGACCGCGCCCATCCCGGCGATGCCGACGAGGGAGCCGACCTGGCGGTTGGCGTTGAGGGTCGCACTGGCGATATCGGCGTGCTCGCGGCCCGCGGCGGCCATCAGGACGCCGGTCATCGCCGGGGAGGCGATCCCGCTCCCGATGTTGGCGACGGCGAGGACCACCGCGATCACCCCGTACGGCAGGGCCGGCGACAGGATCACGACGAGGACGGCATAGCCCGCCGCGGCGAGCGCCAGGGAGCCGGCGAGGGCCGCCCGGTTGCCCAGACGCGGGCCGAACCGCGCGTAGAGCATGTTGCCGAGCGGGATGATCAGGACGGCCGGCAGCATCTGGAGTCCCGCCGCGACCGGACCGGCGCCGCGCGCCGTCTGGAGGAAGAGTCCCAGGACGAACAGCGCCCCGTAGAAAGCGAAGTTGAAGAGGAAGCCGATGGCGTTGGCGGCGGCGAAGCGGCCGTCCGCGAAGAGCGCGACCGGCAGGATCGCGGTGCGCGCCCGGCGTTCCCGTACGGCGAATCCGGCCGCGGCCAGCACGGCCACCGCGAACGCCCCCAGGACCGCGGCCGAGGTCCAGCCCTTGCCGGGCCCCTCGATGAGCCCGTAGCTGAGCGAACCGAGCGCCAGCAGCCCCAGGACGTGCCCGCCGGCGCCGAGCGCGGAGCCGCGCCCCGGTACGGCCGCGACGACCCGCGGGGTGAGCAGCAACGCGACCAGGCCGATGGGCAGGTTGACCAGGAAGATGCTGCGCCAGCCGAGGGTGCCGACCAGGAGGCCGCCGAGGGACGGGGCCAGCCCGACGGACATCGAGACGATCGCCGACCAGATACCGAGGATCTTCGACCGGCGGGCCGGCTCGGGGAAGGCGTTCATCAGCAGGGACAGCGAACTGGGCATGAACAGCGCCGCGCCCGCCCCTTGGGCGAAGCGGGCCGCCACCAGGACGGCGCCGTCCGGCGCGGCGGCCCCCAGCAGGGACGCGCCGGTGAACACCGCGAGCCCGATGAGATAGATCCGGCGGGCCCCGTACCGCTTGGCGAGCGACCCGGCGAGCAGCAGCAGCGCGGCGAAGGCCAGCACATAGCCGTCGACGACCCAGGTCAGGCCCGACATGGTCAGGCCGAGCCGGGCCCGCAGGTCGTTCGCGGCGACGTTCATGATGCCGGTGTCCAGGCTCGCCATCACGAACCCGAGTGCCAGGACGAGGAGTTGGAGTCCGCCGCGAGGCCGCTCCGAGGAGCGCGCAGGGGGGCGCACCGTGCTCGCCGTCACGCGCGGCGCCGCTGTCTGAGTGATCATGGATTTAGTTAAAGCTGTAGCTGTTGGACGGCGCAACAGTTACAGCTATAACTTTACGGAAAGCATACGAAGACGCGTACGCGGGACGCAGACGAGGACCGCATGCGAGGACCGCATGCGAAAGGAGCCCCGGGGGCATCCCGAGGCTCCCACTCCCACCACTGGCGGCTACGCCGCGCCGTCCCGCCCCAACGCCTTCAGCAGACCCTGGCGCAACGCGACCCGCTCCTCATGCGAGAGGTGATCCAGCGGCGACTCCGTACCCATCCGCCGCAGCAGATCCAGCCGCAACTCCCGCCCCGCCTCGGTCAGTACGAGCTGCTTGGCCCGCCGGTCCTGCGGATGCGGCCGGCGCTCCACCATGCCCTGCTTCTCCAGCTTGGAGATGACATAGGTGACATTGGGCGGCTCGCAGCACAGCATCCCGGCGAGCTCCCGCGCAGTCCTCGGCTCACCCAGCTCCTCCAGTGCCTTCGCCTGCGTCGGCGTCAGATCCAGCTCGGCGATCCGGCTGCGCTGATGGGCGTCCAGCCGGCGGCCCAGTTCCGTGACGAGCCCCCGGATCTCCCGGAACCCGCACCCCGCCGCCGCGGTCGCCTTCGCATCTTTGGTCACCCGTGCAGCGTACGCCGGGCGGCGGGAAAGCGGGCCGGGGCGGCGTCGCCCAAGGCTTCAGAGCCCCGGCCGCACCGATACGTCGTTGATCTCCGCGTCCCGCGGCAGATCGATGGCCGTGAGGATGGTCGACGCCACCGACTCCGGGTCGATCCACCGGGACGGGTCGTACTCCTTGCCCTCCTGCTGGTGGACGCTGCCCTGCATCGGCGTGGCCGTACGCCCCGGGTAGACCGACGTCACCCGCACGCCGTTGCCGTGCTCCTCCGCCCGCAGCGAGTCGGCCAGCGCCTTGAGGCCGTGCTTGCTGGCGGCGTACCCGCCCCACTGGGCATGCGCGTTGAGGCCCGCACCGGAGTTGACGAAGACCACATGTCCCTTGGCGATCCGCACCATCGGCAGCAGCAGCCGGGTGATCTCCGCCGGCGCGACCAGGTTGACGGCGAGCTGACGCTGCCACGCCTTGGCCGGCAGGTCGCCGACCGCGCCCAGCTCCACGACGCCCGCGATGTGCTGGAGGGAGTCGATACGGTCCGGCAGCGGCTGATGGCCGAAGGCCCAGGCCAGCTTCTCGGGGTTGGCGAGGTCACCGACGAACGTGCGGGCACCGGGGAACTGCCCGGCCAGCTCCTTGGCCCGTACGGCGTCCCGCGCCAGCAGCCACAGGTCCTCCCCACGCTCCGCGAGCCGCCTCGCGACCGCCGCTCCGATGCCCGACCCTGCGCCCGTGATCACATGCGTACCCATGGGGCGATCCTAACGAGGGCCGGGCGGGCCCGGTGCGGGAAGGGCGGGCACGGGAGGGTCCGGTGCGGTCAGCCCTGGATGCCCGCCTTCTCCTCCAGGTACGCGAGCGCGCCCACCCCGTCCTCCGCGAAGAAGACCAGTTCGGCGAGCGGCAGCGGCAGGAATCCCTCCGCCTCCATCCGCAGGAACTGCTCCTTCAACCCGTCATAGAAGCCGGCGGTGTTCAGCAGCACCACCGGCTTGGTGTGCAGCCCGTGCTTGCGCAGCTCCAGCATCTCGGTGGCCTCGTCCAGGGTGCCCGTACCGCCGACCATGACGACGATCGCGTCGGCGCGCGCCAGCAGCTGCGCCTTACGCTCGGCGAGGTCCTTGGTGACGACCATCTCGTCGGCGCCCTCGTACGCCGCGTGCGCCAGGAACTCCACCGAGATCCCGATCAGCTTCCCGCCGGCCCCGCGCACCCCGTCGGCCATGACCTTCATCAGCCCGGTGTCCGAGCCGCCCCAGACCAGCGCATGGCCGCCCTTGCCTATCAGCTCGGCGAACTGGCGGGCCGGGACGACATAGCGGTCGTCGAGGTCGGCGGCGGAGCAGAAGACGCAGATGTTCATAGGGTCACGATACGGACCGGGGCGCGGGTGGGCGGGGCGGGTCGGGCATCAGATCAGGCCCTGGTCCAGCATCGCCTCCCCGACCCGTTCGAATCCGGCGATGTTCGCGCCCGCGACATAGTCGCCGGGCCGCCCGAACCGCTCCGCCGTCTCGGCACAGGTGTCATGGATCCCCCGCATGATGGCCGCGAGTTCCGCCTCCGTCCGCTCGAACGTCCACGCCTCACGGGAGGAGTTCTGCCGCATCTCCAGCGCACTGGTCGCCACCCCTCCCGCGTTGGCGGCCTTCCCCGGCCCGAAGGCCACGCCCGCCTCCTTCAGCAGCGCCACCGCCTCCGGGGCCGTCGGCATGTTCGCGCCCTCGGAGACCGCCTTGACGCCATGACGGATCAGGATCCGGGCGGCGTCGGCGTCCAGCTCGTTCTGGGTCGCAGACGGCAGGGCCACATCGCAGGCGACGTCCCAGACCCGGCCGCCGGGCACATAGGTGGCCGACAGCCCGCGCCGCTCGGCGTACTCACCGACCCGCCCGCGCTCGACCTCCTTGATCTGCTTGAGCAGGGCCAGGTCGATGCCCTTCTCGTCGACGACATAGCCGCCCGAGTCGGAGCAGGTCAGCACCTGCGCGCCGAGCGCCTGCGCCTTCTCGATCGTATGGATCGCGACATTGCCGGAACCGGAGACCACGACCTGCTGCCCGTCGAGCTCCTCACCGCGGCGCTTGAGCATCTCCTGGGTGAAGAGCACATTGCCGTAACCGGTGGCCTCCGTACGGGCCCTGGAGCCGCCCCACTGGAGGCCCTTGCCGGTCAGGACTCCGGCCTCCCAGCGGTTGGTGATCCGCCGGTACTGGCCGAAGAGATAGCCGATCTCCCGGCCCCCGACGCCGATGTCGCCCGCCGGGACGTCGGTGTGCTCGCCGAGATGGCGGTGCAGCTCGGTCATGAACGACTGGCAGAACCGCATCACCTCGGCGTCCGACTTGCCGTGCGGATCGAAGTCGCTGCCGCCCTTGCCGCCGCCGATGTTCAGACCGGTGAGGGAATTCTTGAAGATCTGCTCGAAGCCGAGGAACTTCACGATCCCCAGATTCACCGACGCATGGAAGCGCAGACCGCCCTTGTACGGGCCGAGCGCGCTGTTGAACTCCACCCGGAAGCCGCGGTTGATGTGAATCGCTCCGGAGTCGTCCTGCCAGGGGACCCGGAAGATGATCTGGCGCTCCGGCTCGCAGAGCCGCTCCAGCACCCTCGCCTCGACGAACTCGGGACGGGCCGCCAGCACCGGGGCCAGCGTCTCCAGCACCTCCAGGGTGGCCTGGTGGAATTCCGGCTCCCCGGGATTCCGCCGTACCAGCCCCGCGTGCAGGGAGGCCGGCCCGCCCGTATGGACGCCGGGCCTGACCTCGGTGTGAACACTCGACATGACTTGCGTTCCCTTCGTGGCCGCACGAAAAGCCGTCCGTGGTAAGGGTTCTGACGAACCCTCGGCGCCGCGTTGGCCGTGGACGTCCCGTCGCTTCGGGACCTTACTTGCCGCCATGGCCGATCGACCGCACGACCCGGGGTGGTTCCGTGCCTCGGTTCGTTCACTGAGTGGAACCCCGGCCGGGCGGATTTGGTTGCCCACGCGCCGCTCAGCGCGAGGCGGGTCCCGCTGCGCGGATCACCGACCGCCGCGCCGATCGCACCAGCTTCGCGCTTCTGCTGGTCACCCGGGTAGGGGCGGCATTGGCCAACGCCTGGTCAGCGTGCGGTTCCGACCGTCTCCGCAGCGGGGGCAACTGCCGTTGCGGCGGTGTGGCTCGTGTCGGCCGTTCCTGCGTCGGCGGTGCGCTCGATCTCGGCCTTGATCATCTTCTCCATCGGTTCGGCGGCGCCTCCCCCCGCGACGACCATCGCCACCAGGATGGCCACGACGGTCAGCACCGTGCCCAGCCAGACCATCGTGTGCACCGGCACGGTGTACGCACCGATCACTTTGAGCACGCACTCGGCCAGCAGCGCACTCCCCCATATCGCCGAGAACCTCCGCTCGGCCCGCCGGAACTGCTCGGATCCCGCCATCAGCCGGTCCCACGCGGCATCGCCGGCCGCGCTCCCCTTCGTCACCCACGGCTTGAGCCCCGCGGTCATCAGCGGACGCTTCATCCGTACGGAGAGCAGGATCGCTATCCCGATCACACTGCTCACGGCGCTGTCCTTGGCGAGCATCAGGCGCGGGTCGCCGGCCACCGAGCTCATCACCAGCCCGACGACATTGACGATCAGTATCAGCAGTGCAAGGCCGTTGACGGTCCGGCTGCGGACCAGTCCCCATACCGTGCGCAGCGCGGGCACGACACTGCTCCAGCCCAGCGCGGCCACCGTGCTCAACCCGAAGCCCTCGCTGAGGAGGTAGTACGAGGCCATCGGGATGCCGGCGTCGACGATCAGCGGAATGAGGCTCTTGAGGAGTGGGTTGGTGGACTGGGGCTTGGGCTGAGGCTGGGACTGGGACTGAGGCTGGGTGCTACTCACTGTTGACTCCCCCGAGTTGGGCCGTTGGCCGCTGCTGCTTCGTCGTTTGTCGTTCGTCGCTCTTCGTTCTTCTGGTGTCTCAAGCTTCGTCCAGAGCCCCGCACCGCAACAGACGCGCCTGTCCCGAGATATCGGTGACATTTGTCAGTGCAGGTCGCACCGCAAGCCGCCCGGCCGCAAGCCGGTGGGGCGGTACCACGTTCCGGCCCGCCGGACGGCGGTGCGTCGGACGGCGGTGCGTCGGCCGACCAACCAAAGAACCCGGGCAGAGAACCCGACCCACCTACCGGCGCCCCCACTCCTCGCCCCATCGGGTGACTTGGGAGGGAATGCGTCCGGATTGGGTGCGACCCCCGGCCGGCGCCCTACGCCCCCGCCCCCACCCGCCGCTCCGTCGTCGCGATGGTGGCCGAGCCGACCACGCGGGTGCCGTCGTACAGGACGATGGCCTGGCCCGGGGCGACGCCGCGGGCGGGGGTGGTGAAGGAGACGCGGAGTTCGGTGCCGTCGACCAGTTCGGCGGTGACCTCGGTTTCGTCGCCGTGGGCGCGAAGCTGGGCGGTGTAGGCGGCCGGGCCGGATGTCGGGGGGCGGCCGCACCAGCGGGGGCGGATGGCGGTGAGGGCGGTGACGTCGAGGGAGGCGGCGGGGCCGACGGTCACGGTGTTGGTGACCGGGGAGATGTCCAGGACGTAGCGCGGTTTGCCGTCGGGGGCGGGGCGGCCGATGCGCAGGCCCTTGCGCTGGCCGATGGTGAAGCCGTACGCGCCCTCGTGGGTGCCGACGACCGTGCCGGACTCGTCGACGATGTCGCCCTCGGCGGCACCCAGGCGCTTGGCGAGGAAGCCCTGGGTGTCACCGTCGGCGATGAAGCAGATGTCGTGGCTGTCGGGCTTCTTGGCGACGAACAGGCCGCGGCGGGCGGCCTCTTCACGGATTTCGGGCTTGGTGGTGCGGGTGTCGCCCAGGGGGAACATGGCGTGCGCCAGCTGGCGGTCGTCCAGGACGCCGAGAACGTAGGACTGGTCCTTGGCCATATCGGAGGCGCGGTGCAGTTCGCGGCTTCCGTCCGGGTTCGTCACGACCGTGGCGTAGTGGCCGGTGCACACGGCGTCGAAGCCGAGGGCGAGGGCCTTGTCCAGGAGGGCGGCGAACTTGATCTTCTCGTTGCAGCGCAGGCAGGGGTTGGGGGTGCGCCCGGCCTCGTACTCGGCGATGAAGTCGTCGACGACGTCCTCGCGGAAGCGTTCGGCCAGGTCCCAGACGTAGAAGGGGATGCCGATGACGTCGGCGGCGCGGCGCGCGTCGTGGGAGTCCTCGATGGTGCAGCAGCCGCGGGCGCCCGTACGGAACGATTTCGGGTTCTCGGAGAGCGCGAGATGCACGCCGGTCACATCGTGGCCCGCCTCGGCGGCGCGGGCGGCGGCGACGGCGGAGTCGACACCGCCGGACATGGCGGCGAGTACGCGGAGGCGGCGGGGGGCGTCATCAGTCATAGCCCGTCCAGGGTAAGCGGAAGTCCCGGCGGGGCGGAAAGCTGTGGATGACCGCGGCGCCCCGGACCGGCCCCACCGGCTCGTACGGGCGCCCGGCCCCGCCGGGACGGGCCCTAGCTCAGCCCCGCGCTGCGGGCCCGTTCGACCACCGGGCCGATGGCGTCGGCGACGGCCGCTACGTCCTGGGCGGTGGAGGTGTGGCCGAGGGAGAAGCGCAGGGTGCCCCGGGCGAGGGCGGGGGGCATGCCGGTGGCGAGGAGGACGTGGCTGGGCTGGGCGACGCCGGCGGTGCAGGCGGAGCCCGTGGAGCATTCGATGCCCTGGGCGTCCAGGAGGAGCAGGAGGGAGTCGCCCTCGCAGCCGGGGAAGGAGAAGTGGGCGTTGGCGGGGAGGCGGCCCGCCGGGTCCGGGTCGCCGCCGAGGACGGCGTCGGGGGCGGCGGCGCGCACGGCCTTGATCAGGTCGTCGCGCAGGGCGCCGATGTCGCGGGCGAATTCCTCACGGTGGGCGACGGCGTACCGGCCCGCCGCGGCGAAGGCGGCGATGGCGGGGGTGTCGAGGGTGCCGGAGCGGACGTGGCGCTCCTGCCCGCCGCCGTGCAGCACCGGTACGGGCGCGTGGGCGCGGCCCAGGAGCAGCGCGCCGATGCCGTAGGGCCCGCCGATCTTGTGTGCGGAGACGGTCATCGCGGCGAGGCCGGAGGTGCCGAAGTCGACGTCGAGCTGGCCGAACGCCTGGACCGCGTCGGCGTGCAGCGGGATGTCGAACTCCCTTGCCACCGCGGACAGTTCATGGACCGGCTGGATGGTGCCGATCTCGTTGTTGGCCCACATGACGGTGGCCAGCGCGATATCGCCGGGGTCGCGGGCGATGGCCTCGCGCAGGGCGTCCGGGTGCACCCGGCCGTAGCTGTCGACCGGCAGCCACTCGACGGTGGCGCCCTCGTGCTCGGCGAGCCATTCGACGGCGTCCAGGACGGCGTGGTGCTCGACGGGGCTGGCCAGGACCCGGGTGCGGGCCGGGTCGGCGGCCCGGCGGGACCAGTACAGGCCCTTGATCGCGAGGTTGTCGGCCTCGGTGCCGCCCGCCGTGAAGACGACTTCACTGGGGCGCGCGCCGAGCGAGGCGGCGAGCGATTCCCGCGCCTCCTCGACGGTACGCCGGGCCCGCCGGCCGGCGGCGTGCAGGGAGGACGCGTTGCCGGTGACGGTCAGCTGGGCGGTCATCGCCTGCACCGCCTCCGGAAGCATCGGGGTGGTGGCGGCGTGGTCGAGGTAAACCATGGTGCGCACGATTCTACGAGGAGGCGCGGGAGGGGTTGGGGGCGCATGTCGGGCGCGGTGGCGCATCCATAGGCACCGCATCTTGCCTTCTACCGGCAGATCGAGCAGAACGATCAGCGGTTCACGGACGAGGTGGCGGGACGGTACGGGGAGAGCCAGGTGCCGGCGCTGGTGTGCTGGGGAGCGCGGGACACCTGGATCCCGGTCGGCAAGGGCCGCGAGCCGGTCTCCCGGATTCCGGGCGCGCGGCCGGCGGTCGTCGAGGGGGCGGGGCATCTGGTGCAGGAGGACGCGCCTGCGGAGCTGGCGCGGTTCGTGGGGACGGGGGACGGGTGAGGGGCGACCGCGGGGCGGGGCCGGTCCGCCCCCTGCCGGTCCCTAGCGCGCCAGTCGGCGGGTGAGGTTGCGGACGGTGCGGGCCGCGTCGTGTGCGTCGTTCGGGGGGCGCCCGGCTGTGTAGGGGGCGGCCGCGTCGTCCAGGGCGGCGGCCAGGCGGGTGAGGGCGGGGTGTGAGGGGCGGATGTCGTCCAGGAGGGCGGTGAGTTCGGCTTCCAGGGAGGCGAGGGCGGCGGCCTCGGGGGCGGAGGTGAGCCGGAGGCGGTCGCGGAGGATGGCGACGGCCGCCGTCAGGTCGCGCAGCACCGTACCGGTGGCCGCGGTGGCCCCCGTACGGGACAGCGCACCGGCCGCCGGCGGGTCCGGCTCGTCGCCCAGCAGTGCGCGCAGTTCCGCCGCCTTCGGGGCGCCGAACTCCTCGTAGACGGCGAGGGCTTCGCGCCAGTGGGCCTGCGCCCCCTGCGTGCGGCCCAGGGTGGTCTCGGCGTGCCCCAGCGCGGTCAGCGCATCGGCGCGCCACCGCTCGCCGCCCGGCACCAGCAGCCGCTTCGCCGCGTCCTGGGCAGCGGCGGCGGCATCGTTCGGGCGGATCAGGGCGGCCATGGCCTCGGCCATCCGGCAGCGGTTGCGGCCCGCCCACAGGCGCTGGCGGTCCTCCTCGAAGAGGGGCTGCGCCCGGTAGGCCACGCGGAGCGCGTCCTGGTGCCGCCCGGCCGACGACAGCGCCTCGGACAGGGCGTACAGACTGTGCGCGAGCCGGGGTGAGCCCTCGGCCGCGCGGCGCAGGACGCCCTCGCTCCGCTCGGCGAACAGCACGGCCTCGGCGCCGTTCCCGGTCGCCGCCCACAGCCGTGCCAGAGCGGCGAGCGCGGCGGCCTCGCCCGGCCCGTCCTTGTGGTCGCGGCAGCGCTCCCAGGCAAGGGTGAGATGCCGCTCCGCCGCATCGTGCCGCCCCTGGTGGAGGGCGATGACGCCGCGCGCATACGGGGCGCGGAAGCGCGTGACGGGATCGCCGCAGCGCTCGGCCAGCAGGTCGGCGCGCCGCGCCTCGGGCTCGGCCGCGGCGAACTTGCCCAGGGCGGCGTAGGTTTCGGCGAGCACGGCGCGCGCCCGGCCCTCCGCCCGGTCGTCGCCCTCCTCGGCCGCCCGCGCCGCCACGGTCCGCGCGGCCGCCTCGAAGGCGGCGGAGAGCGCCGCGGAATCCGCCGTGACCTGCGCGAACAGCAGGAGATCGGCGGCCGGGCGCAGCAGTCGCGGGGCCCGTAGCGCCGCCTGGCGGACGAGGGCCAGGAGCGCGGGTGTCTCGTCGGCCCAGTCGGCGAGGGCCGGTGTCGCGTCCGGCACCTCGGGGACGGCGGGGGAGGACACACGGGTGAGGCGGCCGGGCCACCACTCCCCCGGGTACCGGGCGTCGTGCAGGCGGCGCCCGGTGGCGAGGGAGAAGTCCAGCAGCCGGGACAGCGCGGCCTCGCGCCGCTCGCGGGGCAGTTCGGCCTCGGCGAGGCCCCGGGCGACGGCCCCGAGGTCGCCGGCGTAGCGGTAGCGCCCGGCGGCCGTCCGCTCCAGTGCGCCGGTCGTCACCAGCTCGTGCAGATGCGCACGGGCCCGGTCCGGCGGCGTGGCCAGCAGCGCGCAAACGGCCGGGAGCGAGAGCCCGGCGCCCTCCGGAACGGCCAGGAGGCAGAAGGCGCGCCGTGCGGGCGGGGTGAGCTGGGCGTCGAGCCACTGGAGCAGCCGGTGCTCGGGCAGCGCGGCGTGTGCCTCGGTCGCGGGCAGCCGGGTCAGCGCGGTGTGGCCTCCCGGCCCGTCGAGGTGCGGGGGGCGCCGGGCGGTGAGCAGGACGGCGCCGGTCCGGTCGCCCGGCTCGGGGAGCAGGGCCGCCAGCGCCTCCCGGGCCGTGGTGGCGTCGTCGGGTACGCCGTCCAGGACCACCAGGACGCGGCGCCGCGTCAACAGCGAGCGGTGGGCGGCCGCTTGGCCGGGTGACAGCCGCTCGTTCAGGTCCACGAAGACCCGCCCGTCCGGGAAGTGGTCCGCCACCGCGTGCGCGATGTGCAGCGCCAGCGCCGTCTTGCCGGCGCCGGGCGGCCCGGTGACGGCCCAGCAGGGCGGCGGGCCGTCCGTCCGCGTCAGCTCCGCCACCAGACGGGAGACCTCGTCCGTACGGCCGAAGAAGGGCTCGGGGGGCGGGGGCAGGGACGATGCCGGGGGCAGGGCCGGGGAGCCGTCCCGCGACGGGGGCGTGGCCGCGGGGCGGCGCTGCTGCGGCAGCGTGCCGGTGCGCTGCTCGGGCACCGCGCCGCCCGTCCGCTCCGGCGCCGTGCCCCCCATCCGTTCCAGCACCGGGCTGGCCAGGACGGCGAAGGCCCGCGCCGAGGCGTGCAGCCGCAGCTCCCCCGCGGCGTCCCCCATCAGGACGGGGAAGTCCGGCAGCCGCCCCATGTACGGCTCCAGGGAGCGGCCGACCGCCTCGACGACCTCCATGGCCGCTTCGGCGCCGAGGCCGCTGAAGAGCAGTTCGCGCACGCCGGGGCGGAAGTCGTAGACGGGCTCGGCGCGTTGGCCCGGTGGCGGCGGGCCCAGGGCGCGGCCCAGGGCCTGCGCCGCGGCCGCGTCGGGGGTGTGGTCGGTGCGTTCCAGGAGGCCGCCGAGGAGGATCTCGGCGACATGGGTGGGCCCGGCCTGCCGCATCGTGGCGGCGCGCACCAGCTGCATCAGCGGGGTGGTCAGCGGGCGGATCGCGGAGAGGCGGACGGCGAGGCGGTAGGACTCGGGCGAGAAGGCGCCGCGGAAGTGGGTGAGGAGCTCCTCGGCGGTGCCGTGCGGTCCGGGCGGCGGGGCGTGGACCGGCGCGTCGTCGAGGAGCGCCGTGTCGATCAGATGCGGGACGCCGGGGCGGGTGAGCAGTCCGGCCCACTGCTCCAGGGCGGAGGCGGTGGGGTGCAGGACGGGCAGCGCGAGCAGGCCGTCCGCGTCCGGGTCGCGCTCCCCGCTCAGTCCGTCGCAGACGGTCAGGCGGCCGACGGGGTCGAACGCGCCCGGTGCGGCCAGCAGCCGGGGGCGGGCGTCCAGGGCCGTACCGCGCCACAGCCGCCGGGGCAGCGGGTTCAGTGCGGCCACCGGGCCGCCGCGGGCCCAGGCGGCGAGCGCCCGTACGGCCTGCGGGCCGCGCCAGCCGGGGCTCGTGCCGTCGGTCAGCAGGAAGGTCAGCGCCGCCTTGGCGGACTGCCCGCCGTACAGGGGCCCGGCCGGGTCCTCGGGGTCGAAGAAGTGGACCTCGACGGAGCGGAAGACGGTACTGCGGGCGAGCAGGGCGCGCAGCTCGGCGGCGAGCGGACCCCATACCTGCATGGACGGGGAGCGGTCCACCAGGAGCACGGCCGACCAGCGGCGTTCCTGTTCGGGGCGGCAGACGACGTCGAGGAAGCCGGTCTCGGCGGCGAGCCGGACGGTGGACTCGATGTCGATGGCGGTGCGGTGCGGATGGTCGCGGGAGCGGCGCAACGGGCGCAGTGCGCGACCCAGTTGCTGGGCGTCGGGCAGCGCGCGGCCACCGGGGACCCGGGCCGGGCGGGCACGCTCGGCGGCCGGGCCACCGCCCTCGCTGCCCATGGCGTACAGGGCGCGGCGGGGCGGACCGGCGGGGGCGTCGGGACCGTCGGTGCCGTCGGGGTCACCGGGGTCGCCCGGGGCGTCGCCTCCGTGGTCGCCGGGAGCGGTGCCGCCGACGGCGCGGGCGGGACCGGCGTACGGGCCGTCCCCGGCGCGCCCGGCGCGCCCGTCAGGCTCCGGGCCCTCAGGGGAATCCGCGGCCTGCTCCGCCTCCCTGGGCCCCGCGGCCTCGACCGCCTCCCTCGTCCCGCCATCCCCCGCACCGTCGGCCGCATCACCGGCCCCATCGACTCCCTCGACCCCATCGGCCTCACCGGACGACCGGGGCCGCGTCTCCCCCTCCATCGCCCGCGCCAGCCACAGCACATCGAGCAGTTCGGCGGCCCCCAGGTCGTGGCCGGCCGCCGACATCGCCTGTCGCAGTCGTTCGATCATGGCGACAGGGGCTCGTCGAGGCGGTGCAGTACGGCGGCGAGCAGCTCTTCCTTGCTCAGGTCGGCTCCGCTGATGCGCAGATGGACGGCGGCCAGCAGCTGGTCGGTGGCCAGGGTCTGGGTCTTCGCGCGCTGGTGGAAGACCTCGATCAGATCCTCGGCGGCCGCGACGGCCTCCTCGCCCAGGTTGTGCTCGATGATCTTCCGCAGCCGGTCGCCGGTCGGTTCGGGCAGATCGAGCCGTACGCAGCGGCGCATGAAGGCGGGCGGGAAGTCCCGTTCACCGTTGCTGGTCATGACGACGATCGGGAAGTGGGTGCAGCGGACCACGCCGCGGTGGACGGTGACCCGCTCGCGGCTGCCGCTGAGCAGGACCTGGACCTCCTGCTGGTGTTCGGGCAGCCGGGCGAGCTCGGGGATCTCGAACTCGCCCTCCTCCAGGACGACCAGCAGGTCGTTGGGCAGATCGATATCGGCCTTGTCGAGTTCGTCGACGAGCAGGACCCGGGGGCGGTCGGCGGCCAGGGCGCTGCCGAGCGGGCCCAGCCGCAGATACTGGCCGATGTCGCCGGCCGCGGCGGCGTGCCGGGCCCGGGGGCGGCGGGCGGAGCCGCGCGGCGTCTCGCGTTCGCGGCGCAGCGACGCCTCGCGCAGCCGGCCCACGGCGTCGTAGCGGTAGAGGGCGTCCTGGAGGGTGGAGCGGCTGTTGACCGACCAGCGCAGGACGTCGCCCAGGCCCAGTTCCTCGGCCACGGCGCGGGCCAGGGAGCTTTTGCCGGCCCCGGGGCGGCCGGTGACCAGCAGCGGGCGGTGCAGATGCAGGGCGGCGTTGACGACGGAGATCTCGTTGCGCTCCAGGAGGTAGGGGGCGCGGGGGGCCGCGGCGCGGGCGGCCGGGAGGTGCCGCCAGGGCGGCGGGGCGGGGAGGTCCGACGGGCCGCGGAAGACCCACCAGTCCTCGGGCCGTTCCGCCGGGTCGCTGTGGGCGTCCGCCGCGCTTGGTCCGGTGCTCTGTCCGGTCACCGCTGGTTCTCCTCGTTCCTTGCTGCACACGGGGGTTGGTTCCGCACGGGCCGTGCGGGGCCGCACGGGGGCGGTCAGGGCTGGGTCAGGACCCAGGCGTCGGGGGCGAGTTGCGGGGGACGGTGGTCGGGCGCGTCGTAGAGCAGGGACAGTTTGCGGCCGGGGTGGCCGGCGCTCTCGGGCTCGGCCATCGCCTTGGCCCGCTCCAGGCGGACCGCCTCGGGGACCTCGGTGTGGTCCGTGCCGTCCACCAGGGCCAGCAGGTCCTGGGCGAGATGCTCACCGTGGTCGGCGCGGTGCCACAGCACGGTGTGGACGCCCGCCTGGACGCACTGGCGCAGCAGGGTGCCATGGTGGTGGGGCGCACAGCAGACGATCACCGTCCCGGCGTCGCGGTGGATCTCCAGCTGGGCGCGGGCGACCTTGCGGTCGGTGTGCCGGTGGTCGAGGACGAGGCGTTTGGCGTGCGGCAGGGCGGCGGTGCGCTGTTTCCAGCCGGCGTAGCTCTCCCGGGAGCGTTCGGTGGTGCGGACGACCACGCGGCGGGTGAGGCCGGGGGCGAACGGGCCGTCCTCGTCGCTGTCGGGTGATTCCCAGGCATCGACGTCCAGGCCGAGCCACGCGGCCGGCAGGAAGTACTCGACCAGCGCGGTCTCCGGGTCCTCCCGTACCTCGGTGCGCAGCACCCGGCGGATGTCGTCGACGACCTGCTCGCTGCCCGCCTCCGCGTCATGGACCAGCGCGAGGCGGTGGGAGAGGCCGTCGGCGAAGGTCCAGATCTGGTAGGTGAAGCGGCGCCCGGTGGGGGTGGGCAGCAACTCGACCTGGACGCGCGGGGCGACGGCGGGCGTGCGGGGTCCGGCGCCCGGCGGCGGGGCGGGGGCGGCGGCCGCCTCGATGTCGGCGCGGAACTGGCTGACCGCCGCCTCGTCCACCCCCGAGCGGGCGGCCACCCGCTCGGCCCAGGCGTCCAGGTCCTCGGCCGGATAGGGCCCGCCCGCCCGCTCCTCGACGGCGATGCGTACGACGCCTTGCAGCAGCGGCGGTACCGGTGCGGCGGTGGCGGGGCCGAAGCCCTCCAGGGCGTCGACGGCGTCGGCGAGGCCGGTGACGGCGGGGAGTTCGGGGGCGTGCGGCAGGACGCGTTCCAGGAGGGTGCGGGGGTCGGTGCGGGTGCAGTGGGCCAGCAGTCCGGCCAGATCGCGGCGTTGACGGGTGGTCAGGTATTCGCCGGGGCGGACCGTACGGGCGGCGCGGCGCAGCCGTTCCCAGTCCTCGCGGGCGCCGTAGTGGGCGGGGTGGTCGTAGGGGGAGGCGGCCGCCGGGGGCTCGTAGTCCCGTACCAGGTCGAGGAGTTCGGGCAGCCCGCGGCGGACGCCGACGGCGAGACCGACCAGCCGGTCGAGGTCGGCCGCCGGGCCCGCCGAGGCTCTGCCGAGCCGGGCGGCGAGGCGCTGCTCGCAGGCCAGGACGGCCTCGCGGCCCTTGAGGACGCGCTCCAGCGCGGTCAGCAGCTGCTGTACGCCGCGCCGGGCGGTGGGCACCGCCGAGGGCGGCAGGGCGGGGAGTTCGGCCTCGATGGCGGGGACGCTGATGGCGTACATCGTCGTGGGCTGTGCGCCGGGCGGCGCCGTCTCGGGAGCGCGGTGGACGGCCGCCACCAGGCCGACGACGGCCTGGCGTTCGCGGTCCCACAGCGGCCCCCCGCTGAAGCCCTCGGTGACCTGGGCGCCGCCGAGCACGTCCAGGGCGATCCACGGCGGTGCGGAGACGCGGGGCACGGCGCGCACGGTGGGCAGCGGATTGCCGCTGGCCCATAAGGCGATGACCTCGCCCGCGTGGGAGTGCTGGAGGAACGGCGCGGGCTCGGCTCCTCCGGGCGGGGCGTCGGTCAGTTCCAGTACGGCCAGATCGCCGTGGTAGGGCACCCGTCCCGGCTCCACCGGCGCGCACCCGGCGGAGTGGGCCCGGGGCGGCACCCACATCTCGCGCAGGACGCGGGCGGTCAGATCGCGGGCCGGCGCGATATGGGGCAGCCGGAGGGTGACGGTGTCGCCGCCGGCGGGGGCGGACTGCTCGAACCGGCCGCGCCCCAGTGCGCTGTTGACGACATGGGCGCAGGTCAGCACCAGCCGTTCGGCGACCAGCACGCCCGCTCCGACGGGCCGTTCGCCGTCGCGGAGGGAGGCGAAGGCCGACTGGAGCGGGGCGTCGGGGCCGGCGGCGGGGTTCACGGTGTGGTCCCGCCCGGTTCGGCCGCGCCCTGCGTGCCCCCGGAGAGGTTCCACTTCGCGGAGACCTTGAAGCTGGCGTCGCCCGTGCCGGCGAAGACGCCCAGGCGCAGATCGGAGCCGAGGGTGACGCCGAACTCGACGGTGACCTCGTCGGGGCGGTGGCTGCCGCTGGAGATCGAGCGGTGGATCTGGCCGAGGACGCCGCCGAGCGGGCGCAGGGCCTCCTCCAGGGCCTCGCCGCCGCGGGTCAGCGCGCGGCTCATGCGGCCCGGCGCGCTGACGGGCACGGCGGTGCCGTAGCCGTCGGGCAGCTCCAACTCACCGTCGGGGGCGGGGGCCTGGCCGGGGACCGCGCCCACCTGCCCGTCGGCGGGCGGGGCCTCGGCCCGCAGCCATACGACGGTTCCGTCTTCCATCTTCAGCGCCACGTCCCCCATGGCCCTCAGTCTGACATGAGCCGCACCGGCACCGCGCGCTCTTTGCCCTCACATTTTCCGCTCGCGTACCGGGGGTCACCTGCACAAAGGGGCGGGTGGGCGGGGCAGCCGCGCGGCAGGTGCGACGGGTGGGTCAGCCGTGCAGCACGGTGCGCGCCAACTGCCGCGACTGGGCGACCAGTCGGTCCTGGGAGTCCCAGACCTCGGCGTCCTCCTCCAGGAAGCCGCCCGCCAGGTTGCGGGTGGTGACGGCGACGCGGAGCGGGCCGGGGGCCGGGCGGTGGCGGATGTGGGCGGTGAGTTCGACGGTCGGGACCCAGCCGGACAGGCCCAGGTCGAAGGCGGTGGGCGGCAGGGCGTCGACCGTCAGCAGGAGGGAGAGCGGGTCGGCCTCGCGGCCGTCGGCGAGACCGAACCAGGCGCGCATCTCGCCCTTGCCGGAGGGCGCGCCGACGGCCCAGCCGGCGGTCGCCGGATCGAGGCGGAGGGCGAGGCGTTCGGTGATGGCCGTGCTGCCGGAGATCGCCGGGCGGCCACCGGGGGCGGCCTCGGCGCCCAGGCAGTGTTCGTACGGGGGGAGGGCCGGCGGTTTGGCGGTGGTGCGGACGTCGTCGGGGAGGGCGCCGAGGTCGCCGTACGCGGCGAGCACCCGCAGCCGCTCGATCTCGGTGCCGTCCTCGGCGAACTGGATCAGGCGGGCGGTGCCGGTGGACATGGTGCGGCCGGTGCGCACCACCTCGGTGCGGATGACGGCGGGGCCCGGGACGGAAGCGGTCAGGTAGTGGGCGGTGACCGAGAAGGGGTCGGGGTGCGGGAGGGCGTCACCCAGGGCGCGGCCCATCAGCGCGAGCAGATAGCCGCCGTTGACCGCCTGGATGATCGTCCAGCCTGCCGAGAGATGGGCGTCGTAGATGCCGGGGGCGCGGCGGACGACCGCCGTATCGCGGTCGAATTCGCTGTTACCGATGGTCGCCTGTGCCATGGCGGCACGCTACACGGAAAAGTTACCGACCGGTAGTGCCAGATTTGACGACCGCGGGCGGAGGCGCGCATTCCGGGCCTGCGATGATGCCGCCATGCTGCATCTGCTCTACCTGGTCGGCGTCGCCGCCTTCGCCGCGAGCGGGGTGCTGGCCGCCTACCGGGCCAATATGGACCCCTTCGGCGGCCTGGTCCTCGCCTTCGCCGCCTCGGTCTCCGGCGGCACGCTGCGCGACACCATTCTCAACCGGACACCGGTGTGGACGCACGACTGGGTCCTGCTCACGGTGATCATCTGCGTCGGGGTCGGGACCATCGTCTATCTGCGGTTCTGGCAGCTGCCGCAGAAGTCACTGCTGGTCGTGGACGCGGTGGGGCTCTCCGTGGTCACCGTCATCGGCGCCCGTGCGGCCATCGAGTCGCACGTCACCCCGCTGGCCGTGATCATTCTCGCCGTGCTGACCGGGGTCACCGGCGAGGTCATCCGCGATGTGCTGTGCGGGGAGTTCCCCCCGCTGCTGCTGCGCGAGGACGTCTATGCCCTGGCGGCCCTGGCGGGCGCCTGCTGCCTGCTGGCGCTGTCGCACCTCGGCGTGGGGGCCACCCCCGCCGCGGCGGTGTCGGCGGGGGTGGTCTTCGCCCTGCGGATGGGCGCGGTGTACTTCGGGGTGCATCTGCCGCGGCCGCACCAGCCGGCCGACCGCGGCGGACCGGACGCCGGTTAGGGCCTGCCCCGTCGGACAGGCCCGCGCGCCCTACTTCCCGGACAGGCCCGCCCGCCCTACTCCCCGGGCAGGGCGGGCCGGTGGTCGGTGTAGAGCCAGGTGTTGAACAGATCGGCCAGCCGCTTCCCGGATATCTTCTCGGCGAGCGCGATGAACTGGGACGTCGAGGCGTTGCCGTAGCGGTGCGCGGCGGTCCAGGCCGGCAGCAGCTTGAAGAACGCCTTGTCGCCGATCCGCTCGCGCAGCGCCTGGAGGGTCATCGCGCCCCGCCTGTAGACCGCGTCGGAGAACATGGTGTCGCGTTGCGGATCGGCGACCGTGACCTTCCAGAAGTCGTCGCCCTCGGGGACGGACGCATACGCCTTGCGGAAGGCGTCATGGGCGGTGCGGGTGCCCTTGTGCTCGTCCCACAGCCACTGCGCGTAGCTGGCGAAGCCCTCGTTGAGCCAGATGTCCTTCCACTGCCGCACCGAGACCGAGTCGCCGAACCACTGGTGGGCCAGCTCGTGGACGATGGTGGTCTCGCTGCGGACGGCCGAGTAGACCGGCTTGGACTGCACCTCCAGCGAGAACCCGGCCTGCGGCATGTCGTCGACGACCGCGCCGGTCTCCTCGAAGGGGTACGGCCCGAAGATCTGGGACCAGTAGTCGGTGGCCGCGGCGGTGACGCCGTAGACGTCGACCTTGCCGGTGGGCAGGGTCGGGTCGGTGGCGACGTAGATGGGGGTGCCGCCGGGGGTGGTGCCGGTGCGGACGTCGAACTTCCCGATGGTGGCGGTGGCCAGATACGTCGCCATCGGACGGGACTCGCGCCAGTGGGCCCAGGAGCGGTTGTGCTTCTCGCCGGAGGCGATCAGCCGCCCGTTGGAGACACCGGTCAGCCCCTTGGGGGCGTCGATGCGGATGTCGTAGGTGGCCTTGTCGGAGGGGTGGTCGCTGGAGGGGAACCACGTCGAGGCGGCGTTGGGCTCGCAGGCGACGAAGACGCCGTCCTTGGTCTTCATCCAGCCGTAGTCGGAGCCGAAGACGATCGGGCCGCTCAGCGGCTTGGGCACGCCGTGATAGACGACGGTGACGGTGAACCGCTGCCCCTTGGGCAGGGAGAAGTCGGGGGTCACGGTGAGCTCGTCGCCGGACCTGGTGAAGTGGGCCCGCCGGCCGTTCACATGGACCGCGTCGACCGTCAGCTTCTGGAGATCGAGGTCGAAGGCGGACAGGTTCTGGGTGGCCCGGGCGGTCAGGGTCGTCCGGCCGTCCAGGCGGCCGGAGTCGGGGTGGTAGCTGACGCCCAGGTCGTAATGGAGGGCGTCGAAACCGCCGTTGCCCAGATCGGGGAAGTACGGGTCGCCGACGCCGGGGGCGCCGGGCGTGGCCGCGGGGGCGGCGGCGATGGTGGCCGCGGAGGCGACCGCGGTGGCCAGGGCCAGCCAGCGGGAGGTGCGACGAGCAGAACGGGAGAGTGCCATGAGCCGTCCTTTCGGACCGTGGGGAACACACGACAGGTATCGAACAACCGTGCAGACTCTGCACCCTAGCGCCCCGCTTTGCCCGGGGCTTTGCCAATTCCTCAGCTGTTACCGGCCGTTGGCGCCCCGCGCCTCGGACAGGCCCTCCGTCACGTCGCGTCGGCGGGCCCCTCCTTCGGGGCGTTCTCCGGGTGGTGGCAGGCCACCTGGTGGCCGGTGCGCAGGGCCACCAGCGGCGGTTCGGTGGTGGCGCACTCCTCGGTCGCCTTCCAGCAGCGGGTACGGAACCGGCAGCCGGAGGGCGGGTTGATCGGGGACGGCACATCGCCCTTGAGCAGGATCCGGTCGCGCTGCGTACGCCGCTTGGGGTCGGGTACCGGCACGGCGGACAGCAGCGCCGTGGTGTACGGATGCATCGGCGTCTCGTACAGCGACGCGCGGTCCGCCAGCTCCACGATCTTGCCGAGGTACATCACCGCTATCCGGTCCGAGACGTGCCGGATGACCGACAGGTCGTGGGCGATGATGACGTAGGTCAGGCCCAGCTCCTCCTGGAGGTCGTCCATGAGGTTGACGACCTGGGCCTGGATGGAGACGTCGAGGGCCGAGACGGGCTCGTCGGCGACGACCAGCTTCGGCTTGAGCGCCAGCGCGCGGGCGATGCCGATGCGCTGGCGCTGGCCGCCGGAGAATTCGTGCGGATAGCGGTTGTAGTGCTCCGGGCTCAGGCCCACCAGCTCCAGCAGCCGCTGCACCTCCTTCTTCACCCCGCCCTCGGGCTGGACGCCCTGGAGGCGGAAGGGGGTGGAGACGATGGCGCCGATGGTGTGCCGCGGGTTCAGCGAACCGTAGGGATCCTGGAAGATCATCTGGATGTCGCGGCGCAGCGGTCGCAGCTTTCCCTGGGAAAGGTGCGTGATGTCCGTGCCCTGGAACGCGATCGATCCGCTGGTCGGCTCGTCGAGCCGGGTGATCAGCCGGCCCGTCGTGGACTTGCCGCAGCCGGACTCGCCGACGACGCCGAGGGTTTCGCCGGGCCGTACGTCGAAGTCGATGCCGTCGACCGCCTGGACGGCCCCGACCCTGCGCTTGAGCAGGCCCTTGGTGATCGGGAAGTGGCGGACCAGACCGCGCACCCGCAGCAGCGGCTCGACCTGCGTCGCCTCGTCGGCGGTCCCGGTCGTCCCGGTCGTCTCTGTCGTCTCGGTGGTCTCAGTCGTCTCGCTCACAGCTTCGGCGCAATCTCTTCGGTCCAGATACGCTCCCGCTCCTCCGGCGCCATGTGGCAGGCGGAGAAGTGCCCGTCCGCGGCCTCGCGCAGTTCGGGGCGCACCGTACGGGTGAGGTCGTCCGCGGGGATGTCCGCGTAGGGGCAACGGGGGTTGAAGGCACAGCCGGACGGCACGTTGATCAGGCTGGGCGGCGAGCCCTTGACGGGGATCAGCCGGTCGGTCTGGTCACGGTCGATCCGCGGCATGGAGCCGAGCAGGCCCCAGGTGTAGGGGTGCTGGGGGCGCGAGAAGACCTTCTCGGCCGGGCCGCGCTCCACGCACCGGCCGCCGTACATCACCAGCAGGTCGTCGGCGAGCTCGGCGACCACGCCCAGGTCGTGGGTGATGAGGATGACCGCCGAGCCGAACTCCTTCTGCAGATCGCGGATCAAGTCCAGGATCTGCGCCTGGACGGTGACGTCCAGAGCGGTGGTCGGCTCGTCCGCGATGAGCAGTTCGGGGTTGTTGACCAGCGCCATCGCGATCATCGCGCGCTGGCGCATGCCGCCGGAGAACTGGTGCGGATGGTCGTCGACGCGTTTGTCGGGCTGCGGGATGCCGACCCGGTCGAGCATCTCGACGGCCCGCTTGCGCGCGGTCTTCCTGCTGACGTCGTGGTGGACGCGGTACGCCTCCACGATCTGGTTGCCGACCGTGTAGAAGGGGTGCAGCGCGGACAGCGGGTCCTGGAAGATCATCGCCATCCGGCGGCCGCGCAGCCGGCGCACCTCGTCCGGATCGGCGCCCACCAGCTCCCTGCCGTCCAGCCAGATCTCACCGGACATCCGCACCTTGCTGCGCTCCCGGCGCGCGGCGCGGTGCAGGCCCATGACGGCGAGCGAGGTCACCGACTTGCCGGAGCCGGACTCGCCGACGATGCCGAGCGTCTTGCCCTTCTCCAGGCTGAAGGTGAGCCCGTCGACGGACTTGACCAGCCCGTCGTCGGTGGGGAAGTGCACCTTGAGGTCGCGCACTTCGAGGAAGGCGGACGGCGGCGCGGCGGCGTCGGCTGCCTCGGCCACTCCCGCCTTGTCTGCCTCGGCCACGCCGGTCTTGTCGGCCTCGGCCGCGCGGGTCTTGTCGTCCAAGGAGTCGGTCATGAGAGCCTCACCCGCGGGTCGACGGCGGCGTACAGGATGTCCACCACCAGATTGCACAGAACGATGAAGAACGCGGCGAGCAGGGTGACGCCGAGGATGTTCGGCAGGTCGTTGGCGTTGATCGCCTCCACCGCGAAGGCGCCGACTCCCTTGAGCGAGAAGACCTGTTCGGTGATGAGCGCCCCGCCGAGCAGCAGGCCCAGGTCCATGCCGAAGACGGTGATGATCGGGGTGAGCGCGGCCCGCAGACCGTGCCGCAGCACGACCTTGCGTTCGCGCAGGCCCTTGGCGCGGGCGGTACGGATGTAGTCCTCGCCCAGCGTTTCGAGCATGCCCGCCCTGGTCAGGCGGGCGTAGAGCGCGGAGTAGAGGAAGGCCAGCGTCACCCAGGGCAGGACGAGGTTGCTCGCCCAGCCGGCCGGGTCGTCCGTCAGGTTCACATAGTCATGGGCTTCGAATATCGGCCACTGGTAGGTGAACAGGGCCAGCGCCAGGGCGCCGGTGAAGAACATGGGCAGCGAGACGCCGGCCAGGGCCACGCCCATGGCCATCCGGTCGAAGAGCGAGCCGGGCCGCAGCGCCGAGAGCACACCGGTGGCGACACCGGAGACGACCCACAGCACGGCCGCACCGGCGGCCAGCGAGACCGTCACCGGAAGGCGGTCCTGGATTTCGGGCCAGACCTCGATATGGGTTTTGAAGGAATAGCCGAAGCACGGCACATGGCAGGTGGCCGCGTCCGGTCCGAATTTGTAGTCGACGCCGACGAAAATGCCCTTGAGGAAGTCCCAGTACTGCTCGTACACGGGCTTGTCCAGGCCGAGATTCCGCTTCACCGCGACGATGTCCGCGGCCGTGGGGGCCTTTCCGATGTACTGCTGGGCAAGCTGGTCGGTGGTCTGCCCGGCCATTTTCGGCAGCAGGAAGAAGATGCCGAAGGTGACCGCGCTGACGATCAGCAGCAGAATCACTGCGCTGATCAACCTGCGGATGAGGTACGAGAACACGGGACGCGGCGTCGGCGCCGCGGGCCGGCCCACCAAGGCGGCCCGCGGACACCAATGCCTTCACCTGCCTTCCAGGGCTGCTACTGCTTGACGCCGATGTTGAGGTAGTCGTATTCGCCGCTGTAGGCCGAGGTCGACACCACGTTGGTGGCCTTGGGATTGCGGTAGTTCAGGACCTTGAAGTAGGTGAGCGGGACGATCACGGCCTGCTCCATCGTCTTCCGGTCGATCTGGGCGTACGCCTTTTCGCGGGCCGCCTGGTCGGGGTTGGCGATGGCGGTGTCGAGCAGGTTGTTGATCTCCGGGTCGTTCAGCTGCGAGAGGTTGGAGTTGCCGGACTGGCTGATCGCCTTGCCGTGCAGGATCTGCTGGAGATAGCCGTAGCCGGTGGGGAAGTCCGCGCCCCACTGCATCATCATCAGACCGACGTTGTTCTTCTCGGTGAACTTCGGCACACCGGCGTAGTCCGAGAAGTACTTGCTCGACGGGTAGGTCTGGATCTTGGCGTCGATGCCGACCTTCTTGAGCGATTCGATGACCGAGGTCGCGCCGTCCACCTCCTCCTGGCGGTCGCTGCGCGCCAGGATGGTGGTGCTGACCTTGCCCGCACCGCACTTGTTCCAGTGCTGCTTGGCGTCGGTCAGATCCAGTTTGTCGCCCTTGTACTTCTGCGGGTACAGGTCGTACTTCTGGTAGCCGTTGAGGTCGGTCGGCAGGATCGTGGTGGCCAGGCCGCCGCGGATCGGACCGCCGAGCGCGCCCTGGACGGCCTTCTTGTCGAGCGCGTACTCGACGGCCTTGCGGCACTCGACGTTGTCGAACGGCTTCACCTTGGTGTTGATCGCCGTGTAGATGAGCCGCTGGCCGAGCGCGTTGTCGGTGTTGGCCTTCTGCTTGGGGTCCGTCAGCAGCTGGGCCTGGGTCTGGCCGTCGACGCCCCGGCCGTTGAGGTCGATCTGGGTGTTGCCGGCCTGGAGGTCCTTGTCGATGGTCGACTGGGCGACCTTGAGGTTCAGGACGATCTTGGCGGGCAGCTGCTTGCGCAGCGGGTCGGTCTTGGCGGACCACTGCGGGTTGCGGACCAGGGTGAGCTGCTTGCCCTCCTGGTAGCTCTGGAACTTGTACGAGCCGGAGGAGACCACGGACTTGGTGTAGTCCGCGCCCTTGTCCTTGGCCTGCGGGACCGGGGCGGTCTGCGGCGAGCTGACCAGGTAGTCGAACTCGGCGAACGGCTTCTTGAGGTGGAAGACGATCGTGGTGTCGTCGGGGGTCTCGATGGACTTCAGACCGGCCTTGGACTTGTCCTTGTAGGGGCCCTTGTAGCCGCCGTCGTTGTCCTGGAGGAACTGCTGGAAGTAGTTCGGCCCCAGCGAGAGGACGTCGCGGGCGAAGTTGCTGCGCTCGACGCCGTACTTGACGTCCTGCGAGGTGATCGGGGAGCCGTCCTCGTACTTCAGACCCTTGCGGATCTTGTACGTCCAGGTCTTGCCGCCGTCGGACGACTTGCCCATCGACGCGGCCAGGTCCGGGACCAGCTTGTTCCCCTTCGTGCCGGGGCCCGGCTGGAAGGTGGTGAGCGGGCGGGCGTAGAGGCGGCTGAAGTTCCAGATGAACGCGTAGTAGGTGTTGCCCGGGTCGAACGACTCGGGGGCGTCGGCCATCGCGTAGGTGAGCGTGCCGCCCTTCGCGTCCGAGGCGTTGACGATGCCCTTGGTGGCGGCGTTGGCCGTGCTGTCGCCGCTGTCGGAGGCGCCGCCGCCGCAGCCGGCGAGCAGCAGGCCCGCGCTGGTGAGGGCCGCTATCGCGGCGACCGGATGTGACCTTCTCATGGTGGTCGGTGTCCCCTTCGTTCGTCGGATAGGTCGAAACGTCAGCAACGTCGGACGTCGAAAGCGCGGATGAGGATTCTGGGCCGGACGGGCCGGACGGGCCGGACGGGCGGGAGGGGGGCGGGGATCAGCGGCTGCGCGGATCCAGCGCGTCCCTCAGACCGTCGCCGAGCAGGTTGAACGCGAGCACGGTGACGAAGATCGCGAGGCCGGGGACGATCATGTACTGGGGGTCGACCTCGTAGTACTTGACCGCCTGGTTGAGCATGCCGCCCCAGGACGCCTGCGGCGGCTGGATGCCGACGCCCAGGAAGCTCAGCGCCGCCTCGAAGAGGATGTTGGAGGGGATCAGCAGCGTCGAGTAGACGATGATCGGGCCCACGAGATTGGGCAGCAGTTCACGGAAGAGGATGAAAGGGCCGCGGGCGCCCATACCGCGGGCGGCGTCCACGAATTCTCGCTCCCGCAGCGACAGCGTCTGTGCGCGCACAATCCGCCCCATATACGGCCAGTTGAAGAAGCCGATCACGAAAATCAGGACGCAGATGTGCAGCGGCAGTCCTTCCATGCCGAATGCACCGCCCTGAAGGGAGGCGGAGATGGCAATCGCGAACAGCAGCAGCGGAAAAGCCAGGAACACATCCATCATGCGGCTGATGAGCGCGTCCACCCGGCCGCGGTAGAAACCGGCGACCACGCCGAGGACGGTGCCGATGGCGACCGACAGCAGGGTCGCGCCGAAGGCCACCAGCAGCGAGACCCAGGAGCCCTCGATGATGCGGGCGAGCAGGTCCCGGCCGAACTTGGGGTCCACGCCCAGGGGATGTGCGGCGCTCATGCCGCCGAAGTCGGCCTTGGGCAGCGTGGTGTTGGCGTCGATCAGATCCTGGTGGGGGCTGTCCGGGTCCAGCCCGAGCAGGGCCTGGAGGGGCCGCGAGAACGCCGCCAGGACGACCAGCAGGATGACAACGATGGCACCCGCCACCGCGACCTTGTCGCGCCGGAAGCGAAGGAGCGCGATCCGGCCGAGCGAGCGCCCTTCGATGCGCTGGGCCGGCACGCCCTTCAGCACCGCTTCCGGCTGCGCCTCGGCAGCGGCCCCGGTGGTCTCGATCGGTGCGGTCACGGTGCTTTTGCCCCCTCTCGGCCGTTGGTGGACGGCCCATGCCCGCCGCGGGCGCGGCGCGGTTCACCTCACTGGTGCAACTGCCGCAACGGTGCGGCCGTGGCAGACCGAGCGGTCATCACGGAAGGTCACCCGGGGGAATACCGGGGGGAATTCACGTGAGCCGTTCGGGATGGTCCTCGCACAACTCGTACAAAGAGCCGGTGCTCTCCGTGGCCGGAGTCTTCATCCGATTCGCGATCACTCACCAGACCTGGCGGGGAAAGGATGCGCAACTGTGATGTGGTCCGCGGTGTTCCGTTATACGGACGCCAGAAGTGGCTGAGCGGAGCGAATACCGGGAAAAGGGAGGTAAGTACGTGGGGCGCACCGGGCGAATTCACCGCAAGAGCGCCGGGCGGCGGCGACGTCCGCCGCCGAGGGGGAGGTCAGTACGGGCGCGGGTAGCCGTAGCCCTGCACCGGCGCCTGGCCGGTCATCTGGCCCGGCATCTGCCCGGGCACCGGGCCGTAGCCGTCGCGGTCGAAGAAGGGCCGGGCGCAGGCGCGCATCCACATGCCGACGGGGTCGTACTCGTCGTTCATCGCGACCGTCGAGACGGGCAGCCCGTCGGGGACGGCGCCGATGGACTGCTGGATCATCATCCGCACCGAGTCCACCGCCTGCTGTCCGGTGTCGTACAGATCCAGGCCGATCGCCAGGTAGGGCGCGCCGAGGGCGGGTTGCACCCAGGCGCGGCGCAACGACCGTACGGCGGGGGTGCGGTGCGCGTTCTGGCCGAGCAGGGCGTAGAACTGCGGGATGTCGATGACCGGTTCGCTGATCCGCAGCGGTCCGGCGGGCAGCCGGTCCAGGCCGCCGGCGATCCGGCGCAGGTCGAGCCAGGGGATGCCGACGCCGCCGCCGGGGGCGTGCGGGTTGAGCCACAGGCCCCAGCGGTCGGGGAAGAGGGAGGCGGCGATCTCGGGTCCGGTGACGAGCTCGTGGTCGCGGTTCCAGCCGGAGGCGGCGAGTTCGGCCGCGGAGGTCACACAGGGCGCATAACCCAGGCCGTCGACCTCCATGTTGCCGTACTGCGCATCGGGCATGCCGGCGCGGCCCTGCCACAGCAGCATCCAGACCTGGCCGGCCGCCAGGGCGTGCAGCAGCGCCTCATAGGCGTCATAGCGACCGGGCGAGACCTGCGCCAGCATCTGCTCGACCTGGCCGGCCGCCGCCGCTCCCTGATGCGCACCCGCGCTCACGTGGTCCGTCCCTTCCTAGTGGCCGGGCGCGTGGGGGTCCGCCCGCGCCGTCGCCCCACCAGCTTACGAGTGGTCCCGCGCGTAGAAGGGCCGCACGCGCTCGAGCATCCAGTCGGCGACCGGGTCACCCTGGGCGATATCGAGCATCACCAGCTGGACGGGCCAGGGCACCGGCACCGCACCGAGCGCCCGTCCCAGGGCGTTGAGCACCGCATCTCTGGCGCTGCCGTCCTGGAGCGCGGCGGGCGCGGCCCCGACCTGAACACCGACGAACAGTGCGGGCGTGTCGCCCTCGACACTTGCCAGGGCACGCCGGGCAGTCAGGACAATTCCGGCGGCGGAGAACTCCAGTCCGGCGGCCGCGAGGAAATCCACCGGCTCGTCCTGCCAGTCCGGTTCCAACAGCCGCACCCGGCCGCCGCTGGGCAGGGCCGCATCGGCCTCCCCCCGTCCGGCACGGCACAGTTCGGCCACCGCGGGCGGCGGCAGCGGGACGCCGACGGCGCCGTCCGGATTGACCGCGATGCCCATGTTCGGCGGCAGTCCGCGGGCGAACTCCCGGGCGGGGGCGACGGTGAAGGGCATATGTGTGCCGACGATCCGGAGGAACTCCTGCTCGGAGCTGAAGACGGGGACGTAGGCGAGGCCCTCGATATCGACGGTGGGCAGGTCCAGTCCGCGGGCGCCGGGCCCCGCCGAATCCGGTCCGCCGCCGTTGGGCAGCGGCACCCACAGCCGGCTGCGGCCCAGGACCTCCACGATCCGGCCGCCCGCGCCGGGATGCCCGACCGAGGCCGAGAGCACCTCTTCGAGCTCGTTCGCGGGCCAGGACAGCTGGGGTATCCCCTGGCCGGGGAAGTCCCCGTGCCCCGGATGGCCCCCGTGCCCCGGAATGTCCCCCTGCGGGTAGCTCCCCTGCTCCGGAAATGTCATCTGCATCCACCCGTTCCGCACCGCGCCTACAGACCAACGACCCTAGACGAGGCGGCCGACGTGCACACCTGCGGGGCGACGGCGGGCGGCGGGGCGGCAGCAGGCCGGCGGCTCAGCCGAAGTCGACGGTCTCCAGCGCGCCGGCCGCGCCCCGGTCCAGCAGCACCACCGAGCCGAATCCCCGGGGCGGCCGCCCCGCTTCCACCGCCCCGACCAGCCGCCCCACCGCACGCCGGTGCCGGGCGAAGGCGTACCCCGACACCCCGCGCCCCCGCGCCGCCTGCCCCGAGCGCGCCACCGCAGCCGGCACGTCCAGCAGCACCAGATGCAGCCCGCGGCCGCCCCGCCGGGCCGAGAGCGCCAGCCAGCGCCGCACCCAGGAGAGCGTCCCGCAGTCGTGCACCACCACGCTGGTGCCGGAGCGCAGCGCGCGGCGCAGCGCCAGATAGTGGGCCGCGCGGACCAGCGGCCGGTAGACGGCGTACGGCAGGCGGCGCAGCCGGCCGCGCTCCCAGCGTTCGCGGACGTCCTGCGAGTCGATGCGGTGCACCGCGCCGCCGCCGGCGTCCAGCGCCGGCACTATGCGGTGCATCAGGGTGCTCTTGCCGCCGCCCGGCAGCCCGGAGACGACCACCAGATCGCCGGCCGGGAAGCGCAGTCCGGCCGGGGAGCGGGCGCCGCCCCTGAGGTCGACGACGTCGGTGCCGCGGCCGGGCCGTACCCAGGTCCGCGGTACGGCGCGCCTGGTGGCGGCCCCCGTGTCCCGGGAGACGGCCCCGGTGTCACGGGCAGCGACCCCCGTCTCCCGGGCAGCGACCCCCGTCGTCGTCATGCCTGCGGCTTCGCGGTGCACCGTGATCGCCCCCTCCCGGTCCGGTTCGGCGCCGGTGCGGCACCCTCCCCCGCGCAGAGTGTCAAGAAACGGTAATGCGCTTCAAGGTGCTCGTGGGATCCGCCCGGGTCGTGGACCACGTGACGGCCGCCCCTCCTCGATCCGGCATTCCCGTGCAATGATGTCGGCGCCACGTGCGCACCTGTGTTCTTTCGGGCACAGTCCTCGCACGGCCAACTGCATACCGGCCGCTTGAATCCGCGCGGGAGAGTCCCCGGCCGCCACGGCGGGGCGCCGAAGGAGCAAGTCCTCCCTTGAATCTCTCAGGCCCCTATACCGCGCGGGCGAGGCAGATCTGAAAAGCGAGCCGCTGCCCGAAGGGGCGGCTCCACCCAAGGTGCAAACCGGGTCCGTTCGCGGGATCCCGGTGAACCTCTCAGGTTCCGATGACAGATGGGGAGACATGTTTTGTCACCCTGCCTGGGAGCCCAGAACCATGACTGATGCCCCCCGCCGCACCGCGCTCGATGCCACGCATCGTGCGCTCGGCGCGACCATGACCGACTTCGCCGGCTGGGACATGCCGCTGCGCTACGGCAGCGAGCGCGACGAGCACGTCGCGGTCCGCACCCGCGCCGGCCTCTTCGACCTCTCCCACATGGGCGAGATCACCGTCACCGGCCCGCAGGCCGCCGACCTCCTCGACCATGCGCTGGTGGGCAACATCGGCGGGGTGAAGACCGGCCGCGCCCGCTACACCATGATCTGCGACGCCGAGGGCGGCATCCTCGACGACCTGATCGTCTACCGGCTGGCCGACCGGGAGTACATGGTCGTCGCCAACGCCTCCAACGCCCAGATCGTGCTGGACGCGCTGACCGAGCGCGCCGCGGGCTTCGACGCCGCGGTCCGCGACGACCGCGACGCCTATGCGCTGCTCGCAGTCCAGGGCCCGGAGTCCCCCGGCATCCTCAAGCGCCTGACGGACGCCGATCTGGACGGCCTGAAGTACTACGCGGGCCTGCCCGGCACCGTCGCCGGGGTGGACGCGCTGATCGCCCGTACCGGCTACACCGGCGAGGACGGCTTCGAGCTGTTCGTCCGGCCCGAGCACGCCGTCACCCTGTGGCAGGCGCTGACCGAGGCCGGCAAGGACGCCGGCCTGGTCCCGTGCGGCCTCTCCTGCCGCGACACGCTGCGCCTGGAGGCGGGGATGCCGCTGTACGGGCACGAGCTGACCCGCGCCACCACGCCGTTCGACGCGGGCCTGGGCCGGGTCGTGAAGTTCGAGAAGACGACGAACGACGGTGACTTCGTGGGCCGGACCGCGCTGGAGGCGGCCGCCGCCCGCGCCGAGACCGCCCCGCCGCGCAAGCTGGTCGGCCTGATCGCCCAGGGCCGCCGGGTCCCCCGGGCCGGCTACCCGGTCGTCGCCGCCGACGGCGCGGTGATCGGCGAGGTCACCTCCGGGGCCCCCTCCCCCACCCTCGGCAAGCCGATCGCCATCGCGTATGTGGACGCGGCCTACGCCACGCCGGGCACCGAGGGTGTCGCGGTGGACATCCGTGGAACCCATGAGCCGTACGAGGTCGTCGCGCTGCCCTTCTACAAGCGCCAGAAGTAACGGTTCGCCCGCGGCAAACCGGCGGCGGCGCACGCCCCCGCCGTCTCGCTGCGTAAGACCCTCCCCTTGGCTTCCAGGGGCCCCTTCACGATCACCCCTTCGCGTACAGGAGAATCGACCCATGAGCAACCCCCAGCAGCTGCGCTACAGCAAGGAGCACGAGTGGCTGTCGGCCGCCGAGGACGGCGTCTCGACGGTCGGCATCACCGAGCACGCCGCCAACGCGCTCGGCGATGTGGTCTACGTGGAGCTTCCCGAGGTCGGCAAGGAGATCACGGCGGGCGAGACCTGCGGTGAGCTGGAGTCGACCAAGTCGGTCAGCGATCTCTACGCCCCCGTCAACGGCGAGATCGTCGAGATCAACGAGGACGTCGTGGCCGACCCCTCGCTGGTGAACTCCGCCCCCTTCGAGGGCGGTTGGCTGTTCAAGGTGAAGATCAGCGGCGAGCCGGGCGAGCTGCTGTCGGCCGACGAGTACGCCGCCTTCATCCAGAGCTGAGCCCCGCACCCCTCTCCCCAGGAAGTCCTCCATGTCTCTTCTCAACAGCTCCCTCCACGAGCTCGACCCCGACGTCGCCGCCGCCGTCGACGCCGAGCTCCACCGCCAGCAGTCCACCCTCGAAATGATCGCGTCGGAGAACTTCGCCCCCGTCGCCGTCATGGAGGCCCAGGGCTCCGTCCTCACCAACAAGTACGCCGAGGGCTACCCCGGCCGCCGCTACTACGGCGGCTGCGAGCACGTCGACGTCGTCGAGCAGATCGCCATCGACCGCATCAAGGCGCTCTTCGGCGCCGAGGCCGCCAACGTCCAGCCGCACTCCGGTGCGCAGGCCAACGCCGCCGCGATGTTCGCGCTGATCAAGCCGGGCGACACCATCCTGGGTCTCAACCTCGCGCACGGCGGGCACCTGACCCACGGCATGAAGATCAACTTCAGCGGCAAGCTGTACAACGTCGTCCCCTACCACGTCGACGAGAAGACCAACCTGGTCGACATGGACGAGGTCGAGCGCCTGGCCAAGGAGCACCGCCCCAAGCTGATCGTGGCCGGCTGGTCCGCCTACCCGCGCCAGCTGGACTTCGCCGCCTTCCGCCGGATCGCCGACGAGGTCGGTGCGTACCTGATGGTGGACATGGCCCACTTCGCCGGCCTGGTGGCCGCGGGCCTGCACCCCTCCCCCGTCCCGCACGCCCACGTGGTGACCACCACCACCCACAAGACCCTGGGCGGCCCGCGCGGCGGCGTCATCCTCTCCACCCAGGAACTCGCCAAGAAGATCAACTCGGCGGTCTTCCCGGGTCAGCAGGGCGGCCCGCTGGAGCATGTCATCGCGGCCAAGGCGGTCTCCTTCAAGGTCGCGGCGTCCGAGGAGTTCAAGGAGCGCCAGCAGCGCACCCTGGACGGCGCCAGGATCCTCGCCGAGCGCCTGGTCCAGCCGGACGTCACCGAGGTCGGCGTCTCCGTCCTGTCCGGCGGCACGGACGTCCACCTCGTCCTGGTCGACCTGCGCAACAGCGAGCTGGACGGGCAGCAGGCCGAGGACCGCCTCCACGAGGTCGGCATCACGGTCAACCGCAACGCCATCCCGAACGACCCGCGGCCCCCGATGGTCACCTCGGGTCTGCGCATCGGCACCCCGGCCCTGGCCACCCGCGGCTTCACGGCCGAGGACTTCCGCGAGGTCGCCGACATCATCGCCGAGGCCCTCAAGCCGTCGTACGACACCGACGCCCTCAAGGCGCGCGTGACGGCCCTGGCCGAGAAGCACCCGCTGTACCCGTCGCTGTGACGTGATGCGGGTATCCGCGGCCGACGCGTCCCGGATACCCGCACCGCACTCGCCGCGCACCCACGGGACGGCCTCCCTCCCGGCCTCCCGGATCCCCCGGCCCGGCCCGCGCACGGTCCGCGCATCGCCTGACGTACGGTCCTCCGTGCCGTCCCCCGTGGTCCTGACCGCGTCCTCGCCCATCGCCACCGTCGCTGTTGTCCGTGACGACGGCCACCCGACGCCTCTCGTCCATGGGCGCGTGCCGCCATCCGGGTTACGCTCGACAATCGGCGCAGAAACGCAGAAACGTGACTGCCGCCGACCGGGGCCCACCCCGCCCCCGTCCCCCGCTTCACCGCTCCACCACCCACCCCGAGCAGACAAGGGAGTCCGCCGCCATGGCCATCTCCGTCTTCGACCTCTTCTCCATCGGCATCGGCCCCTCCAGCTCCCACACCGTCGGCCCGATGCGCGCCGCCCGGATGTTCGTCGGCCGGCTGAAGAAGGACGGTCTGCTCGCCCAGACGACCTCGGTGCGCGCCGAGCTCTTCGGCTCCCTCGGCGCCACCGGCCACGGCCACGGCACCCCCAAGGCCGTACTGCTCGGCCTGGAGGGCCACTCCCCCCGCACCGTCGACGTCGAGACCGCCGACGACGAGGTCGAGCGCATCCGCACCACCGGCCGGCTGCGGCTGCTGGGCGCCGAAATAGGCGCCACCCACGAGATCGCCTTCGACGAGAGCCGCGAGCTGATCCTGCACCGCCGCCGCTCCCTGCCGTACCACGCCAACGGCATGACCCTCTTCGCCTACGACGCCGACGGCGCCCCCCTCCTGGAGAAGACCTACTACTCCGTCGGCGGCGGCTTCGTCGTCGACGAGGACGCGGTGGGCGAGGACCGCATCAAGCTCGACGACACCGTCCTGACGCACCCCTTCCGCACCGGCGACGAGCTGCTGCGCATGTCCCAGGAGACCGGCCTGTCCATCTCCGCGCTGATGCTGGAGAACGAGAAGGCCTGGCGCACGGAGGCGGAGATCCGGGCCGGGCTGCTGGAGATCTGGCGGGTCATGCAGGCGTGCGTGGAGCGCGGGATGTCGCGCGAGGGCATCCTGCCGGGCGGGCTCAAGGTCCGCCGCCGGGCCGCCAACGCCGCCCGCGCCCTGCGCTCCGAGGGCAACCCGGCCGCCCACGCCATGGAATGGGTCACCCTCTACGCGATGGCCGTCAACGAGGAGAACGCGGCCGGCGGCCGGGTGGTGACCGCCCCCACCAACGGCGCGGCCGGCATCATCCCCGCCGTCCTGCACTACTACGTCAACTTCGTGCCCGGGGCCGACGAGGACGGTGTCGTCCGCTTCCTGCTGGCCGCCGGCGCCATCGGCATGCTCTTCAAGGAGAACGCCTCCATCTCCGGCGCCGAGGTCGGCTGCCAGGGCGAGGTCGGCTCGGCCTGCTCCATGGCCGCCGGCGGCCTGGCCGAGGTGCTCGGCGGCTCCCCCGAGCAGGTCGAGAACGCCGCCGAGATCGGCATGGAACACAACCTGGGCCTGACCTGCGACCCGGTCGGCGGCCTCGTCCAGATCCCCTGCATCGAACGCAACGGCATGGCCTCCGCCAAGGCCGTCACCGCCGCCCGCATGGCCCTGCGCGGCGACGGCCGCCACCACGTCTCCCTCGACAAGGTCATCAAGACCATGAAGGAGACCGGCGCCGACATGTCCGTCAAGTACAAGGAGACGGCGCGGGGCGGGCTCGCGGTGAACATCATCGAGTGCTGAGGTCGTATCCCCCCGGGAGATCCCGTGAGCACCAGTGAACCGGTGTGGTCCGAGCGTGAGCTGCCGGCGTTCTTCAGGCAGTGGCGAAACGACTGGGGGGACGAGGAGCTCTCCCCGTACGACTACCTGGACTTCGGGGGCGGGCTGCGTTTCGTCCTGGCCGCGGCGTGGCTGTTCTGTCCCGAGACGGTCGAGTACCGCGGTGGTGTGTTCCTCAAGGAGCGCTTCCACCAGGGCACTGTCGACGACTGGTTCACGAACCTGGAGGGCGATCGGCGCCGTATCGAGCTCGTCGTCAACCACGTCGAGTTGTGGGACGTCTTCCTCAACACCCCCTTGACGGACGACGATCGCCTCGGGGAGGAACTGCCCCGCCTCGCACTGGCCCTGGGGGAGTGCTGGCAGGGAGTCCTGTCCGCGCGCTATCCCGACCGGGACATCACCGTCGAGGTGAGCGATGAGGAGGACGGCTCCTACGGGCCGACCGTGACCTTCCGGGCGGATCCCCGCTAGCGGCCGATCTCCCAGGCGTACGGCGGGAGTTCGCGGGCCCGGTAGTAGATCTCCAGGGCGTGGGCCGTGGGGACGAAGGGATGGACGCGGGCGCCGTCGAGGGTGGCCAGGAGGCGGGCGCAGTGGTGGAGGCAGCCCGGGATCTCGCGGCCTTGGCGGTCGATGAGGGTGGCGGCGTCGTGCGGGCCCCCGCACGGGGTGGGGTCCTCGGCGGCGGCGGCCGCGCAGCGGGTGCGGGGGGCGGGCGGCCGGAGGGCCGGGGCCGCCGCGGGGTTCGGAGCGTGGTCGAGTCGTCGGTTCATGGCGTCCCCCTGGTGGTGCCGTGATCGCTGTGCCGGGTGCCTGACGGCGCCCAGGACAGTGCTGCTCGGCGGGGGGCCGGTCCATGCCCGCTTGGCGAAGAACTGGTCCTATCGTCAGCTAGTCATGGCGTGGTGCGTGACGTGTGGCGCGCGAGTGGTGGATGGCACCAGGGGTCCGGCGGTCCGGGGGCCCGAGGAAGGCGGGCTCCGCCAGCAGGGCGAGGGTCAGCACGGTGGCGGCCAGGAGCCAGCCGCCGAGGACGTCGCCGGGCCAGTGGACGCCCAGCAGGACGCGGGTGGTGCCGACGCCGACGGCCCACAGGGCGAGCACCACGTACCAGGTGCGGGCCGTCGCCGGGCGGGCGCGACGGGCGATACCCCAGGCCAGGAGGCCGGCCGCGAGGGCGGAGGTGGTGGCGTGGCCCGAGGGGAAGGCGTAGCCGGAGGCGTGCCCGGTCCAGTCGACGGCGGGCGGGCGGGGGCGGGCGAGGAGTTCCATCAGGCCGTAGCGCAGCGTCTGGCCCACGGCCAGGACGCCCACCGCGGCGGCCGCCGCACGCAGTCGGCCGGGGGCATCGGATCCGGCCAGCAGACCGGCGAGCACCGCCATCAGGTAGGGGACGGGGCCGGTGCCGGTCGACGTGAGGGCGCGGGCGAGGGAGCGCAGCGGTTCGCCGTGGTGCGTCCTCGCCCAGTGGTGGGCGGCGAGCTCGGGGGCGAGGGGCGCGCCGTGGCGCAGGGCGACGACGACGGCCACGGCGGCGAACAGGGCCGCGGTGAGGGCGGCCAGCGCGAGCAGGCGGCCCGGACGGTGCGGCCCCGCGGGGGTCACCGGACCGCCACCAGGGGGCGCAGCCGGGTGGCGCGGACCCGCTCGACGGCCGGCGCCGCCCGGTGGGCGAGGCGCATCAGCGCCCACGCGACCAGCGCGCCGGTCAGCAGACCGGCGACGACGTCGTGCGGGTAGTGGGCGCCGACCCAGACGCGGGAGGCGGCCATCAGGAGGGCGGCGGGGACCGCGATCCGGCCGAGCCGGCTGCCGCACAGGATCAGGGCGACGGCGGCGGCCGCGGCGACCGCGGAGTGGTTGCTGGGGAAGGACCAGTCGCCGATGCCGGGGCAGGCTTCGACGGTGACGGTGTGCAGCGTCTGGCAGGGGCGCTGTTCGTCGAAGAAGGACTTGATCACGTCGTTGGCCAGGTAGGCGGCGACGACCACCACCGGGGTGGCCAGCACCAGGGCCATCCGGCGGGCGTCGGCCGGGCGGGCCCGCCACCAGGCGAGCAGCATCAGCACGGCGAAGAGGCCCAGGCCGTAGTCGGTCCCGTAGGAGATGACGGTGTTCAGGGTGTGCGGGGCGCGCTGGGCCAGGTCGGTGATCCGGGTGTACAGCCCGCCGTCTATCGAGGCTCCGCCGAGGGCGAGGTCGTGCATGGGGGTTCTCCTTGGCGGCGGAGGGCGGAACGGGCGCACACCGGGCGGCGGCCCCGGTACCGGGTGCGGGTGGATTCACGGGAGCGGCTCATACAGCCGGACCGAGCGACTACAGTCACGTAGACGGTATCGGTCTACGAAACTGTAGACGACGACAGGGTGAAGGGCGTTCCATGCCGGAGACACCTCACACACCGCAGGCCCCCGGTTCACCTCCCGCGCCCCGGCGCCCCGCCGGCGAGCTGGAGGCCGGCGTACTGGGGGCGCTGTGGGCGGCCACGGGTCCGCTGAGCCCCGCCGAGGTGCAGGGCGCGCTGGGCGGGCGGCTCGCCCGTACGACCGTCACGACGATCCTCACCCGGCTGTACGGCAAGGGGGCGGTGACCCGCACCCGGGCCGGGCGGGGCTATGCGTACTCGCCGATACAGGACTCGGCGGGGCTGGCCGCGCGCCGGATGCGCAGCGAACTGGACAAGCAGGACGACCGGGGCACCGCGCTGGCCCGTTTCGTCTCGCAGCTGACCAGCGAGGACGAGCGGCTGCTGCGTTCGCTGCTGGACGAGGCGGACGGGCGGCGGGAGAGCGGCTCCGGGGACGGCGGAGAAGGGGCCGGCGGGGACGGAGCCGGTGGGGACGGGGCCGCCCCGTGATCGTCGCCGTCTGGATCCCGCTGCTGATACCGCTGCTCGCCGTACCGGCCGCCCGGCGGCTCGCGGCCTGGCTGCCGCCGCGCGCCGCCGCCTGGCTGCTGGCCGGCTGCGCCGCCGCGCTGGCCGCCTGTGCGACCGCGGCGCTGGGACTGCTGGCCGCCGCCGGGGCACTGCGGCTGCCCGCCGTCGCCGCGCTCGGCCATCTCGTGCTGCCGCTGCCCGGCCCCGATCCGGACGTGACCGTCCCGGTGGCCTGCGCCGCGGGCGCCCTGCTGGCGGGGTGCGCGCTCGCGGCCGGCCGTCGCGCGCTGGCCCACCGCGCCGGTCTGCGCACCGCCCGCCGCGCCGTCGGCGCCCGTGCCGCGGCCGGTGATCTGTGCGTCCTGCCCGATGCCGCACCGGACGCCTACGCCCTTCCGGGCCGGCCGGGCCGGATCGTGGTGACCGCGGGGATGCTGCGCGCACTGGCCCCGGACGAACGCGAGGCGCTCTTCGCGCACGAGCGCGCCCATCTGGCCGGGCGCCATCACCTCTTCCTGCTCACCGCCACGCTCGCCGCGGCGTGCCACCCGCTGCTGCGGGGGCTGCGCGCGCCCCTGGAGTACGCGCTGGAGCGCTGGGCCGACGAATCCGCCGCCGTCCGGGTCGGCGACCGGGCCCTGACGGCCCGCGCCATCGGGCGCGCGGCCCTGGCCGCCCGCCCCGGGGCCCACCGTCCCGGCGCCGCCCTCGCCGCCACCGCAGGACCGGTCCCCCGCCGGGTCGCCGCGCTGCTCGCCCCCGGGCGCCCGCCGGCCCGTCCGCGGCGGGCCGGCCGCCGCCTGGTCGGCGCGGCGCTGCTGTGCTGTGTGGTGTTCTCGGCGGCGTCCGCGCTGGAGGCCGCGACCGATCTGCATCAGTCCGTGGAGGCCGCGCAGGCGCAGAAGCGCTGGTGAGCGGGGGTCAGCGGGCCGCGGCCGGATCGTGGCCCGACCCGCGCCCCACGGTGAAGCCGAGCACCGCCCCGCCTCCGGCCCGGTGCGCGGCGAAGGCGTGCCCCCCGTGGGCGGCGGCGATTTCGCGGACGATGGCCAGGCCCAGGCCCGAGCCCGGCAGTCCGCGGGCCGCCGGGGCGCGGTAGAAGCGGTCGAACACCCGGGTGAGGTCGGAGGCGGCGAGGCCAGGGCCGCGGTCCAGGACCTCGATACGGGTGCCGGTGACGTGGACCTCGATGGGTTCGGTGCCGCCGGCGTCGAATTTGGCGGCGTTCTCCAGGAGGTTGGTCAGGGCGCGGTGGAGGGCGTCGGGGCGGCCCTCGACCTCGGCGGGGCGGACGGCGTCGACGGTGATCTCGCGGCCGGTCCGGCGGCGGGCGGAGGCGGCGGCCTTCTCGGCGACGTCGGACAGGCGCACATCGGCGAGCGGATCGTCGTCCCGGCGGCCGGCCGCGAGCCCGACCAGCTCGTTGACCAGGTCGGACAGTTCGCGGGCCTCCCCGGCGAGGTCGGCCAGGAGTTCGTCGCGGGCCTCGGGCGGCAGGTCCTCGAACCGCCGCAGCAGCGAGATGTTGGTACGCAGCGAGGTCAGCGGGGTGCGCAGTTCGTGGCCCGCGTCCTGGACGAGCCGCTGCTGGTCCTCGACGGAGCTGGCCAGCCGCCCGAGCATGTCGTCGAAGGCCCGCCCCAGCCGGGCGACCTCGTCGCGGCCCGCCACCGGGACCGGGACGTCCAGGCGCCCGTCCTCGGCCACGCTCTCGGCGACGGAGGTGAGCCGGACCAGCCGGCCGGTGATCCGGCGGGCCAGCCACCAGCCGGCCGCCCCGGAGCAGGCGATCACCACGGCGGCCAGGAGGGCGGTGCGCTGCTGGAGCTGGGAGAGCAGGTCCTCGGTCCCGCTGAACTTCTGCGCGACCTGCACGGCGCCGCGCCCGCCGCCGAGAGCGACGGTCGCCATGTGGTACTCGTCGTCGCCGACCGTCGCCTCCCGCTGGGCGTACCGTCCGGCCCGGTCGTATCCGGCGATCCTGCGCTCCCCGGGGCCGGCGGGCAGCGCCGGGCGCCCCGGGTCCACGATCCGGCCGTCGGCGCCCAGCACCTGGACGTCGGTGCGGGTGGGGCGGATGAGGTCGTCGCGCGGTCCGTCGTGGTCGGGGTCGACGGTCAGATAGTCCCGGGGCCCGAACGTCCGCTCCTGGACCTGGGTCCGCAGATCCCTCACGACCTCCGAGAACACCGACTTCTCGTCCACCCGCACCAGCCGGGCCGCGGCGTCGTAGCTCAGGAAGCCGACCAGGACGGTGACCGCGGCGGCCCCGGCGGCGAAGGCGAGCGCGAAGGTGGTGCGCAGACTGGCCGGTTTACGGGTACGCAGCCAGGCGCGCAGCCGGCCGGCCAGGCGCCGCACACCGGCGGCGGGCCGGCGGCCGCCGGACCCGGGCATCTCAGTCCTCCCTGAGGACGTAGCCGACGCCCCGCACGGTGTGGATCAGCGGGCGGCTGCCGGGCACATCGACCTTGCGGCGCAGATAGCCGACGTAGACCGCGAGGTTCTTGGAGCCGGGGCCGAAGTCGTAGCCCCAGATGCGGTCGTAGATCGTGGAATGATCCAGGACGATTCCGGCATTACGGGCAAGGAGTTCCAGCAGTTCGAACTCGGTGCGAGTCAGCTCCAGCTCGCGGTCGCCGCGCCAGGCCCGCCGCGAGGGGCCGTCGATCCGCAGGTCCGCCGCTTCGACGACGCCGGCCTCGGCGGCCCCGTCCGGCGCCCCCTCGCCGCCCCGGTCGCCCTCCGCCCCGCCGTCCCCGACCACCGGGGCGGTGCGGCGCAGCAGCGCCCGCAACCGGGCGAAGACCTCCTCGACCTCGAAGGGCTTGACGACGTAGTCGTCCGCACCGGCGTCCAGACCGGCGATGCGGTCGGCGGTCTCCACGCGGGCGGTGAGCATCAGGACCGGGGTGCGGTCCTGCTCGGCGCGCAGCACCTGGCAGACCTGGAGGCCGTCGATGCCGGGCATCATCACGTCCAGCAGGATCACGTCCGGCCGCTCGCGGTGGGCGGCGGCCAGCGCCTGGATGCCGTCGGCGACGGCGATGACGCGGTAGCCCTCCAGGGTCAGCGCCCGCTCCAGCGCGGTGCGGATGGGGCGGTCGTCCTCGGCGAGCAGTACCAAATGGGTCACCCGGCAAGCATGCCAAGGTCACGGCGGGGCGACGGGGGGCGGGCAGCCGGGAGGCGGCTTTCTTACCGGCCTCTCACCCGCGGTTCTTACCGGCCTCTCACCGGTACCACGCCGGGCTCTCACCATGAGCACGCCGCCGGCTTACCCCCTACGGGGACCGTGGGCCCGGTGCCGGACCGCCCGGCCCCGGCGAAAGGGCCACGGGAAGCTCCGGATGAAGATCACCCTGCTGCTGCACAACGCGTACGCCATCGGCGGCACCGTCCGCACCACCTTCAACCTCGCGGCGGCCCTCGCCGCGCAGCACGAGGTGGAGATCGTCTCGATGATGCGGCACCGCGAGGTCCCCCGGTTCACCCCGGACCCGCGGGTGCGCCTGGTGCCCCTGGTGGACACCCGGGTCGGCAGCGACGACATGGCCGATCCGCTCTTCTCCGAACCGGCCCGCGACTTTCCCGCCGCGGAGAAGCGGCACCACCAGTACAGCCGGCTGATCGACGTCCGGGTCGCGGAGTTCCTGCGCACGACCGACGCCGAGGTGCTGATCGGGACGCGTCCGGGGATCAACGTCTATCTCGCCCGCTTCGGGCCGCGCCGGGCCCTGCGGATCGCCCAGGAGCATCTGCGCCACGATGCGCACGCCAAGCGGCTGCGGGCCGAGCTCGCCCGCCACTACCGGGGGCTGGACGCCCTGGTCACCACCACCGAGGCCGATGCCGCGGTCTACCGCAGGCGGATGCCGCTGCCGGGCGTCCGCGTACTGGCCGTGCCCAACATCGTGCCCGCACCCGACCAGACGCCCTCCGACGGCGATGCGCCGCTGATCGCCGCGGCCGGCCGGCTGGTCCGCGGCAAGCGCTTCGACCTGCTGATAGAGGCGTTCTCCGCGGTCGCCGCCAAGCACCCCGAGTGGCGTCTGCGCATCCACGGCGGCGGCGCCGAGCGGGAGGCCCTCCAGGGGCTGATCGACGGGCTCGGGCTCACCGGGCGGGCCGAGCTGACCGGGCCGGTCTCGCCGATCGAGGCGGAGTTCGCCAAGGCGTCGATCGTGGCGTCGGCCTCGGACGCCGAGTCGTTCGGGATGACCCTCGTCGAGGCGATGCGCTGCGGCGTGCCGGTCGTCAGCACCGACTGCCCGCTGGGCCCGGCCGAGATCATCGACAGCGGCCACGACGGGCTGCTGGTGCCGACCGGCGACGGGCGGGCGCTGGCCGCCGGGCTGCTGGAGCTGATCGAGGATCCCGCGCGGCGCCGGCAGATGGCGACGGCCGCGCTGGACAGCGCCCGCCGCTACGACCCCGAGCCGATCGCCGACCGCTACCGCCAGCTCTTCGAGCAGCTGCGGGCCACCCGGCGCAGCCGGGCGCTGCGGCGCGCGCTGGGCGGGGCCCGGCTGCGCCTGGGCAGGCTGGTGCGGGGCGGGCTGCGACGGCTGAAGCGTGCGGGCGGCGCGGCGGGCTGAGCGGGCGCACCGGCCCGCCGCCCGGGCCATCACGCCGTCGCCGGAGGGAACTTCGGTGCCGCAATCCGGCGTCCCGGACCATGAAGGTGCGCAACTGCTGGAACTTGTCCGGCAGTTCGACAGTTGATGAACTTGACGCTGGGATGACGGTTCACACGGCAGGTCCGATCGGCAGGAGGCCGCGCATGCTGCATGGTGTCGATGTCAGTTCGTACAACACCTCGTTCTCCACCCAGGGGCTGGACTTCGTCTTCGTGAAGGCCACCGAGGGCCGCTCCTACATCAATCCGAACCAGTCGGCGCAGGCGGCGAAGGCCCGTGCGGCGGGCTGCGTGGTCGGCTTCTACCACTTCCTGTGGCCGGGGAACATCACCGCGCAGGCGGAGTACTTCGTCGAGAAGTGCGCCTCGGTGCACGGCGACCTCCTGGCCGTCGACTGGGAGACCACCGGCTCGGGGACGCATGCGAGCAACGCGCAGAAGGACCAGTTCCTGAGGGAGGTCAAGAAGCTGCGGCCCACGCATCGCGTGATGCTCTACTGCAACCGCGATTTCTGGCTCAACCACGACACCACGTCCTATGCCGGGGACGGACTGTGGATCGCCGACTACGTCACCGCCGGGCATCCGCGGATCAAGGCGAAGTGGCGGATCCACCAGTACACCGACAGCCCGCTGGACAAGGACGTCGCCGCCTTCGGGAGCCGGGCCGAGCTCAAGAAATGGGCGCACCCGGCATAATTTCCTCCGGCATGGTTCCGTACGGCGTCGTACGGCATGCGTACGACCGGCACCACGCGCGCCAGCGGCGCACGTACGACACCCAAGGAGCAGCCGTGAACGACCCGGCGGCCAAGGCCCTTCAGGAGGAGATCGCCCGGGATCTCCAGGTGAGCGCGTCCTTCGAGGCGGAGCGGGAGATCGAGCGCCGGGTGAGTTTCCTCACGCAGCAGCTGACGTCCACGGGGCTGCGGTCGCTGGTCCTGGGCATCAGCGGGGGGATCGACTCCACGACCACGGGCCGGCTGTGCCAGCTCGCCGTGGAGCGGGCCCGGGCCGCCGGGCACGAAGCGACGTTCTTCGCGATGCGGCTGCCCTACGGCGTCCAGGCGGACGAGAAGGACGCCCAGCGGGCGCTGGAGTTCATCCGCGCCGACAAGGAACTGACCGTCGACATCCGGCCGGCGAGCGATGCGGCGCTGGCGGCGGCGGTGGACTCGGGTGTGGTCTTCCGCGACGCCCGGCACCAGGACTTCGTGCAGGGCAACATCAAGGCCCGGCAGCGCATGATCGCGCAGTACGCGGTCGCCGGTGCCCATGCCGGCCTCGTCGTGGGCACCGACCACGCGGCCGAGGCGGTCTCCGGCTTCTTCACCAAGTTCGGCGACGGCGCGGCCGATGTCGTCCCGCTCACCGGGCTGACCAAGCGCCGGGTGCGCGCCGTGGGGCAGGCCCTGGGCGCCCCGGCGGAGCTGGTGTTCAAGGTCCCGACAGCCGATCTGGAGACGCTGGATCCGGGCAAGCCCGACGAGGACGCCCTCGGCGTGAGCTACGACCAGATCGACGACTTCCTGGAAGGGCAGCCGGTCGACGAGCGCGCCTTCGACGCCATCGTGCGCCGCTACCGCCTGACGGCCCACAAGCGGGAACTGCCGATCGCCCCCTGAGGCGCCGCGACGCCGCGGAGATCCGTCAGAAGCGCCCTAACCGTCATCGCCCGTCCAGGCTACGGTCACCGCTGCGGTGCCGGGCCGTGGGCCCGGACGGGCATGCATACGGTCATGGGAAGCCGTGAAGTGCGATCTCAAGATCAACTGTCAGTGGGGGCACCTACGCTCCAAGGCATGGGTTACGCAGAGCTGCGCGAACTCCAGACCGCGCTGACCACCGCCTCCGACCTCGCCTCCACCCTCCGGCAGGCGCCGACCCGGCATGACGCCGCCCGGCTCGTCGACGTCCTGCGGCGCGCCCTGAGCGTCGCCGACGCCCTGGGTGCCGAAACGGGCCCGACCGGCTGCGCCGAGCATCCGCACGGCGCCGTCGACCCCTTGTACGGCGACCCGGAGGATCCGCTTCCGCCGGGATACGGCAGATGCCTGCTGTGCAACGACCGCCGGCGCCGGGCCGACGCCCACCATCCGCATCCGCATCTGCGCCCGCGCCGCCCGCATCTGAAGCTGCACGGGCGGCCGCGGCAGACGGCGTAGCGCGGCGGCCCGGCCGTCCACCGGCCGGGCCCGCCCACCGGCAGGGCTACTCCTCCCTGCCGTCCGCCTTCTTGCCCGGACGCAGGGCGATCCGGCCCAGTACGGCTGCCACGACCAGCGCGGCCACCGCGATCAGGACGGCGTCGGGTACGCCGTTGCCGATCTTCGCCGCCCACTCCTCCAGGCCGAATTCGGCGTCCGCGTCGAGGACGCCGGGCAGCGAACTGGTCCCGCGGAAGCGCAGGAAGAGGACGCCGATGCCGAGGAAGAAGACGCCGGACAGCAGCGACGTGGTGTGCAGCCGCAGCCTGCCCAGGGCGATCTCGCGGCCGCGCAGCCAGGTGCGGGTGCCCAGGCGGAAACGGTCCCACAGCAGCGCCAGCACGAACAGCGGCAGGGCCATGCCCAGCGCGTAGACGGCGAGCATCGCGGCGCCGTACACCGGCGAGCCGCTGACCGCCGTCACCGTCAGCACCGCGCCCAGGATCGGGCCCGCGCAGAAGCCCGCGAGGCCGTAGACACAGCCGAGCAGAAAGGTGGAGACGGCCGAGCGCGGGGTGATCCTCGCCGCGGCGGCCTGGGCGCGCCGGGAGGCGAAGCCCAGGCCCAGGATCTGGGCGAGACCCATGGCGATGACGGCCCAGCCGCCGAAGGTGATCAGCAGATCGCGGTGGCCGTTGAAGAGCCGGCTGACCGCGGTGCTGGCCGCGCCGAGCGGGACCAGGGTGGTGGCCAGCCCCAGATAGAAGACCCCGGTACGGGCCAGCAGCCGGCCGGGGTGGGCCAGCGAATAGGCGAAGAAGGCCGGCAGCAGCAGCGCGCTGCACGGGCTGAGCAGGGCGAGCGCGCCGCCCAGGAACGCCGCGAGGAATCCGATGTCGGTCATTCGGCGGCCGCCTTGTGGGCCCGTGCCGCGGCTTCCTGGATCGCCTGCGCGAAGACGTCGGTGGGCTGGGCGCCGGACACCGGCCGCCCGTTGATCAGGAACGACGGGGTGGACTGCACGCCGATCGCGTAGCCCTCGTCCTGGTCGCGCTTCAGGGCGCGCTCGGCGGCCGCGCCGCCCATGTCCGTACGGAACTTCTCCAGGTCCGGCACGCCGCTCTGCCGCGCCAGGTCCACCAGCTTGTCCTCGGCCAGCGCATCGCCCTTGCGGGTCTTGGCGTACAGCGCATCGTGCAGCTGCCAGAACCTGCCCTGGCGGCCCGCGGCCCAGGAGGCGCGGGCGGCGCGCTCGGAGGCATCGCCGAAGAGGGTGAAGTTGCGGAACTCGATGCGCAGGGTGCCCGCGTCCACGAACTTCCTGATCAGCTCGGGCTGGGTCTCGCGGGCGAAGCGACCGCAGAACGAGCACTGGTAGTCGGCGTATTCGACCAGGACCACGGGCGCGTCCTTCCGGCCGACGGCCAGCGGATCGCCGGCCTCGCGACGGCTGGTGCGCCGGGCCAGGTCGTCGAACGCCTTCTGCTGCGCCGGGTCCTCCTCGGCCTGCACCGAGGCGGCGGCCTTGGGCTCGCCGGTGCGGTCGCCGCTCTCGACGGCCTTGCCGACCGCGACGGCGATGGCGAGGACGGCCACGACCAGGGCGATGACCGCGCCGACGGCGGCCAGTTTGCGGGCGGGGGTGACGGCTGATGCGGGCGGTGCGGACTTGGGCATGCGAAAGCTCCAGTGGTACGTACGGGCGCCCACGCCTGCGCGGGGAGGCGTGCGGCGGGGATAGCGGGCCGGTGGCGCCGGCTTGCGGCGCGGCGGCCCCCTAAATCCGCAGTACGGGCAGGAGCGCGGTGGGATCGGTGGTGCGGACGGCGCCGGTCGGCGGGCGGGCGAGGGCCCACTGGGCGGCGGCGTCGGCGCAGAGCGGGGCGGGGCCCGTGGTGGCCGGGGCGAGGGGTTCGGCGCGGTGCGGCGCGGGCAGCGGGGCGGATTCGTCGGACGCCGGGGCGTGGCTGTTCGAGCAGCGCTTCCCCCCGGCGTCGGCGACCGCGGGGGGCGCGGGAGCCGGGCCGTTGACGGACGGCGCCACGGGGCCGGAGGCACCGGAGGGCGCGGTTGCGGCGGACGGGGCGGTGGCCGCGGCCGGGGCGGTTGCGGCGGCCGGGGCGGACGCCGTCGCCGGGCGGGACGCCGTCCCTGGCTGGTCGCCGCCGATCCGGCACAGCATCGGCCCGAAGGTGACCGCCAGGAGGAGCAGCAGGAGCATCGCCGGCGACCGGTGCGGCCGGTGCGCGGGTAGGTGCCCGGACATGTCCCTCCTCCGGCGTTCCTGGCGCGGGCGTGAACGTCCCATCCTACGGACCGCCGGGCGCCCGCCGCCTCGCGCGGGGCCATCGGGCAGACCCCAGCCCCGTATCAGCGGTCGCCGATCCGCATCTCGAACCAGGTCGTCTTGCCGCGCGGCAGCAGATCGACGCCCCAGCGGTCGGAGAGCTTGTCGACGAGGAAGAGGCCGCGGCCGCTGGTGTCCATCTCGTGCACCGGCATCAGACAGGGCAGCCCACGGGACGGGTCGCGCACCTCGATGCGGAGCCAGCCGCGGCGGCGCAGCATCCGCAGCCCGAAGGAGCGGGCGCCGGTGTGGCGTACGGCGTTGCCGACCAGTTCCGAGACGAGCAGGACGGCGTGCTCGGTGAGCTGCGGGGTGAGGGACCACTGTTTGAGCAGGGCGCAGCCGGTCAGCCGGCGGGCGATACGGGCGGACTGGGGGCGCGAGGGCAGCCGTACCTCGTCCAGGGTGGGGTCGCCGACGAGATCGAGTCCGGACACCGGGCGGGCCGGTCCGGTCGCCTGCCTCGGCACCGCCGTGTCCGCGTCCCCGTCCGGGGTCCCCCAGCCCGCGGCGGCCGGGGTGCTTTCCGGCCGCGGCTGCTCCATACCTTCGAGGCCCGCCATGTCTCCCATCATGGCCGCTACTTGGCGGTCGGGTGGAGGAACCAACGGAATCCCTTGTGCGGAATCGTCGGTTCCTCCACCCGGCGGGACACCTGCCGACGGCAGCAAGATCGTCGCCGCACAGGGGCTGACCTGCGTCAACGCTCCGCGGACGGACGGTCGTCGGACGAGGCGGTCCGGCCGTGGACAAGGTGCCCTTAAGTCCGGATTAAGTTTTCCGCAATTCGCCCACACGAGGCATCGGGTCCCGGCCAGACATCATGCGTCCCGTCAGCCCCGGTCGTTTCAGCGGAAGATGGCCTTGCCCGGCCCCTCCTCGACAAAGCTGCGCATTCCGGTCTCCCGGTCCTCGGTGGCGAAGAGGCCCGCGAACCAGTTGCGTTCGATGGCCAGACCGGTGTCGATATCCGTCTCCAGGCCCGCGTCGACGGACTCCTTGGCCGCCCGCAGCGCCATCGCCGGACCCGCCGCGAGCCGGGCCGCCCAGGCGTGCGCCTGCTCGTAGACCTCGGCGGCCGGCACCACCCGGTCGACCAGCCCGAGGGCCAGCGCCTCGTCGGCCTTCACATGGCGCCCGGTGAAGATCAGGTCCTTGGCCTTGGACGGGCCCACCAGGCGGGCCAGCCGCTGGGTGCCGCCGGCGCCCGGGATCAGGCCGAGCAGGATCTCGGGCTGGCCGAGCTTGGCGTTGTCGGCCGCGATCCGGAAGTCCGCGCACAGCGCCAGCTCGCAGCCGCCGCCCAGCGCATAGCCGTTGACCGCGGCGACCACCGGCTTGGGGATGCGGGCGACGGCGGTGAACGCGTCCTGAAGGTGCTTGGAGCGGGCGACCATGGCCGGGTGGTCCATGACCTGCATCTCCTTGATGTCCGCACCGGCCGCGAACACCTTCTCGCCGCCCCAGATCACCACGGCGCGCACATCGTCGCGGCCGGCGGCCTCCGCGGCCAGTTCGCGGAGCCGGTCCTGGGTGGCGATGTCCAGCGCGTTCATCGGCGGGCGGTCCAGGCGGATGGTACCGACGCGGTCGGCGACCTCGAGGTTCACAGTCATGGAGGGAAGGTTAGTCGCCGTTAACGGCGCGGCGCCCGGTGCACCGGGTCACAGTGCCCGGGGTCACAGCCCGGCCCGCGGCTACCGCCCCGCCGTCCACTTCTCCCAGGAGAGGTTCCAGTCCCCGAAGCCGTTGTCCGGCTGGATCGTTTCGTCGTGCGCGTTCTTGACGATCACCACATCGCCGATCTGCGAGTGGTCGAAGAACCACGCCGCCGGGGTCGACGCATCCCCGCCGCCGCGGACGTCGAACAGGCCCACGCAGCCGTGGCTGGCGTTACGGGTGCCGAAGGCGTCCCGGCCGGACCAGTAGTTGCCGTGGATGAAGGTGCCGGACGTGCTCAGCCGCATCGCGTGCGGGACGTCCTTGATGTCGTACTGGCCGCCGAAGCCGACGGTGTCGCCGTTCATCCGCGTCACCGGATGCTTCTCGCTGATCACCATCTGGCCGTTGTAGGTCTCGGTGCCCGGTGCGCCGGAGGTGATCGGAATGCTCTTGATCTTCTTGCCGTCGCGGACCACGGTCATCATCTTCGTCCGGGCGTCGACGGTGCTCACCTGGCTGCGGCCGATGGTGAACGCGACCGTCTTGGCCTGGGTGCCGTAGACACCGGGGCGGCCCTCGACGCCGTCGAGGTCGAGGCGGACGGTGATCCTGGTGCCCGCCGCCCAGTACTTCTCGGGGCGGAAGTCGAGGCGGTCGTTGCCGAACCAGTGACCCGCTATCGGCACCGACGGCTCGGCGGTGACCTTGATCGCGTCCTCGACGGCCTCGGGGTGGGTGATACCGCGGCTGAAGCGGATCGAGACCGGCATCCCGATGCCGACCTGCTGGCCGTTCTCGGGGCTGTACTGGCCTATGAAGGTGTTCTTGGGAACGAGGGTGGTGAACTTCGCGTGCTCGGCGGCCTCGCGGCCCTTGGCGTCCACCGCCACCGCGTCGACGGTGTACTCCGTCGAGGCACCCAGATGGCCGCTGGGCCGCCACGACGCACCGCCGCCGGATATCTTCCCGGCCACCGCGTTGCCCTTCGGGTCGGTGACCTTGACGGACTTCAGCCTGCCCCTCTTCGCGGTCACCTCCAGCGCACCGCTGGTGGCGACACCGTCCGCGCCGTCCTTGGGCGCAATCGCCACCTCGGCCTGGGAGGCGGCCCGGTCGCTCCCCGCCTTCCCGGACGCCTTTCCGCCATCGGCCTCGTCACCGCCGCACGCGGTCACCAGCAGCAGCATCGAGCCGAGCAGCAGCGCCAGCGCACCGCCGCTCCGGTGTGGCCGCCGCCGGCGAGCCGGCTCCCCCGCAATCGGCTGCACTGTCACTCCTGGCCCCTTTTCCCCTCGTCGTCCCCTCGCAGACCTGCGGTCTCCCACGCGCGCACGCACCGCGCGCCTGCCGTCAGATAACCACATCGCACTGACAGTGAACTCCCCGCCGAGGTCACCGTTCAGTCCCAAGTCCACGCGGCCGCGCGGGCCGGGGCGGAGGTCAGCGCAGCGCGCTGCCCCGCTTCCACTGCTGCCACGTCATGTTCCAGCCGCCGAGCCCGTTGTCCGGGGCGACGGTGCCGACCGGGCCCAGGCCCCGGGAGTGGCGCACCTGCACGATGTCGCCGACGATCGACTGCCCGAAGAGCCGGCCGGCCGGGGTGCCGCGGCCGCCGCCCCTGGTGTCCCTGAGACCGACGCAGCCGTGGCTGGTGTTGCGGGCGCCGAAGACCCGGGCCCCCGCCCAGTAGTTGCCGTGCACAAACGTCCCGGACCGGGTCAGCCGCATCGCGTGCGGGACGTCCTTGATGTCGTAGGCGCCGCCGAAGCCGACGGTGTGCCCGTTCATCCGGGTCACCGAACGGCGTTCCAGGATCACCATCGTGCCGTTGTAGGTGGGGTTCTCGGCGTTGCCCGCGGTGACGGGGTAGGTGGCCAGCACCCGGCCGTTGCGGCGCACCGTCAGGGTGTGCCGGGCGGCGTCCACGGTGGCGGTCTGGTCGCGGCCGACGTGGTAGTGGACCGTCTTGCTCTGCATGCCGTACGTGTGCGGCCCGCCCCGGATCCCGCGCAGCCGCAGCCGGACGGTGATGTCGGTGCCGGACCGCCAGCGCTTACGGGGACGGAAGTCCAGCCTCCGGTTGCCGAACCAGTGCGGAGCGACCTCGACGGCCGGGCTCGCGGTGACGCTGATGGCGCGCTGGACCGCCGCGCGGTCGGCGATCGGCCGGCTGAACTCCAGCGAGACGATCATGCCGGTGCCGACGGTGGTGCGGTCCTCGGGGTGGAAGACTCCCACGAACGCACCGGGGGGCACGGACGTGGTGAAGGTGGCGTGCCGGACGGCGCGGTGGCCGGCGTCGTCGCGGGCCACCACATCGACGGTGTAGCGCGCACCGGGGGCGAGCTCGCCCGGCGCCGGGCGCCAGACCCGGCCGTCGGGCGAGATCCGGCCGATCACCCGCTGCCGGCCCGCGTCCCCGGTGCGCTCGACCTCGACCCGCTCCAGATGCCCGGTGCGCACCTGCACCTCGAAGCGCCCGCCGGTCCGTACGCTGCGTGCGCCGTCGTGCGGGACGATCCGGATCGCCTCCTTCAGGGAGCGCGGCTTGTCCCCGTCGAAGCCCTCCGGGGAGGAGCAGCCGGCGGGCAGCAGCAGGGAGGCCAGAGCGGCCAGGACGGCGACGCGGGTCCCCAGGCGGCGCGCCCGGGGGCGCCCGCGGCCGAGCGCCGGTTCTGCCGGATCCATCACTGAGCGCTGCGTACCGCCGGTCATGAATCGCATTGTGACGGATCATGGCGAAACGTGCAGGAATGCCATGCCCTTGAATGTCACGACGCGCCGGGAACGCCGACGAGGCCCCGGCCCGAAGCGTGAGGCAACGCCCGGTTGCGGGCAGAACAACGGGGAGGGCGGGGACACGCGCGGGGCCGGGACACCCGGGCACGGGCCGCCGCCCGACCGAGCCCCGAGCCGCAGGAGGCCGGCACGTGTCGAGCGCACCCGAGCAGGAGGCGGTCCAGGGCGGGGCGCTCACCCCGCCCGCCGCCGTCCGCCCCGGCAGCCCCACCCCCCTGGGGGCCCGTTGCTGCACCGGACCCGATGGCGTCGAGGGCACCAACTTCGCCCTGTGGGCGGGCGGCGCCGAGGCCGTGGAGGTCTGTCTCTTCGACGACGAGGACCGCGAGAGCCGCCATCCGCTGACCGAACTGACCCATGAGATCTGGCACGGCTTCCTGCCCGGTGTGCGCCCCGGACAGCGCTACGGCTACCGGGTGCACGGCCGCTGGGACCCCTGGACCGGCGCCCGCTGGAATCCGGCCAAACTGCTGCTCGACCCGTACGCCAGGGCCGTGGACGGCGACTTCGGCACCCGAACGGAGTCGGTGGGCGCCGGGCGCGCGCTGCCCGCCCAGCTCTACGGACATGTCCGCGACTGGCCCGAACAGCGGGTCGCCGACACGGTGCGCGACGACCGCGATTCGGCGCCGTACGTCCCCAAAGGGGTGGTGGTCGGCGGCACCGGGGCGGACGGGGGCGAGGACGACGACGCATGGCGCGACGACCGCCGACCCAAGACCCCGTGGCCGGATTCCATCCTCTACGAGCTGCATGTGCGCGGTTTCACCATGCGGCACCCCGGGATCCCCGAGCGGCTGCGCGGTACGTATGCGGGGCTGGCCCACCCCGCCGCCCTGGACCACCTCGTCCGGCTCGGGATCACCGCGGTCGAGCTGCTGCCGGTCCATCAGTTCGCCCATGAGGACCATCTCGTCCGCCGGGGGCTGCGCAACTACTGGGGCTACAACTCCATCGGCTATTTCGCGCCACACGCCGGTTACGCCGCCACCGGCACCCGCGGCCAGCAGGTCGGCGAGTTCCAGCGGATGGTGCGGGCGCTGCACGACGCCGGTATCGAGGTCATCCTGGACGTCGTCTACAACCACACCGCGGAGGCGGGCGAACGGGGCCCGACCCTGAGCCTGCGGGGCATCGACAACCGCGGCTACTACCGCCTGCCGGACGACGCCCGCCGCTACGCCGACTACACCGGCTGCGGCAACACCCTGCACGTCGTGCAGCCGCACGTGCTGCGGCTGATCACCGACTCGCTGCGCTACTGGGTCACCGAAATGGGCGTCGACGGCTTCCGCTTCGACCTCGCCGCCGCCCTGGCCCGCTCCCTGCACGACGTCGACATGCTCTCCCCGTTCCTCGCCGTCATCGCCCAGGACCCCGTGCTGCGCCGGGTCAAACTCATCGCCGAGCCCTGGGACGTCGGCTCCGGCGGCTATCAGGTCGGCGCCTTCCCGCCCCTGTGGACGGAGTGGAACGACCGCTACCGCGACACCGTCCGCGACTTCTGGCGCGGCGCCCAGCACGACGTGCGCGATCTGGGCTACCGGCTGTCGGGGTCCAGCGACCTGTACGCCTGGGGCGGCCGCCGCCCGTACGCCTCGGTCAACTTCATCACCGCCCACGACGGGTTCACCCTGCGTGACCTGGTCACCTACGAGCACAAGCGCAACGGCGACAACGGCGAGGGCAACCGGGACGGCACCGACGACAACCGGTCGTGGAACTGCGGCACCGAGGGCGAGACCGACGACCCCGCGGTCACCGCCCTGCGCCACCGCCAGCTGCGCAACTTCCTGACCACCCTCCTGCTGTCCACCGGGGTCCCGATGCTGGTCGCGGGCGACGAGATGGGCCGCACCCAGCACGGCAACAACAACGCCTACTGCCAGGACAACCCCACCGGCTGGGTCGACTGGTCGCTGCTCACGGACCCCCGGTGGCGCCCGCTGGCCGACCTCGCCGCCCGTCTGATCGCGCTGCGCCGCGCCCATCCCGTACTGCGCCGCCGCGCCTTCTTCTCCGGCCGCCCCCAGGGGCGGGGCGGACTGCGCGATCTGGCCTGGTTCACCCCGGGCGGCACGGAGATGACCGAGGCGGACTGGTACGCCTCCGGCGCCACCCTGGGCATGTACCTCTCCGGCAACGACATCTCCCAGCGCGACGCCCTCGGCGACCGCATCGTCGACGACAGCTTCCTCGCGGTGCTGCACGCCGAGGCCCGCCCCCGGCCCTTCGTCCTGCCCGGCCCGCCGTGGGCGGGGGCGTACGAGCTGCTGGTCGACACGGCGCGCGAGGAGCAGCCGGGGGCGGCCGAGGCGCCGTATCCGGCCGGGTGCGAGGTGGGACTGCCGGGGCGGTCGGTGCTGCTGTTCCGCGCCGTACCGGGCTGAGGACGTCGTGATCCGTGCGGTCCCGCCCGCCCCAACTGCCCTACGGCGAAAACCACATGAGCATTGTCAGTGGTGCACCTTACGCTCGCGAGTGTGGCCCCCACCGCGAATGCACATCCGACGTCCGGACAGACACCCACCGACCCGACACCCGCCCCGCCCCGGGCAGCGGACCCGGCACCGGCCGGTTCGGCCGCCGCCCCGCGGCACTCCGCCGTGCGTTCGCTGCTGCGGCTGTGGCCGTTCGTGCGGCCGGTGCGGGCGCGGTTGTTCACGGCCGCGTTCGTGGCGGTGGTCGCCTCCTGCCTCGGGCTGGTCTTCCCACTGGTCCTCAAGTGGCTGGTGGACGGGCCGGTGGCGGTGCGCGATCCGGGCGGGGTGTGGCTGGGCGGCGGTTGTCTGCTGCTGCTCGGGGTGGCCGAGGCGGGGCTGTTCGGGCTGCGGCGCTGGCTGGTGGCGCGGCCGCTGGCGAGCGTCGAGGCCGCCATGCGCGAGGCGCTCTACCGCCATCTCCAGCGGCTGCCGGTCGCCTTCCACGACCGCTGGGCCTCGGGCCAGCTGCTCTCCCGCGCCACCACCGATCTGACCCTGCTGCGCCTCTTCCTCGCCTTTCCGCTGACGTTCCTGCTGGTCAACGGCACGACGATCGTGGTGGGCTGTGTGCTGCTGATGGTGCAGCGCTGGTCGCTGGGGCTGGTGCTGCTGGGGCCGTTGCTGCCGCTGATGGTGCTGTGTTCGGTGCTAGAGGCCCGGTATGCGCTCGCCGCCCGGCGGGCCCAGGACCAGCTGGGCGATCTGGCGACGGTGGTCGAGGAGTCGGTGCTCGGCATCCGGATCATCAAGGGGTTCGGCCGCCACCGCAGCCAGGCCCGCGCCTTCGCGCGGCTGACGCGGCAGATCCGTACGACCGAGCTGCACAAGGCCCGGCTGCTGGCCTGGATCTGGGGCGTGATCACCCTGCTCCCGGAGCTGGCCATCGCCACGGCCCTGGTGCTGGGCACGCTCCAGGTGGCCGACGGCGCGCTGTCCCCGGGCACCCTGGTCGCCTTCCTCTCGACGGCGCTGGCGCTGCGCTGGCCGGTGGACTCCATCGGCTTCCTGCTGGCCATGAGCAACGAGGCGGCAACGGCCACGGACCGGTATTTCGAGGTCCTGGACGCGCGGGCCGTGGACGACGAGGGGGCGGCGGACGACGCGGCCGTCGCAGGCGAGCGCGAGCGCCCCGGCGACGGGCTGCGCTTCGAGGGCGTGGAGTTCTCCTACCCCGACGCCCCGGCCGACGGCCCGCCCACCCTCCGGGGCGTGGACCTGCACATCCGCTCCGGCGAGACGATGGCCCTGGTGGGCGCGACCGGCAGTGGGAAGACGACCCTGACGGCGCTGGTGCCGCGGCTCCACGACCCCACCGCGGGGCGGATCACCCTCGACGGCCGCGATCTGGCGACGCTGGAGAGGCAGGAGGCCCGGGCGCTGGTGGCGGTCGCCTTCGAGGAGCCCACCCTGTTCTCGGCCACGGTGGCGGACAACGTCCTGATGGCGCACCCCGAAGCCTCCGCCCCCTCCGGCGTCACGGACTCCCAGGAGGCCGATTTGTTACGGGCGTTGGAGGTGGCCCAGGCCGACGGGTTCGTCCGCGCCCTGCCCCAGGGCACCGCCACCCAGGTGGGCGAGCAGGGCCTGAGCCTGTCCGGCGGACAGCGCCAGCGGCTCGCCCTCGCCCGCGCGGTGGTGGGCCGCCCCCGCTTCCTGATCCTGGACGATCCGCTGTCCGCGCTCGATGTGCACACCGAGGCCCTGGTGGAGGCCGCCCTGCGCCGGGTGCTGGCCACCACCACCGCCCTGGTGGTCGCCCACCGGCCGTCCACGGTCCTGCTCGCCGACCGGGTGGCGCTGCTCTCCGGCGGCCGGATAACCGCCGTCGGCACCCATCACGAACTGCTGCGGGACAACGCCGAATACGCCGCGCTGATGTCCGGCGAGCCCGGCCGCCAGGACAGGGAGGACGCCCGATGACGACCACCGCGGCCCATGCGCCGGCCGACGGCGACCACGAGGAGACCGGCCCGCCCCAGGACGCCGAGGAGCACGGGCCCGACGCCTTCGAACGGGATGTGCTGCCCGCTCCCCCGCACGCCTCGCGCACCCTTCTGCGGTCCCTGCTGGCACCGTACCGGGCCCGGGTCTGGCTGACGGCCGCGGTGCTGCTTATCCAGCAGGCCGCCGTGCAGGCGGGCCCGATGCTCGTGGCGTACGCCCTCGACCGTGCCGTACCGGCGCTGCGGGCGGGCGAGCGCGGGCCGTTGATCGCGGTGGCGGTGGCGGCCGCGCTCTGCGCCACCCTGTCCGGGGGCCTCCAGTTCGCCTTCATCGGCCTCTCCGCCCGGGTCAGCCAGGACGTGCTGCGCGATCTGCGCGGCCGGATCTTCGGCCACGGCCAGGCCCTGAGCCTGGACTTCCACGAGCGCTACACCTCCGGCCGGCTGATATCCCGGGCCACCACCGACGTCGAGTCGCTGCGCGAACTCCTCGACGAGGGCCTCCAGGAACTGATCGTCATCATCCTCCAGACCCTCTACATCACCGCGACCCTGCTCTGGCTGGACCCGGGCCTGGGCGCCGCCGCCGTCGTCTCCGCCGGGCCGCTCTACCTCCTCGTCCGCTCCTTCCAGCGCCGCTCACGCCGCGTCTACGGCGCCAAGTCCACCGCCACCGCTTCCTTCATCGTGAAGTTCACCGAGACCATGAACGGCATCCGCCCGGTCAAGGCGTTCCGCCGCGAGCGGCCCAACGACGCCGACTTCGCACGGCTGAACCACCGCCATGAGCGGATCAACGGCGACGCCATCCTGGAGATGGGCCGCTATGTCGTCTCCTCCCGGCTGGTGGCCAATGTCGCGGTGGCCGCGCTCGTCCTGTGGGGCGCCTACCGCGTCGCCGTCGGCGGCCTCGCGCTCGGCGTGCTGGCCGCGGCGGTGCTCTATCTGCGCCGCCTGTACGACCCCATCGACCGGCTCGGGATGTTCCTCAACTCCTATGAGGCGGCGGCCGCTTCGCTGGAGAAGATCGCCGGGCTGCTCGCCCAGCGGCCCACCGTCCCCGAGCCCGCCGCACCGCGTGCGCTGCCCGCCGCCGCGGCCGGCCGGCCCGGCCGGGAGGTGGAGTTCGACGGCGTCCGCTTCGCCTACCGCACCGGCGGCGAGGTGCTGCCCCGCTTCGGCCTGACCCTCGCGGCCGGCACGACCACCGCCGTGGTGGGCTCCACCGGGGCGGGCAAGTCCACCCTGGCCAAGCTGCTGGCCCGCTTCTACGACCCCACCGAGGGCCGGGTCCTGCTCGACGGCGTCGATCTGCGCGAGCTGTCCACCGCCGAGCTGCGCCGCGGCGTGGTGATGGTCACCCAGGAGGCGTTCCTCTTCTCCGGCACGGTCGCCGACAACATCGCCCTCGGCCGCCCGGACGCCTCCCGCGAAGAGATCGAACGGGCCGCGAAGGCCATCGGCGCCCATGACTTCATCGCCGCCCTGCCGGATGGCTACGACACCGACGTCCGCAAGCGCGGCGGCCGCATCTCCGCAGGCCAGCGGCAGCTCGTCGGCTTCGCCCGGGCGTTGCTCGCCGACCCGTCCGTGCTCATCCTGGACGAGGCCACCAGCTCCCTGGACATCCCCGGCGAACGGGCCGTGCAGCGCGCCATGGACACCGTGCTCCGGGGCCGCACCGCGGTCGTGATCGCCCACCGCCTGTCCACGGTCGAGACCGCCGACCGCGTCCTGGTCATGGCCGGCGGCCGGATCGTCGAGGACGGCCCGCCCGCCGAACTGACCGCCGGACAGGGCCACTTCGCCCGCCTGCACCGCGCCTGGCGCGAGAGCGTGGGGTAGCCGGGCGGCCCGGCCGGGGGCGGAGCGCGGCACCGCCCCCGGTCCCGTCCGGCTTCCGGACATCGATTCCGCCCAACGGACGTTTTCCGGCCAATTAGTTGAACGGACCCTGACAACCGGCCATCTGTGGTGGGACTCTTCCCCGCAACCGCCGCACGGGCCCCCACAGCACCACGCCCGCCCGGCCGCCGCACCACCGGCACCATCTGCACTGCCTGCACCGTCTGCACGGCAAGTACCTCTGCACGGCAGGTACGTCTGCACCACAGGTACATCCGCACGACAGGTACGTCTGCACCTGCGCATGGCGTGCACCTCCACCCGCGCACCACCGTACGTCACCCCCCACACGCTCCAAGAGTTCTGCCTCGCTCTGCCCGGACGGCCGACAGACCGCCCGGTCCCCCTCGGCCGCACCGTCATGTCGCGGCCACCGCAGAAGGAGTCAGTGTGAGACGCACCCCCCATGGACGCGCCGTTGCGACCGGCGCGCTCGTCGCCGTCACCGCAATGCTCGGCGTCGGAATCCAGGCCGGCACCGGCACCGCGGCCGCCCCGCGGCCCGGCACCACGCACGCCGTACCCCGCCCCGGCGCCCTGCCGGCCAAGCTGTCCCCGTCCCAGCGTGCGGAGCTGATACGGGTGGCCGGCGCGACCACCGCCCGGACCGCCAGGCTGCTGAAGCTGGGCGCGAAGGAGAAGCTGGTCGTCAAGGACGTCTCGAAGGACGTCGACGGCACCGTCCACACGCGCTATGCGCGCACCTACGACGGACTGCCGGTGCTCGGCGGCGATCTCGTCGTGCACCGAAGCGGGAACGGCGCGCTCAAGGGCGTCACCAAGGCCGTCCGCTCGCAGATCACGGTGGCGAGCACCACCGCCACGGTGCATCCGGCCGCGGCCGCGGCGAAGGCCGTCAAGGCGGCGCAGGCGCTCGGGTCGAAGAAGACCGCGGCGGCCAAGGCACCGCGCAAGGTGGTGTGGGTCGCCGACGGCAAGCCGGTCCTCGCCTACGAGACGGTCGTCGGCGGACTTCAGGACGACGGCACGCCCAACCAGCTGCACGTCGTCACCGACGCCACCACCGGCGCCCGGATCTTCCAGTACCAGGGCATCGAGAAGGGCGTCGGCAACAGCGAGTACAGCGGCAAGGTGAACTTCGGCACGTCCGGCTCGGCGCCGAACTTCACCATGACCGACCCCACCCGCGGCAACCACAAGACCTACGACCTCAAGCACGGCTCGTCCGGGACGGGTTCGCTGTTCACCGACGCCGACGACACCTGGGGCGACGGGACGCCGCAGAACGCCCAGACCGCCGGTGTGGACGCCGCCTACGGCGCGCAGGAGACCTGGGACTACTACAAGAACGTGCACGGCCGCAGCGGCATCCGCGGGGACGGCGTCGGCGCGTACTCGCGGGTCCACTACGGCGACAGCTACGTCAACGCCTTCTGGGACGACAGCTGCTTCTGCATGACGTACGGCGACGGCAGCGGCAACAACGACCCGCTGACCTCGCTGGACGTGGCCGGCCACGAGATGTCGCACGGTGTCACCGCGGCCACCGCGGGCCTGGAGTACAGCGGCGAGTCCGGCGGCCTCAACGAGGCGACCTCGGACATCTTCGGCACCTCGGTCGAGTTCTACGCCAACAACCCCGCCGATCCCGGCGACTACCTCATCGGCGAGAAGATCAACATCAACGGGGACGGCACCCCGCTGCGCTACATGGACAAGCCCTCCAAGGACGGGTCGTCGGCGGACTACTGGTCCAGCGATGTCGGCAACAAGGACGTGCACTACTCCTCCGGCGTCGCCAACCACTTCTTCTACCTGCTGTCCGAGGGCAGCGGCGCGAAGGACATCAACGGCGTCCACTACGACAGCCCGACCTACGACGGCCTGCCCGTTCCGGGCATCGGCCGGGCCAACGCCGAGCAGGTGTGGTTCAAGGCGCTCAGCCAGTACATGAACGCCAACACCGACTACGCGGGCGCCCGTACCGCCACGCTCCAGGCCGCGGCGGACCTCTTCGGCCAGGGCAGCGCCTCGTACAACACGGTCGCCAACACCTGGGCGGCGGTCAACGTCGGCTCGCGCGTCCCGGACGGCGGCGGGGTCACCGTCACCAACCCGGGCAACCAGACCAGCACCGTGGGCCAGGCGGCGAGCCTCCAGATCAAGGCCAGCAGCGGGACGGCGGGCGCGCTGACCTACGCGGCCAGCGGGCTGCCGGCCGGGCTGTCGCTCAACGCGAGCACCGGTCTGATCTCCGGGACGCCGACCACGGCCGGCACCAGCAGCGTCACGGTGACGGTGACCGACTCGGCGAAGAAGACCGGTACCGCCTCCTTCAGCTGGACTGTCAACGCGGCGGGCGGCGGCAGCGTCTTCGAGAACTCCGACGACGTGGCGATCCCGGACGCGGGCGCGGCGGTCACCTCGCCGATCACCGTCAACCGCACCGGCAAGGCGCCGAGCGCGCTGAAGGTCGGGGTGGACATCGTGCACACCTACCGCGGCGACCTGGTCATCGACCTGATCGCCCCGGACGGCACGGCGTACCGGCTGAAGAACTCCGACCCGTACGACTCCGCGGCGAACGTGAAGACGACGTACACCGTCAACGCCTCGTCCAAGACGGCGAGCGGGACCTGGAAGCTGCGGGTCCAGGACGTCTACGCGGAGGACTCGGGCTACATCAACGACTGGAAGCTCACGTTCTGACGGTGCGGCCTCTCCGGCCTTCATCTTCGCTTCATCTTGATGTGCTCAAGGGGGCGGCGGGTGGGCCCAGAGGTGGGATGCACCCCAACTGACCAGTGAGGGAGGCGAGTTGGGCGTTGCCCCAGGGAGTGCTGGGGCAGCGCCCCCTTTCCGTTAAACGGACGGCGGGAACTACTCAACGGACAATTTTCAGCCAAACCTTTAGCAAACTCCTGACATGCACGCGTTCGAATGGCAGTCTTCCCGAACGCACGTCACACCCGCATCGCTTTGCACCCCCACCACTTGGCAAAGTTGAAGGAGTCCGCGTGACCCCCCGCATATCCCGTAAGACCCGTGTGACCGGTACCGCCCTCGCGGCGGCGGCCCTTCTGGCCGCAGGTATCACGGTCGGCACGGCCGGCGCCTCGCCGGCCCCGAAGCAGCCCACCCCACTGGGCGGCTCCCCGCTCGTACTGAGCGCCTCGCACCGCGCCGAGCTGCTGCGCGACGCGGACGCCACCAAGGCGCACACCGCGGCCGCCCTCGGCCTCGGCTCCAAGGAGAAGCTGGTCGTCAAGGACGTCATCAAGGACGCCGACGGCACCACGCACACCCGCTACGAGCGCACCTACGACGGACTGCCGGTCCTGGGCGGCGACATGGTCGTCCACACGGCCAAGGGCGGCGCCATCAAGAGCACCACCAAGGCCACCCAGAAGCGCATCACGGTCGCGTCCACCACGGCGAAGATCGCCCCGTCGGCCGCCCAGCAGTCGGCGCAGGGTGTCGCGGCCAAGACCCTGGGCGCCAAGTCGCCCGCGGCAAAGACCGCGCGCAAGGTCGTCTGGGCCGCCTCCGGCACCCCGACCCTCGCCTACGACACCGTCGTCACCAGCGTCGCCAAGGACGGCACGCCCAGCCGGCTGCACGTCATCACCGACGCCAACACCGGCAAGAAGCTCTTCCAGTACGACGACATCCACACCGGCAAGGGCGAGAGCGAGTACAGCGGCAGCGTCGAGCTGGGCACCAAGAAGGACGGCGGCAAGTACACGCTGACCGACGACGGTCGCGGCGGCCACAAGACCCTCGACCTCGGGAACAGCGAGAGCGGCGACGGCAAGCCGTTCTCGGACGACGACGACAACTGGGGCACCGGCAAGGCCGACAACCCGCAGACCGCCGCCGTCGACGCGCACTACGGTGCCGCCGAGACCTGGGACTACTACAAGACCGTGCACGGCCGCAGCGGCATCAAGGGCGACGGCAAGGGTGCCACCTCCCGCGTCCACTACGGCCACAGCTACGTCAACGCCTTCTGGGACGACAGCTGCTTCTGCATGACCTACGGCGACGGCCAGGACGACAAGAAGCCGCTGACCGCCCTGGACGTGGCGGCGCACGAGATGTCGCACGGTGTCACCTCCGCGACCGCCAACCTGACGTACAGCGGCGAGTCCGGCGGCCTCAACGAGGGCACCTCGGACATCTTCGGCACCTCGGTCGAGTTCTTCGCCAAGAACCCGAAGGACCCGGGCGACTACCTCATCGGCGAGAAGATCGACATCAACGGTGACGGCAAGCCGCTGCGCTACATGGACAAGCCCAGCAAGGACGGCCAGTCGAAGGACTTCTGGGACTCCAGCACCGGTGGCCTCGACCCGCACTACTCCTCGGGCGTCGCCAACCACTTCTTCTACCTGCTGTCCGAGGGCAGCGGCGCGAAGGACATCAACGGCGTCCACTACGACAGCCCGACGGCGGACGGCTCCAAGGTCACCGGCATCGGCCGGGACAAGGCCGAGAAGGTCTGGTTCAAGGCCCTGACCGAGTACATGACCTCCAACACCGACTACAAGGGTGCCCGCGAGGCGACCGTCAAGGCCGCCACGGACCTCTACGGCAAGGACAGCGCCGAGGTCAAGGGCGTCGAGTCGGCCTGGGCCGGCGTCGCGGTCAAGTGACCTCCTGAGCAGACGAGATGAACGTCTCGGGGTGACATGACCCCGCAGCGGGCGGTGTCCGGAGTTTCTCCGGACACCGCCTTCGCGCGTCCGCCCGCCCTTACCACCGCGTACGGCGATATGGCCGAATCCACCCCCTGATGCGCTCTTGTACGGGCTCCCTCCTGGCGAGAGGCTGCGGTGTGACACCGACGGGCCCCGCGCGCCGCCGGACATGTGCACACGCACCTCCCTTGTGATTCAAACCCCCTGTGATTCACCTGAGTTGAGGAGGCGAGCCGCACCATGGCAGTGCCGTTCCCCACCCTGCGAGGGGTTACGAACGAGTAGTTCACCTGCGCACCCGATTGCCCGGCGGCGTATCCCGGGCAGGCTCACCCATGGGCCGTCGCCCGCCGCAGTCACCGCCAACCGAGTGAAAGCGGACAGGAGCGCCGATGCCCGGAACCCGCCCCCCTACCGTGGAGCGGATAGAAAGGACAAAATCGCGCAGAGCATCACTAGCCCAGGTGAGCCCATGATCGGTCGCATCCCTGTACTGGACATCCGCCCGCAGATCGACTGCGGCCGCCGCCCGGCGAAGGCGGTGGTCGGCGAGACGCTGGAGGTCTCGGCCACGGTCTTCCGCGAAGGCCATGACGCGGTCGCGGCGAACGTCGTCCTCCGCAATCCCGCCGGCCGCTGCGGCCCCTGGACCCCGATGCACGAGGTCGCTCCCGGCACCGACCGCTGGAGCGCCGAGGTCACCCCCGCCCTCGAAGGCCGCTGGACGTACACCGTCGAAGCCTGGTCCGACCCGCTCACCACCTGGCGCCGGCACGCCGCCGTCAAGATCCCCGCGGGCATGGACACCGAACTCACCTTCGCCGAGGGCGCCGAACTGCACGAGCGGGCCGCCGCCGACGTCCCCAAGAGCGACGGCCGCGAGGCGGTGCTGGACGCCGTCGACGCGCTGCGCAACACCGAACTCCCCGCCGCCGCCCGCCTCGCCGCCGCGCTCCTGCCCGAGGTCACCGGGGCCCTGAGCCGCCATCCGCTGCGCGAACTGCTCACCGTCTCCCGCCCGATGCCGCTGATCGTCGAGCGCCGGCGCGCCCTGTACGGCTCGTGGTACGAGCTCTTCCCGCGCTCCGAGGGCGCGATCACCGCCCCCGACGGCAGCGTCGTCGCCGGCACCCTGCGCACCGCCGCCGAACGGCTGCCCGCCGTCGCCGCGATGGGCTTCGACGTGGTCTACCTCCCGCCCGTCCACCCCATCGGCACATCGTTCCGCAAGGGCCGCAACAACGCGCTGTCCGCCGGGCCGGACGACGTCGGCTCGCCCTGGGCGATCGGCTCCGCCGACGGCGGCCACGACGCCCTCCACCCGGACCTGGGCACCTTCGAGGACTTCGACCACTTCGTGCGCACCGCCCGCGACCTGCGGATGGAGGTGGCCCTGGACCTCGCCCTCCAGTGCTCCCCCGACCACCCCTGGGTCGAGCAGCGCCCGCAGTGGTTCCACCACCGCGCCGACGGCTCCATCGCCTACGCCGAGAACCCGCCGAAGAAGTACCAGGACATCTACCCCCTCGCCTTCGACACGGACTTCCGGGGGCTGGTGCGCGAGACGGAGCGGCTGCTGCGCTTCTGGATGGCCAAGGGCGTACGGATCTTCCGCGTCGACAATCCGCACACCAAACCGGTGGCGTTCTGGGAGAAGGTGCTGGCCGATATCAACCGCACCGACCCCGATGTCCTGTTCCTGGCCGAGGCGTTCACCCGTCCCGCGATGGTGCACACCCTCGCGCAGATCGGTTTCCACCAGTCGTACACCTATTTCACCTGGCGCAACACCAAGCAGGAGCTGACCGAGTACCTCACCGAGCTGTCCCGCGTCAGCGCCGACTATCTGCGGCCGAATTTCTTCGTCAACACCCCGGACATCCTGCACGCCTACCTTCAGAACGGCGGCCGCACGGCCTTCGAGGTGCGCGCCGTACTGGCCGCCACGCTCTCTCCCACCTGGGGTGTCTACGCAGGCTACGAGCTGTGCGAGGGGACCGCGCTGCGGGCGGGCAGCGAGGAGTACCTCGACTCCGAGAAGTACCAACTGCGGCCCCGCGACTGGGAGTCGGCGGCCCGGAAAGGGCGTACCATCGCCCCCCTCATCACCGCGCTCAACCGCATCCGGCGCCGCCATCCGGCGCTCCAGCAGCTGCGCAACCTGCACTTCCACCACGTCGACAACGATTCCGTGATCGCCTACTCCAAGCGGTCGGGCCACGGGGACGAGGCCGACACGGTGCTCACAGTGGTCAACCTCGATCCGCACCACACCCACGAGGCGACGGTGTCGTTGGACATGCCGGAACTCGGCCTCGGCCGGCACGATTCCTTGCCGGTGCGCGACGAGCTCACCGGCGACACCTACCACTGGGGCAGGGACAACTATGTGCGCCTGGAGCCGGGTCGTACGCCCGCACCCGCTCATGTGCTGTCACTGCGACCGTCCTCACCGATCGGAGGGTCACCCAATTGATCGTCAATGAGCCCGTCCCCGACACGTTCGAGGACACACCGGCGAAAGACCGCGATCCCGACTGGTTCAAACGGGCCGTCTTCTACGAAGTCCTGGTGCGGTCGTTCCAGGACAGCAACGGCGACGGCGTCGGGGATCTCAAGGGCATCACATCGAAGCTCGACTATCTGCAATGGCTGGGGGTGGACTGCCTGTGGCTGCCGCCGTTCTTCAAATCACCGCTGCGGGACGGCGGATACGATGTCTCCGATTACACCTCGGTGCTTCCCGAATTCGGTGATCTGGCCGACTTCGTGGAATTCGTGGACGCCGCGCACCAGCGCGGTATGCGGGTCATCATCGATATGGTGATGAACCACACCAGCGATCAGCACCCGTGGTTCCAGGAGTCGCGCACCGACCCGGAAGGGCCGTACGGCGACTACTACGTCTGGGCGGACGACGACAAGCAGTACGGCGACGCCCGGATCATCTTCGTCGACACCGAGGCGTCCAACTGGACCTTCGACCCGGTGCGCAAGCAGTACTACTGGCACCGTTTCTTCTCCCATCAGCCGGATCTCAATTACGAGAACCCGGCGGTGCAGGAGGAGATGATCTCCGCCCTGCGGTTCTGGCTCGACCTGGGCATCGACGGTTTCCGGCTGGACGCGGTGCCGTATCTCTACGCCGAGGAGGGCACCAACTGCGAGAATCTGCCCGCCTCGCACGCCTTTCTCCGGCGGGTGCGCGCCGAGATCGATGCGCATTATCCGGACACCGTGCTGCTGGCCGAGGCCAACCAGTGGCCGGAGGACGTCGTCGACTACTTCGGTGATTACGCGGTCGGCGGCGACGAATGCCATATGGCGTTCCACTTCCCGGTCATGCCGCGGATCTTCATGGCGGTGCGCCGGGAATCGCGCTACCCGGTGTCGGAGATCCTCGCCAAGACCCCGGCGATCCCGTCCGGCTGCCAGTGGGGCATCTTCCTCCGCAACCACGACGAGCTGACCCTCGAAATGGTCACGGACGAAGAGCGCGACTATATGTACGCGGAATACGCGAAGGACCCGCGGATGCGCGCCAACATCGGCATCCGCCGCCGGCTCGCCCCGCTGCTCGACAACGACCGCAACCAGATCGAGCTGTTCACCGCGCTGCTGCTGTCCCTGCCCGGTTCGCCGATTCTCTATTACGGCGACGAGATCGGCATGGGCGACAACATCTGGCTCGGGGACCGCGATGCGGTGCGCACCCCGATGCAGTGGACGCCGGACCGCAACGCCGGATTCTCCTCCTGCGACCCCGGTCGGCTCTCGCTGCCGACGATCATGGATCCGGTCTACGGCTACCAGGTCACCAATGTGGAGGCGGCGATGAGTTCGCCCTCCTCGCTGCTGCACTGGACGCGCCGGATGATCGAGATCCGTAAGCAGAACCCGGCGTTCGGCCTCGGCAGCTACACCGAACTCCCCTCCAGCAACCCGGCGGTCCTCGCCTACCTGCGGGAATCGCCCGGCACCGGCGGCGCGGACGACGACCTCGTCCTGTGCGTGAACAACTTCTCGCGCTTCGCGCAGCCGACGGAGCTGGACCTCACGGCCTTCAGCGGCCGTCATCCGGTCGAACTGATCGGTGGCGTCCGCTTCCCGTCGATCGGCGAACTGCCGTACCTGCTCACCCTCGCGGGCCACGGCTTCTACTGGTTCCGGCTGCGCAGGAACCCCGCCGCCTGAGCCCCGCACGGGCGCCGACCGACCGGAGCCGCCCCACCGGGCGCCGGCTCCCAGAAATCCGCCCGTACGCGGCCGTATGCGCGTACGGGCGTTTTTTGACCTTTCGCTCGGGCACGACTCCCACGGACCTCCGTCTGGGGGTACCCCCACCGCGCCGCCGCACAGTCAAGGCCGCATTCCGGGACACTTTGCGCTATCTGTCGTGTGCCCGGGGAAAGGACGCGACGCCATGTCGGAGACCGCCTCGACCCGTGCCACCCGAAGGACCCCTGACCGTCCGCTCCATGCCGCCCCCGATCTGCTGTCCTCCCTCGCGCCGCTGCTCGCCGCCTGGGTGCCCCGCCAGCGCTGGTTCGCCGGCAAGGGACGGCTGATCACCGGCTTCTCACTGGTCTCGGCGACCGAACTGCTGCCGTGCACCGCCGACGGCGGCACGCCGGGCATGGTGCAGCTGCTGGTGCGCGCCCAGCAGGCCGCACCGCCGACCCGGGCCACCGTCGCGGGCGACTGCTACCAGCTGCTGCTCGGGGTGCACCCCGCGCTGCCGCCACGGCTGGCGCCCGCCGCGCTCGGCCGTCCCGCCGGCGGTCCGCTGCGCGGCCGTACCGTCTACGACGCGCTCCTCGACAGCCGGCTGTGCGGGCTGCTGCTGGAGCGGCTGCGGGTGCCGGGCCGGATCGGCGCGCTGCGCTTCTGCCGCGAGCCGGACACCGAGCTGCCCTCGGGACTGCCCGCCCGGCCGATCGCCGTCGAACAGTCCAACTCCTCGGTGGTGTACGGAGATACGTTCATTCTGAAGGTCTTCCGGCGGATCGCGCCCGGTCTCAACCCGGATCTGGAACTGCCGCGGGCGCTGGCCGGAGCCCACTGCCCGCGGGTGCCCGCGCCGGTGGCGTGGTTCGAGTCGGAGGCCGCCGAGGAGGGCGGCGAGCCGACGACCCTGGGCGTGCTCCAGCCCTATCTGCCGGACTCCGCGGACGGCTGGCAGCTGGCGCTGCACGCCCTGTCCGTACGGTCCGACTTCACCGGCCCGGCGCGGGCGCTGGGCCATGCCACCGCCGAGGTGCACACCGCGCTCGCCCGCGCCCTGCCGACCACCGCACTGCACCGGCCGCAGCTCGCCGAGATCGCCGCCCGGATGCATGCCCGGCTGGAGGCCACCGCACGGGCGGTGCCGCTGCTGGAGCCCTACCGGCCGCGGCTGCGAACGGCGTTCGACGCGCTGGCCGCCCTCGGTCACGACGGGCGGAGCTGGGCCGCCCAGCGCATCCACGGCGATCTGCACCTGGGCCAGACGCTGCGCACCGCCGGCGAGGGCCGCTGGTCGCTGATCGACTTCGAGGGGGAACCGGCCCGGCCGCTGGCCGAACGCCGCCGCCTCCAGCCGGCGCTGCGCGATGTCGCCGCGATGCTGCGGTCCTTCGACTACGCGGCGCGCAGCGGGCCGGCCGGCGGCGACGCCTGGTCGCTGGAGTGGGCGCAACGCACCCGCGACGCCTACTGCCACGGCTATGCCGAGGCGGGCGGCCTCGATCCGCACGCGGCGCCCGAGCTGATGCGCGCCTACGAGACCGACAAGGCCGTCTACGAGGTGCTGTACGAGGCCCGGCACCGGCCCGACTGGCTGGCCGTCCCGATGGCCGCGGTGCGGCGACTGGCGGCGGGCGACTGACCCGTGACCGCTGCGCCGCCCGTGACTCCCGTACGTCCTGTGACCCCTGAGTTGTCGCCGTGCTCCGCCCCGCCCCGAGGAGGCACCCTCCGTGACCGCCCGCCCGTCGTCACCACCCAACGCCCCACGGGGCGCCTCCGGATCGCCGCCGCCCCGGCGTTCCGCCCCCGACCCCGCGCCCGGACCGGCCCGTAAGGCCCGGCAGTCCGCCGCCTCCCGCACGGGCGGCGCGAAGGCCGCAACCCGCGGGGTACGGGCCGCCGCCCCGCTCGGCGACGAGGACCGGCGCCGGCTGCTGGACGGCGCCCATCATGATCCGCATGCGCTGCTCGGCGCGCATCCGGTGCGCGGCGGGGTCCTGGTGCGGGCGCTGCGGCCGTACGCCCGCAGCGTCACGGTCCTGGCGAAGGGGCTGCGCGCCGGGCTGCACCCCGAGGGGGACGGGCTGTTCGCGGGGGTGCTGCCGCTGCGCACGATTCCCGACTACGAGCTGCTGGTCGACTACGACGACGCCACGGTGACCGTCAAGGACCCCTACCGCTTCCTTCCCGCGCTCGGCGAACTCGATCTGCATCTGTGCGCCGAGGGCCGGCACGAACAGCTGTGGCGGGCGCTCGGTGCGCGGACCATGGACCATCAGGGGGTGACCGGGACGCGCTTCGGCGTCTGGGCGCCGCATGCCCGGGGCGTGCGGGTCGTCGGCGGTTTCAACTTCTGGGACGGCACCGCCCATCCGATGCGTTCGCTGGGGTCGTCGGGGATCTGGGAGCTGTTCGTCCCGGGCATCGGCGAGGGCGAGCTGTACAAGTTCGAGATCACCCGGCCGGACGGCTCGAAGACCGTCCGCGCGGACCCGATGGCCCGGCGCACGGAGTGCCCGCCGGCCACCGCCTCGGTCGTGGAGGAGTCGCACCACCGGTGGCAGGACGCCGACTGGATGGCGCGGCGCGGCGAACGGCCCGTCCACCAGGCGCCGTTCTCCGTCTACGAGGTCCACCTGCCCTCCTGGCGCCCCGGCCTCACCTACCGCCGACTCGCCGAACAACTGCCTGCCTACGTCAAGGACCTGGGCTTCACCCATGTGGAGTTCATGCCGGTCGCCGAGCACCCCTTCGGCGGCTCGTGGGGCTATCAGGTCACCGGCTTCTACGCGCCCACCGCCCGGATGGGCACCCCGGACGACTTCCGTCACCTCGTCGACGCGCTGCACCAGGCCGGTATCGGCGTGCTGATGGACTGGGTGCCGGCGCACTTCCCGCGGGACGACTGGGCGCTGGCGCAGTTCGACGGCCGCCCCCTCTACGAGCCCGAGGACCCGGCCCGGGCCGCGCACCCGGACTGGGGCACCCTGGAGTTCGACTACGGCCGCGCCGAGGTCCGCAACTTCCTGGTGGCCAACGCCGTCTACTGGTGCGAGGAGTTCCACATCGACGGCCTGCGGGTGGACGCCGTCGCCTCGATGCTCTACCTCGACTACTCGCGCGAGGACGGCGGTTGGACCCCGAACGTCCACGGCGGCCGGGAGAACCTCGACGCCGTCGCCTTCCTCCAGGAGATGAACGCCACGGTCTACCGCCGCTGCCCCGGCGTCGTGACCATCGCCGAGGAGTCCACCGCCTGGGACGGCGTCACCCGCGCCACCCACCATGTGGGACCGGGCGGCTTCGGCGGGCTGGGCTTCGGACTGAAGTGGAACATGGGCTGGATGCACGACTCCCTGGTCTATGTCTCCAAGGAGCCGGTGCACCGCAAGTACCACCACGGCGAGATGACCTTCTCCATGATCTACGCCTATTCCGAGAACTATGTGCTGCCGATCTCCCACGACGAGGTCGTGCACGGCAAGCGCGCACTGGTGTCGAAGATGCCCGGCGACTGGTGGCAGCAGCGCGCCACCCACCGGGCCTACCTGGCCTATATGTGGGCCCATCCCGGCAAGCAACTCCTCTTCATGGGCCAGGAGTTCGCCCAAGGCGCGGAGTGGGCGGAGAGTCACGGCCCGGACTGGTGGCTGCTGGACCCGTCATACGGGGCGGAGGCGGACCACCGGGGCGTACGCGATCTGGTCCGCGACCTCAACCACACCTACGCGGGGGCGCCCGCGCTGTGGGAACGCGACACCGATCCGGCCGGTTTCGCCTGGATCGACGGCGGTGCCGCCGAGGACAACGTCTTCTCGTTCGTCCGCTACGCGGCCGATGGCACCCCGCTGATCTCGGTCACCAACTTCTCGCCCGTTGTCCGCCATGCGTATCGTTTGGGCGTCCCCGGGGACGTTGCCGCGTGGCGCGAGGCGCTCAACACGGACGCGGTCCGTTATGGCGGCAGCGGGGTCGGCAACCCCGAGCCCCTCCGGCCGGGGCCGACGCCCTGGAACGGGCGGGAGGTGTCGGTGACGGCGGTCTTGCCGCCGCTGGCCACCGTTTGGTTCGTCCCCACGTAGTCGTCCCGTCCGCTGCGTGGTGCTTGGGCCCCACGTTCTTGTCTTTCCCGCCGCGGGGGTGTTTCGCCGTTACTCCCCCAGCTAACGCTGGGAAGTACCCCCAGCGGCGGGCGTGGGTTTGTCGGGTGCGGTGACGGCCCTACGCGGCTTCGCCGCTACGGTCCGTCCCCTCCCACGAGTGGGTGGTTGAAGGCCGGTGGGGGCGGGCGTCAAGCTGAGTGCCCCGTCGGAGACGAACTGGGGTCGGCTCTGCCCGACGGGGATGGCGACTTCGGGGGCAAGAAGCAGTCGACTCGGCGGCTTGGGACAATGGTGGGGCATCATCGCGGCGGCGTTGCTGATCGCCGCATGGATCAACAAGGCAGCGGGGCCGGCGATTGTCGCCACTCTGTCAGCTCTGGTCTTGATCTGGTCTCTCTTCCAAGCGCCGGTGACATGCGGCGCCCCCGTCAGAGGGCGGGAAGATGGTTGCCGTAACAACGCAACCGGGCTCCTCATGGGCTGCCACATCCGCCAGCATCGTTGGCAGAAGCTCAAGATGCTGATCCTGCGACGCCAGGTCCGCACCTTCTGCTCAGGACTGTTCACGGACGGCAAGGCCACGCTCGTGACGCTGGCTGCAATCGGCAGCTTCCTCTCCGGTCTCGTGGCCTTCATCCCTGGTGCGGCTCTCAGCTGAACGCACCTCGAAAATAAGTTCGGCCATTCCCGGTCATCGGCAGGGCAGCAGTGGGCATGCTCTCGTGACACTCGCTGGCGGCCAAGAGATCAACGGTGACTTCGGGCGCACGCGGGACTTCACTGAGAAGTACCTTTCTGAGCTGCTCACATAGCGTTCGCACGACAGAATGAGGTCGGTGAAGCGGGTTCGGCTGGAGCCATTGCGGCGCGAGCGCGCATGCCACGTGAGCACCCGGCGTTGATGCCGGTACATGAGAGACCAGGGGGCACATACCCTGTAAGGATCGGCGGGACGGGGGGGCAGGTTCGATGACCCGCCGGGCGGCGGTTCCTCCCCCTCGGCATCGCCCCCGCTGGAACCTCAATCGCTTCATCCTCACACGTTCGGGCGATGTGGTTGGACCCGCACTCGATACGCTGCTCCCAGGGATCAGAATCTCGCCCATGGGAGCAGCAATGACCACCTCCGCCGCCGGGCAGCCACTCATCCCTCAACCGCCTGCCACCGTCACCGCCCTCCGCCAGGCCATCGTGCAGATCGCCCCCGCCGCCCTGCCTGCCTTCACCCGGGAACTGGACCAGGCCGCCGATCACTCCCGCCAGGCTTCCGACCTGGCCCCGCTCCAGCGGTTCATCGCCCAGTGGGCCGTGTACGTACACATTCAGCGCCAGCCGAACCTCGCGAAAGAACTCCGTCACTGGGAGGACACCGCCGAGACAGGTGACGCGACGCAGGCCCGGCGCGCCGCGTCCGCGATCGGCAAAATCCTTGACGACGCACACGCCGCGCTCGCCCTCCCACCGCGGTGAGCACCGACTGGCGCTGGGAGTACGACCCAGATCATGCTCACGTGGCAGGCGGCATCCCCACTCACGTGGTCACCGAAGTGGAGCGTCTCGCGGGGCAGCTGATCGAGCTGGCCGGGATGGGGGTCGACGTCAGCGACTTCGGCAACGGCCCCCGACCAGGCGGCCTGCGTCGCATGGACGCGGCAGGCGGCTGGTTCTACTTCTTGGTGGCGCCAAGAGACAGCCTGATCGTGATCGTCCGCATTGTGCCGCCCTTCCAGGACCTGTAGGCGCACCCGTCCACCGCCGCATACGAGAACGGTCCTATGCCGGCGCGCCCTCGTGGAAGCGGGCGTCATCTGCCCAGTCCCGTATGACTCGCTCGACAAGCCGCACCCGACCGCTCACGAACACCCCCACTGGTTTCCTCCCACCCCCAACGGGGAGGGGCCGGGCCGCAGGACGAAGTCCGGAGGCCCGGTCCCGCAGCCGAACAGCCCCGCGCAGCGGCAACAGCCCGCCGCAGGAGCAACGGCGAGAAGACACCGCGGCGGGACGGCCGACAACGTGGGGTCAACCAACAAACGGCTCGCGGCCGGCCAGCACCGCGGCCACCCGGCCGCGATCGACCTCCTTGGTCCACGTGCCCACCACCACCGTGGCTACCGCATTGCCCGCGAAGTTCGTCAACGCCCGGGCCTCGCTCATGAAGCGGTCGATGCCGACGATCAGCCCGACGCCGTCGACGAGTTCGGGCCGGTGGGACTGGAGCCCACCGGCCAACGTGGCCATACCCGCGCCGGTGACGCCCGCCGCGCCCTTCGAGGCGATGATCATGAAGACGAGCAGCGAGAGCTGCTGGCCCAGGCTCAGTGGTTTGTCCATCGCGTCGGCGACGAACAGCGAGGCCATCGTCAGATAGATGGCGGTGCCGTCGAGGTTGAAGGAGTAGCCGGTGGGGACGGTGATGCCGACCACCGAGCGGCTCACGCCCAGGTGTTCCATCTTCGCGATCAGCCGCGGCAGCGCCGACTCGGAGGACGAGGTGGAGAGGATGAGCAGGAACTCCCGGCCCAGATAGCGCAGCAGGGCGAAGATGTTCACCCCGGCGACGAGGCGGAGCAGCGTGCCGAGGACCACGATCACGAACAGCAGACAGGTGAGGTAGAAGCCGCCCATGAGGAGCGCGAGATCCTTGAGCGCGCCCAGCCCGGTCTCGCCGACCACCGCGGCCATCGCCCCGAACGCCCCCACCGGAGCCGCCCACATGATCATGGCGAGCACCCGGAAGACCAGCTTCTGAAGGTGGCCGACGCCGCGCAGCACCGGCTCGCCCGCGGTGCCCAGCCCCTGGAGGGCGAAGCCGACCAGCAGCGCCACCAGCAGCGTCTGGAGCACCTCGCCCTGGGTGAAGGCGGAGACCAGCGTGGTGGGGATCATGCCCATCAGGAAGCCGGAGAGCGATTCGGCGCCGCCGGTGGTCTGCGCCTGGCCCGCATGCCGTACGGCTTCGGTCAGATGGAGGCCCGAACCCGGTTCCAGCACATTGCCGACGACCAGCCCGATGGCCAGCGCGACGGTGGACATCACCATGAAGTAGGCCAGCGCCAGCCCGCCGACCGCGCCGACCTTGGCGGCCTTACGGACCGAGCCGACGCCCAGCACGATGGTGCAGAAGATGACGGGCGAGATCATCATCTTGATGAGGTTCACGAACCCGGTGCCGAGCGGTTTGAGCTGGACGGCGACACCGGGGGCGGCGAAGCCCACGACGATGCCGAGCAGTACGGCGCCGATCACGGCGAGATAGAGATAGTGGGTCCGGTCCCGCTTCTTCGGTGCCGGTTCCGCGGGGGGTGCGGTCTCCTCGGCGATGTCCCCGGACGGCGGGGTCTGTGCAGCCACGGCTGCCTCCTCGGGTAACGGTCGTGCGCTGATCTGCGGCTCCGGCACGACGGGTTCCGGCGACTATGCACGCCGCTGTGGCGCCCGTCACCCTTACGTGCATTTCGTTCACGGGAAGCCGGAGGAAGGCACGAAGGAAAGTGACCGCAGGGCCGGTTCCGGGGGCGAGCGTGCAGACTGTTGCCATGCCCCTCCCCCGTCCCCGGCCGTCCCGGCGGCCGCGCGGCCCGCGCAGTCTGGCCGGGCAGCTCTTCGCCATGCAGGTGGTGCTGATGGCGGTGGTGGTGGCCGGCTGCGCGCTGTTCGCGTATCTGAGCGCGCAGCGGCAGGCGGAGGCGGCCGCGCGGCAGAAGACGACCGCCGTGGCGAGTGCCGTCGCCGATTCCCCGGCGGTGGTGGCGGCGGCCCGTACGAAGGATCCGACGGCCGCGCTCCAGCCGTACGCCGAGCGGGTGCGGCGCGCCGCGGGCGTCGACTTCGTGGTGGTGATGGCGCCGGACAAGACCCGCTGGACGCATCCGGACCCGTCGGCGATCGGCAGGAAGTACCTGGGGCACGTCGGGCCCGCGCTGCGCGGCCGGATCGTTCCCGAGACGTATCAGGGGACGCTGGGGCCGTCGGTGCGGGTGGTCGCGCCGGTGCGCGATCCGCTGCGGGGCGGGCGGATCACGGCGCTGGTCAGCGCCGGGATCACCATCGAGACGATCAGCGCGCAGCTGCGCGACCAGGTGCTGGCGGTCCTCGCGGTGGCGCTGGGTGCGCTGGCGCTGGGCGGGCTGGGGACGTATGTGGTCAATGCGCGGCTGCGGCGGCACACCCATGGGCTGGATGCGGCCGGGCTGAGCCGGATGTACGACTACCACCAGGCCGCGCTGCACGCCGTGCGCGAGGGGCTGTTGCTGCTCGACGGGGAGGGCCGGGTCGCGCTGATCAACGACGGCGGGCGGGAGTTGCTGGGGCTGTCGGGGGATGCGGTGGGCCGGCCGGTGACGGCGCTGGGGCTGCCGGATCCGCTGACCGCGGCGCTGCTGGCGGCCGGTCCGCGGGTGGACGAACTGCATCTGACGGCCGAGCGGGTGCTGGTCGTCAACTCCTCCCCGGTCTCGGACGGAGAGCGCCGGGGCAGTGTGGTGACCCTGCGCGATCACACCGAACTCCAGGCGCTGTCCGGCGAGTTGGACTCGCTGCGGGGTTTCGCCGAGGCCCTGCGTTCGCAGGCGCACGAGGCGGCCAACCGGCTGCACACCGTCGTCTCGCTGATCGAACTGGGCCGGGCGAAGGAGGCGGTGGACTTCGCGACCGCCGAACTGGAGCTGGCGCAGGCGCTGACCGACCAGGTCGTCGACGCGGTCGCCGAGCCGGTGCTGGCCGCGCTGCTGCTCGGTAAGGCGGCGCAGGCCCATGAGCGGGGCGTGGAGCTGATCCTGACGCCGGACAGCCGGATCGACGACGGGCTGCTGCCGCCCGGGCTGCCCGCCCGCGATCTGGTGACGGTGCTGGGCAATCTGATCGACAACGCCCTCGATGCCACCGCCCCGCCGCTACCCGCCGCGGCGGTCCGGGTCACCGCGCGGGCGGACGGCGACGAACTGCTGCTGTGCGTCGCGGACAACGGCCCGGGCGTGGCCGAGGACGCCAGGGAGGAGATCTTCCGGCGCGGCTGGTCCACCAAGGCCGGTCCGGGCCGCGGTCTGGGGCTGGCCCTGGTGGACCAGGCCGTACGCCGTAACCGCGGCACGCTCACCGTGGACCGGCCGCCGGAGGGCGGCGCGCGGTTCACCGTACGGCTGCCGCTGCACGCCGCGTCCCCGGGCGGGCCGGCCGCGGAAGGAGGCGTCCGGTGAGCGCCCCCGCCATCCGGGTCCTGGTCGTCGAGGACGATCCGGTCGCCGCCGCGGCCCACGCCCTGTACGTCGGCCGGGTGTCCGGCTTCGCCGTCTCGGGCACCGTGCACTCCATGGGCGACGCCCGCCGCCACCTCGACCGGCACCCCGTCGATCTGCTGCTGCTCGATCTGTATCTGCCCGACGGCCATGGGCTCCAGCTGGTCCGGACCCTGCGCGCGGCCGGGCACGGCGCGGACATCATCGCCGTCACCTCGGCCCGCGATCTGGCGAAGGTGCGCGAGGGCGTCTCGCTGGGCGTGGTGCAGTACGTGCTGAAGCCGTTCACCTTCGCCACCTTGCGCGACCGGCTCACCCGTTACGCGGAGTTCCGCGCCACCGCGGGCGAGGCCAGCGGCCAGGACGAGGTGGACCGGGCGATCGCCTCGCTGCGCGCCCCGTGGCCGGCCGCGCTGCCCAAGGGGCTGACCGCCGCCACGCTGACGGCGGTGACCGAGGCGCTGCGGGCCGCGCAGGGCGGGCTGACGGCGGCGCAGGCGGCGGTCGACGTGGGGATCTCCCGGATCACCGCCCGCCGCTATCTGGAACACCTCGTGGAGACCGGCCGGGCCGCCCGCGCCCCGCAGTACGGCCAGGTGGGCCGTCCGGAACTGCGCTATCGCTGGTCGGGGCACTGACCGGCGCCGGGGCCGGTGCGCGGGCGGGGCGATAGCGGTGTGCCATACCGTCCGTACGGTCCGTACCGTACGGACGGTATGGGTCGACAACTGATGAGTTCGTTCCTCCGTATGAAGCTACGAGTTCACACCTTGTTCATCTGCCCAATAGGTGTGAAAACCTCCGCTCACCTACCGTGGCCCAGTGAACACGCACGTCGGGGAGCCCCGCAGGCCCCCTTTCAACGCCGAGGCCGCCCGCCGGCTGCGCGAGGCCCTCGGTATGACGCCCGCCCATGTCGCGTACGGCATGGCGGCCGCCTACGGGCTGCGGATCGCGCCCGCCGCGGTGGCGTCATGGGAGCTGGGCGAGAGCACCCCGACGGCCGAGGAGCTGACCGCGCTGGCGGGCGCGCTGTGGTGCGCGCCCGCCGAGCTGCTGGGCGCACCGCGCACCCTGCGCGAATACCGGCTGGCGCTCGGGATCGCGGTGGACGATCTGGCGCTGCGCCTCGGGATGAACCGGCGGGCGTACGAGCGGCTGGAGGACGGCGGCAGGTGGACCGGCAACGACCGGCAGGCGGCGGTGCTGGGCGAGGCGCTGCGGCTGCCGGCGCCCGCGCTGGTGCGGTTCACCGGGCAGAACGAGGCCCTGACCGAGATGCTGACCAGCGCGGTCACCACGCGGTGGCAGGCGTATGTGCGGCCGGTCGGCAAGCTCGTGGCGCTGCCCAAGGAGCGCGTCCAGGATGTGCTGCAAGAGCTGCACGAGGACTATCAGGCGAACATGGCCGGGACGCTGAACTGGGGCGGCGGGGGCGGCGCCGACGAGTCCGGCAGGGCCGGGCGGGCCTTCCTCGACGGGATTCTGGACGCCTTCTGGGAGCGCGTCGGCCGGAGGTCGGAGACGGGTCCGTCCACGGTATGACGCGGGGGTGCGGCATGGCACTCCAGACCGGTGCGGCATTCGGTCCCCCGGGTTGACGACCGGGCTGACCTGCGGATTCGAGAATAGGGACAACGACATTCGACCGTCCCTCGTCCCGCATCGTCTTCAGGAGTCCCCGTGTCCCATGCGGCCGCCGCCTACCCCGGATTCTCCGGTTCGTCCGCTTCCCCCGACCGCGCCGCCGCGGCCGTCGCCGCCCGTGCCACGGACCTGACCAAGGTCTATGGCGAGGGCGAGACCCGCGTGGTCGCGCTGGACTCGGTCTCCGTCGAGTTCGGCAGGGCCCGTTTCACCGCGATCATGGGCCCGTCCGGCTCCGGAAAGTCCACGCTGATGCACTGCATGGCGGGGCTGGACGGCATCTCCGCCGGTTCCGCCCGGATCGGCGACGTCGAGCTCGCCTCGCTGGGCGAGCGGCAGCTGACCCGGCTGCGCCGGGACAGGATCGGCTTCATCTTCCAGGCGTTCAACCTGCTGCCCACGCTGACCGCGCTGGAGAACATCACGTTGCCGATGGACATCGCGGGCCGTAAGCCGGACCGCGAGTGGGTCAGCCGCGTCATCGAGACCGTGGGCCTGTCCGAGCGGCTGGCGCACCGGCCGGCGCAGCTGTCGGGCGGCCAGCAGCAGCGGGTGGCGGTGGCCCGGGCGCTGGCCGCCCAGCCGGAGATCATCTTCGCGGACGAGCCGACCGGCAATCTCGACTCCCGCTCCGGCGCCGAGGTGCTGGGCTTCCTGCGCGAGTCGGTGCAGGCGATGCAGCAGACGGTGGTGATGGTCACCCATGACCCGGTCGCCGCGAGCTTCGCGGACCGGGTGGTCTTCCTCGCCGACGGCCGGATCGTCGAGGAGCTCTACGAGCCGACCGCCGACGCCGTCCTGGACCGGATGCGGCTGTTCGACGCCAAGGGCCGTACCAGCTGAGGCGGCGCACGGCCGCCCCGCGCGCCGTCCCCGCACCCGGACTCCCTCACCTCAGGACTGACACACCACCATGCTGCGAACCGCGCTGCGCAACGTCCTTGCGCACAAAGCCCGTTTGATGATGACCGCGCTCGCGGTCCTGCTCGGCGTCGCCTTCGTCGCCGGCACCCTGATCTTCAGCGACACCGTCGGCGAGGCGGTCAAGAACGCCTCCGCCAAGAACCTCAAGGACGTCGCCGTCTCCGTCCAGGCGACGAACGACGACCCCGCAACGCCCGACGCCGGCAAGGCGGGCAAGGACGGCAAGCGGGCCACCGCGCTCGACGACCGGCTGGCGGACCGGATCCGGGCGCTGCCCGGCGTGGCCTCCGTACGGTCCGATGTCACCGGCCAGGCGACCCTCGCGGGCACGGACGGCCAACCCGTCGGCAACGGCTGGCAGAACCGCGCCGTCAACTACCAGCCCGGCAAGGACGGCAAGGACGGCCGCTATCCGCTGGTGGCGGGGCGCGGCCCGGCCGACGGGAAGGAGATGGCGCTGGCCGAGAGCACGGCCAAGGCCGCCGGGTACCGCATCGGGGACACCGTGCAGTTCGCGACCGACGGGCCGGTGCTGACCAAGAAGCTGGTCGGGACGGTGGCGACGGACGATCCGCAGGTGACCGCGGGCGGCAGTCTGGCGCTGTTCGACACCGCCACCGCGCAGCGGCTGTATCTGCACCCGGGGCAGTTCGACGAGCTGGTGGTGAGCGCCACCCCCGGCACCGACCAGCAGGCGCTGACCGCCAAGGTCCGCGAGCTGCTGCCCAAGGGCCGCGCCGTAGCGACCAGCGGCAGTGAACTGGCCGCCGAGCAGGCCAAGATGATCGCCGAGCAGAACAGTGCGCTGAGCAAGACCCTGCTGACCTTCGCCGGAATCGCGCTGTTCGTCGGGGTGTTCATCATCGCCAACACCTTCACGATGCTGATCTCGCAGCGCAGCCGCGAGATCGCGCTGCTGCGCGCGGTGGGCGCCTCGCGCCGGCAGGTCGTCCGCTCGGTGCTGGCCGAGGCGGCGCTGCTGGGCCTGATCTCGTCCGCCATCGGGTTCGCGCTGGGCGCGGGCATCGCGGTGGGGCTGCGCGCGGTGCTGGACGCCAACGGCGCGGGCTTCCCGGACGGGCCGGTCGTCATCAGCCCGTCCACGGTGCTGGCCGCGCTGGCCGTGGGGGTGGTGGTGACCGTCCTGGCCGCCTGGCTGCCGTCCCGCAAGGCCGCGAAGATCGCCCCGGTGGAGGCACTGAGCAGCGTGGAGGCGCCGCCCGCGACGCGCAGTCTGGTGGTGCGCAACGCGATCGGCGCGGTGGTCACCGGCGCCGGTGCGGCCGTCATGCTGTACGTCTCGACCCTGAAGTCCGGCGACGATCTGCCGATCGCCATGGCGGGCTCGATGCTGACGCTGACCGGCGTGATCATTCTGGCGCCGCTGCTGTCCCGGCCGGTGGTCTCGCTGGCGGGTCTGGTCACCACCCGGCTGTTCGGCATCGGCGGCAAGCTGGCCAAGGAGAACGCGCTGCGCAATCCGCGCCGTACGGCCGCCACCGCCTCCGCGCTGATGATCGGCCTCACCATGATCACCGGAATGACGGTCGTGGGGCACTCCGCCCAGGTGGCGATGGACAAGATGGCGGCCAACGGCCTCACCGCCGACTACAAGATCGAGACCTCGACCTTCACCGGGCTGGACCCCGCACAGTCGAAGAAGGTGGCGGAGATACCGGGCGTCGAGGCGGCGGTCCCGTTCCGCGGGACGGGCATCGGCAGCGGCGGCGGGTTCGGGTATCTGCGCGGCACCGATGTCCGGCAGCTCGACAAGGTCACTGAACTCACCTTCACCCAGGGCTCGTTGGACGCCGTCCGCGGCAAGAGCATCGCCGTCTCGCAGAGCTGGGCCAAGCAGCGCGGCTGGCACGCCGGTGAGGTGGTACCCGCCGAGTTCACCGACAAGAAGAAGACGAAGCTGAAGATCGCCGCGGTCTACGCCAACAACGAGATGCTGGGCGACGCCTTCGCCGAGATGTCCCTGGTCGCCCCGCACACGGACCGGGCCAAGGACGAGACCCTGCTGGTCAAGGCCAGTGGCGGCGGATCCGAGGCGGTGGCCGGGAAGATCCGGCACGCCCTGGGCGACAGCCCGCTGCTGAAGATCCAGAGCCATGACGATCTGCGCAAGCAGGCCGCGGGGCAGATCGACACCGTGGTGAACATGGTCTACGGACTGCTGGGCATGGCTGTCGTCATCGCGGTGGTCGGCGTGGTCAACACCCTGGCGATGTCGGTGTTCGAGCGGACCCGGGAGATCGGCATGCTGCGTGCCATCGGGCTGGCGCGCAGCGGCATCAAGCAGATGGTCCGGCTGGAGTCGGTGGTCATCTCGCTGTTCGGCGCGGTGCTCGGGATGGGCCTGGGCGTCTTCCTGGCCTGGGCGGGCGGCAGTCTGGTCGGATCGTCCTTCCCGACGTACGCGATGGCGCTGCCCTGGGGCCGGCTCGGCCTGTTCCTGCTGATCGCGCTGGTCGTGGGCGTGCTGGCCGCGCTGTGGCCGGCCCGCCGCGCCGCCCGGCTGAACATGCTCCAGGCCATCGGCGCGCAGTAGCGGTCCGTGGCGAACGAGAGGCGGCGCGCCCAACGGCGCGCCGCCTCTCGGCCGTTGACGGTCGGTCAGAAGACCGACTCGGCCTCGTCCATACGGTTCGCGGGGACGGTCTTCAGCTCGGTGACGGCCTCGGCGAGCGGCACCATCGTGATGTCCGTGCCGCGCAGGGCGGTCATCCTGCCGAAGTCCCCGCGGTGCGCGGCCTCGACGGCGTGCCAGCCGAAGCGGGTGGCCAGGACGCGGTCGTAGGCGGTGGGGGTGCCGCCGCGCTGCACATGGCCGAGGATGACGGGGCGGGCCTCCTTGCCCAGTCGCCGCTCCAGCTCATGGGCGAGGGCGTTGCCGATGCCGGAGAACCGCTCGTGACCGTACTGGTCGATGGCGCCCTTCTTGTAGTCCATGGTGTCGGGGGCCGGGTGGGCGCCCTCGGCGACGCAGATCACGGCGAACTTCTTGCCGCGGGCGAAGCGCTCCTCGACCATCTCGACCAGATCGCTGACGTCGAACTCCCGCTCCGGCAGGCAGATCCCGTGGGCGCCGCCGGCCATCCCGGACTCCAGCGCGATCCAGCCCGCATGCCGGCCCATGACCTCGACGACCATGACCCGCTGATGCGATTCCGCGGTGGTCTTGAGGCGGTCGATCGCCTCGGTCGCCACGCCCACGGCGGTGTCGAAGCCGAAGGTGCGGTCGGTGGAGGAGATGTCGTTGTCGATGGTCTTGGGGACACCGACGACGGGCAGACCGGCGTCCGAGAGCATCCGGGCGGCGGTGAGGGTGCCCTCGCCGCCGATGGGGATCAGGACGTCGATGCCGTAGTCCTTGGAGTGGTCCTTGGCGTCCTCGCAGGCCTCCCGCAGCCGGGCGCGTTCGAGCCGGGAGGAGCCGAGGATGGTGCCGCCGCGGGCGAGGATGCCGCTGACCGCCTCCAGGTCGAGCTTGCGGAAGCGGCCGTCGAGCAGCCCGGAGAAGCCGTCCTCGAAGCCGATGACCTCATCGCCGTGGCCGGTCAGTGCGCGGTGGACGACGGACCGGATCACAGCATTCAGTCCGGGGCAGTCGCCGCCTGCGGTGAGGACTCCGATACGCATCGTGCTGTGTCTCCTGTGCTCGCGGTGGGTTCTTGTGAGCCGGTCCGATTGTTTCACGGTCACACCGTGCCCGCGCTCACCCCGCGTCCCACCCTGCCGTCCTGGGTACCGGACCCCTCGGGGACACTAGGAGAGCGACCTATCCCTCTGCGCAGGTATTGTCAAGAGGGGCAAGCCCACCATAACGGGTAATTTGACCTTGTCAGCCACACAATGGCTTGAACAATGCGACGGACGGAGAGCACCGCGTGACGCGCAGCGTGTACGTGACCGGGATCGACCGCGGCGACGGCCGCCAGGTCATCGAGCTGGGGGTCATGGAACTGCTGACCCGCCATGTCGACCGGGTGGGCGTCTTCCGCCCGCTGGTCCACGACGACGGACCCGACCGGCTCTTCGATCTGCTGCGCTCGCGCTACCGGCTCTCGCAGTCCCCCGACACCGTCTACGGCATCGGTTACACCGAGGCCGCCACGCTCCAGGCCGAGCGCGGCGACGACGAGCTGGTCTCCCGGCTGGTCAGCCGCTTCCACGCGGTGGCCAGGGAATACGAGTACGTCCTGGTCCTCGGCTCGGACTTCGCCGACACCAATCTGCCGGCCGAGCTGGCGCTCAACGCCCGTCTCGCCAACGAATTCGGCGCCGCGGTGCTGCCGGTGGTCGGCGGCCAGGGCCAGGACGCGGAGTCCGTACGGGCCGAGGTCCGCAACGCCTACCGCGCCTACCACTCGCTGGGCTGCGACGTCGTCGCCATGGTCGCCAACCGGGTGGCCCCCGAGCTGCGTACCGCCGTCGCCGAGCGGCTCTCCGCCCGGCTGCCCGTGCCCTGCTACGCGCTGCCCGAGGACGGTGCGCTCTCGGCGCCGACCGTCCGCCAGATCGTGCACACCCTGGGCGCCGAGGTGCTGCTCGGCGACGACTCCGGGCTGGCCCGCGACGCCCGGGACTTCGTCTTCGGCGGCGCCATGCTGCCGACGTTCCTCAAGGCGCTGACCCCCGGCTGCCTGGTGATCACCCCCGGGGACCGGGCCGACCTGGTCATCGGCTCGCTGGCCGCGCACAGCGCCGGCGCCCCGCCGATCGCCGGGGTGGTGCTCACCCTCGACGAGCGGCCCGGCCCCGACATCATGGCGCTGGCCGAACGGCTCGCCCCGGGCACCCCGGTGGTCTCCGTACCGGGTGGGTCCTTCCCGACCGCCGGCGAGCTGTTCGCCATCGAGGGCAAGCTCAACGCCGCCTCGCCGCGCAAGGCGGAGACCGCGCTGGGCCTGTTCGAGCGGCATGTGGACACCACCGAGCTGACGAACCGTATCTCCGTCGCCCGCTCCGGCCGGGTCACCCCGATGATGTTCGAGCACGAGCTGATCGAGCGCTCCCGCTCCGGCCGCCGCCGGGTCGTGCTGCCCGAGGGCGGCGAGGAGCGGGTGCTGCGCGCCGCCGATGTGCTGCTGCGCCGCGATGTCTGCGATCTGACCCTCCTGGGCGAGGAGGAGGCCATCCGCAAGCGCGCCGCCGACCTGGCCATCGACCTGGCCGGCGCCCAGATCATCGACCCGCAGACCTCCGAACTGCGCGACCGGTTCGCCGAGCTGTATGCGCGGCTGCGCGCCCACAAGGGCGTCTCCTACGAGTTGGCCTACGACGTGGTCGCGGACGTCTCGTACTTCGGGACGCTGATGGTGCAGGAGGGCCTGGCCGACGGCATGGTGTCCGGTGCCGTGCACTCCACCGCCGCCACCATCCGCCCCGCCTTCGAGATCATCAAGACCAAGCCGGGCGCGGGGATCGTGTCGTCAGTCTTCTTCATGTGCCTGGCCGACCGGGTCCTGGTCTACGGCGACTGCGCGGTCAACCCGGACCCGGACGCCGAGCAGCTGGCGGACATCGCCATCCAGTCGGCGACCACCGCGGCGCAGTTCGGCGTCGAGCCGCGGATCGCGATGCTGTCGTACTCCACCGGCACCTCCGGCTCCGGCGCCGATGTCGACAAGGTCCGCAAGGCCACCGAGATCGTCCGTGAGCGGCGCCCGGATCTGCTGATCGAGGGGCCGATCCAGTACGACGCGGCGGTGGACACCGCGGTCGCCGAGACCAAGCTGCCCGGCTCCGACGTCGCCGGCAAGGCCACCGTGCTGATCTTCCCGGACCTCAACACCGGCAACAACACCTACAAGGCCGTCCAGCGCTCGGCCGGCGCGGTCGCCGTCGGCCCCGTCCTCCAGGGTCTGCGCAAGCCCGTCAACGACCTCTCGCGCGGTGCACTGGTGCAGGACATCGTCAACACCGTCGCCATCACGGCCATCCAGGCGCAGGGCGCGCAGCCCGGCGCCGCACAGACCGCCTGAACTCGCCCCATCTCACCGGAAAGCCGCACATGTCTGCCACTGCCACCCGCGTCCTCGTCCTCAACTCCGGCTCCTCGTCGGTGAAGTACCAGCTGCTCGACATGACCGACGCGGAGTCGATCGGCGGCTCCGCCGCGGGGCGCCTGGCCGTCGGCCTGGTGGAGCGGATCGGGGAGGAGACCTCGCGTCTGGTGCACACCCCGCTGGCCGCCGGCGGCGAGAAGCGCGAGACCGAGGGCCCGATAGCCGACCACGAGGCCGCGCTGAAGGCGGTCGCGAAGGAGCTGGCCGCCGACGGGCTGGGGCTGGACTCGCCCGAACTGGCGGCGATCGGTCACCGGGTGGTGCACGGCGGGCTGAAGTTCACCGAGCCGACCGTCATCGACGAGGCGGTCCTGACGGAGATCGAGCGGCTGGTACCGGTCGCCCCGCTGCACAACCCGGCCAACATCACCGGCATACGGACCGCCCGGGCGCTGCGCCCGGACCTGCCGCAGGTCGCGGTCTTCGACACCGCCTTCCACACCACGATGCCGGAGTACGCGGCCCGCTACGCCATCGACGTGGCCACCGCCGACGCCCACCGCATCCGCCGCTACGGCTTCCACGGCACCTCGCACGCCTATGTGTCCCGCAAGACGGCCGCGCTGCTGGGCAAGGCGCCGGAGGAGGTCAATGTGATCGTGCTGCACCTGGGCAACGGCGCCTCCGCGTCCGCCGTCCGCGGCGGCCGCTGCGTGGACACCTCCATGGGCCTGACGCCGCTGGAGGGCCTGGTCATGGGCACCCGCTCCGGCGACATCGACCCGGCCGTCACCTTCCACCTCAAGCGGGTGGCGGGGATGGACGAGGACGAGGTCGACACCCTGCTCAACAAGAAGAGCGGGCTGATCGGGCTGTGCGGCGACAACGACATGCGCGAGATCCGCCGCCGGATCGACGAGGGCGACGAGCGCGCGCAGCTGGCCTTCGACATCTACATCCACCGGCTGAAGAAGTACATCGGCGCCTACAGCGCGGTGCTCGGCCGGGTCGACGCGGTGGCCTTCACCGCGGGCGTCGGCGAGAACGCCGCCCCGGTGCGCGAGGCCGCCGTCGCCGGCCTGGAGGAGATGGGCATGGCGGTGGACGCCTCGCTGAACGCGCTGCGTTCCGAAGAGCCCCGGCTGATCTCGCCCGACTACGCCCGGGTCGCGGTCGCCGTCGTCCCCACCGACGAGGAACTGGAGATCGCCCAGCAGACATACGCCCTGGTCAACGCCTAGACGTTGGTGTTTCCCCCTACCGGAATATTCCGCTCAGAAACAAACCGATAGGATTCAAGCCATGCGCCGTTCCAAAATCGTCTGCACCCTGGGCCCCGCCGTCGACTCCTACGAGCAGCTGAAGACGCTGATCGAGGCCGGCATGAATGTGGCCCGTTTCAATATGAGCCACGGGACCCACTCGGAGCACGAGGAGCGGTACCACCGCCTCCGCAAGGCCCAGGAGGAGACCGGCCGCGCCATCGGCGTGCTGGCCGACCTCCAGGGCCCCAAGATCCGTCTGGAGACCTTCGCCGAGGGCCCGGTGGAGCTGGTGCGCGGTGACGAGTTCGTCATCACCACCGAGGACGTGCCCGGCGACAAGACCATCTGCGGCACGACCTACAAGGGCCTGCCCGGCGATGTCTCCAAGGGCGACCCGGTCCTGATCAACGACGGCAACGTCGCCCTCCAGGTCATCGAGGTCGACGGCCCGCGGGTGCGCACCATCGTCATCGAGGGCGGGGTCATCTCCGACCACAAGGGCATCAACCTGCCCGGCGCCGCGGTGAACGTCCCCGCACTGTCGGAGAAGGACATCGAGGACCTCAAGTTCGCGCTGCGCATGGGCTGCGACATGGTCGCGCTGTCCTTCGTCCGCGACGCCAAGGACGTCCAGGACGTGCACCGCGTCATGGACCAGGTCGGCCGCCGCGTCCCGGTCATCGCCAAGGTGGAGAAGCCGCAGGCGGTGGCCAACATGCAGGAGGTCGTGATGGCCTTCGACGCGGTGATGGTGGCGCGTGGCGACCTGGCGGTGGAGTATCCGCTGGAGAAGGTCCCGATGGTGCAGAAGCGCCTGGTGGAGATGTGCCGGCGCAACGCCAAGCCGGTGATCGTGGCGACCCAGATGATGGAGTCGATGATCACCAACTCCCGGCCGACCCGCGCCGAGGCGTCCGACGTCGCCAACGCCATCCTGGACGGCGCGGACGCGGTCATGCTCTCCGCGGAGTCGTCGGTGGGCCAGTACCCGATCGAGACCGTCAAGACGATGTCGAAGATCGTCGAGGCGGCCGAGGAGGAGCTGCTGTCCAAGGGCCTCCAGCCGCTGGTGCCGGGCAAGAAGCCGCGCACCCAGGGCGGCGCGGTGGCCCGTGCGGCCTGCGAGATGGCCGACTTCCTCGACGGCAAGGCGCTGGTGGCCTTCACGCAGTCCGGCGACACCGCCCGCCGCCTGTCCCGCTACCGGGCCGCGCAGCCGATCCTGGCCTTCACCACGGAGGCCTCCACCCGCAACCAGCTGGCGCTGAGCTGGGGCGTGGACCCCTTCGTCGTGCCGTACGTGGACAACACCGACGCGATGGTCGACCTGGTGGACGCCGAGCTGCTCAAGCTCCAGCGCTACAGCGAGGGCGACACCATGCTGATCACCGCCGGTTCGCCCCCCGGCGTGCCCGGCACCACCAACATGGTGCGGGTGCACCACCTGGGCGGCGGCCGCGCCTGAGGCCCCCCGGCATGCGGAAGGCCCCGTTCCTCCTCGGTGGAACGGGGCCTTCCCTGTGCGGCTCCCGAAGGGGCTCGGGGGTTCAATCCCTGATGGTCACGAGTCCTTGATGCTCACATGCATACCGGGGACGTGAAGATTGCCGCCGAACTGGCCCGCCTGGTCGAGCTTCACCTTGGTGAAATAGGCGTACGAGACATTGAGCGGCGGCGGGTGCTCCGGATCGAAGACGATCGGGATCAGCCCGAACAGATTGCCCTGGAGGCGCTCGGTGTACATCGTCACCTTGCCGCCGCGGATCGTGGAGGTGGACCCGGGCGTCGACTCGACGTGGTACTTCTTGCCGCTCGCCTTGTCGTCCACGATCTGGTGCAGGTCGCCGATGTCGATGCTGTCGGCGGTGAACTTCAGCACCTGCTTGGTGTGGCCGTTCTGCGTGGTGACGTTGACGACACCCTCGTAGTTCAGGCCGCGCAGGGTGAGCCCGCTGGACTCCAGGTGCCAGGGATCGTCGGGCAGGGTGACGGGCGTCTGCTCGTCCTTGCCCTTCTGCTTGTTCTCGACGACGCAGGGGTAGGACTGCTTGCCGCTGGCGTCCTTGCCGTCGAGCCCGCCACCGGGCAGGGCGTTGTCCGCCGTGCCGACGGCACCGTGGACGGTGTCGTTGACCCCCTTCGCCGGGTCCTGGACGGCTCTGGTGGCGCCGTCCTTGAGGCCGTTGACCGTATCCGAGAGCTGGTTGGTCCCGGATCCGGAGTCCTTGGACGAGGACGAGGTGTCCTTGGACGCGGACGGCGAAGGGCTCGGCGAGGCCGTCTTGGTCGCCGACGGGCTCGGCGACGACGACGGCTGGCTGCTGGAGTCGGACGACTTCCCGCCGAGGAGACCGCCGAGCGCATCGCCGATGCCGCCGAGCAGACCGCCGTCGTCCTTCTTGTCCGAGGAGGCCGACGGCGACGGGGTCGCGGAGCCGGAGGGCTCGTCGGTCTTCTGGGACGCGGACGGCGCGGGTGCGGGCGTGCTGCCCGCGTCCTTGCCGGCCGAGGACGAGGGCTTGGCGGACGGCTTCGCGGACGGCTGGGTGGCGTCCTTCGTCGGCTGGTCCTTCGTGCCCTGCTTGGCCTTGGTGTCCCCGCCCGTCTTGTCCGGGGCGGTGACGCACGGGCCGTCCTTGAACGGGCTCTTGGGCGCAGTCTTGGCAATCGCCATCTGGGGCGTGAGCCCCATACCCATGAGCACGGCGGACGGCATGGCGGCGATGGCGATCGCCTTGCCCGCGGGCATGTGAAGCCGAGTCAGCAGCGGCCTCCTCGGCGCAGCATGCCGCGGCCCGATTCTCTGCCCGGCGGCTGCGTTCTCGTGCAGCTCGTCACCCGGCACGGTGCCTCCCGTTCAATCCGTCGTTCGGGCTCGTTCCTGACAGGTCGTTCAGCCCGAAGCCCAACCCGGACCCGCCACCGGTGGCCGGTGCCGGATTCGTGGCGACCACCGGCCCGGCGACCACCTTGCGGTCCGGCTCGCCGTCGTCGCTCTCGGCCGCCGGCTGACCCGGCGCCCAGGCGACCGCCAGTGCGCCGCCGATCATCCCCAGCAGCAGGCCGACCACGAAGCCGCCGAAGTTCGAGACGACGAGGGAGACGAGGGAGAGCAGGATCGCCGCCACACCCGCGAACACCCGAGACACGGGCTGGAACCACATGGTCAGACCGAGCACGACGAGCAGTACGCCGATGATCAGCGAGCCGGCGCCGGCAGTGGTGGCCATGCTGACGGTCATCCCGCCGAGCGAGAGGTGCGCGTAGGGGAAGTACATGATCGGGAGGCCGGCGAGCAGCGTCAGCATGCCGCCCCAGAACGGGCGGCGGCCACGCCACTCCCCGAACGAACGGCGCTTCATGCCGATGGACTCGATCAGCCGTGGTCGCGTGTCGGCGCTCATGGTGTACAGCTCCTCGGGACTGGCAAATCGTGGTACTGAGCTGGAGTGCCTGCTGTACGCAAGGGGCATACGGGCACGGGGCACGGCGAGTACCGCCGTACAGCTCGCCCCGCGCCCGCACGCTCAGTGCGTCAGAAGCACTCGTTCTTGCCCTTGCTGACGCTCATCTTGAGGCCGCTGAGCTTGAAGGTGCCGGCCGTGGTCGCCCAGGCCGTCTGCTTGACGCCGGTCAGCGTGGCCGTGTCGGCTTCCTGGGCGAACGAACCGGGGTCCGTCTTGTCGCCCTTCTTGATGCCGGGGCCCTTGGACGTCGCGCCCGCAGCAACACCGATGTTGATGTTGTTGAAGGTCGCGTCGGCGTTGAGCTGGTCGAGGTCGATGTAGAGGTTCTTCGCCTCGACCGGCGTGCCACCGCCGCCCGCCTGCAGCTTCATCGACACATCGCCGAAGACCGGCACCGGCACCACGACGGACTGGCACAGGTTGTGGATCTTGGCGTTGGAGAACGCCGAGACCGCCACCGGGACGTTCTTGCCGTTCTTCTGAGTGTCGACGGCCCCGTACTGAACGAAGCCGGTGCCGTCCAGGCGGTCGGTAGCGACCTTGAACTGCTGGCCGGAAACGCTGAACGACGCCGCAAGCGCACCCTGCGAGAGGGCGACACCTATCGCTGCCGTCGCGGCAACGCTCGGCACCATGACGACGGCGAACCGCTTCCATCTGGTCCCGCCACGAGCCAGGGACTCCATGACTTTCCTCCTTCTCGGACGTACATCTCCGGTACCCGCCCTCTCAGTTGAGAGCAGCCGCACCTGGGATGGGAGAAGTGCTACGTCCTCGGGAAGGAGAGCGCCTGTCCTCGGAGGCGCTTAGCGTTCCGATTACCGGCGATCACCCCCGAGCGACAACCACTGGCCACGCTCACGCGCAACCGCACTGGACAGGCCCTGCCGGGTGGGGCAGAGACCCCCCTGTCCACGGTCGGCGCTCACCGTCGCCGACCACTCGGTGGGGACCCAAGTACCCGCGGCTCCAACCGGATGCCGGAGCTGCGGGAAGGGACCGAGCGTGGCCGATCGTCGTGCATTCGGAGCCGCCGCACAAGGGGCTCGTTACTTGCGGGTAACGGAGCGATAAACGAGCCGCGACTTACTGAAACCGAACAGCCACACACCGTCGCACTGACCGCAACGGGACATCGGGCAATTGCGGGCACATCACCGCAACGCAGGTGGCCTGGTTTACTCCAAGTAACAGCGCCTACGATTACCAAGATTTGGTAAAACGTAGGCGCCGTTCCGTTTGCCGAGACACCTCGTGGGAGGTGTGTGGAGGTCGTACGGGGCGGAATACTCCGTAGCCCTCCCGTAGCCCTCGAATGGGTGTCAGAACAGCACGCGGGCCAGTGCCGTACGCGCCGCGGTGACCCTCGGATCCTCCGCGCCGATCACCTCGAACAGCTCCAGCAGCCGCACCCGCGCGGCCTCCCGGTCCTCGCCCGCGGTCCGCCGGACCGTGTCGACCAGCCGCCCGAAGGCGTCCTCGACATGCCCGCCGACCAGATCGAGATCGGCGGCGCGGATCTGCGCCGCCACATCGGCCGGGGCGTCGGCGGCCTCCTTGCGCACCGCCTGCGGGTCCAGGTCCTGCACCCGGCGCAGCAGCTCGGCCTGCGCCAGGCCCAGCTTCGCCTCCGGGTTGGCCGGGTCGTCGGACAGGACGTTCTTGTACGCCTGGATCGCGCCGCCCAGATCGCCGGCGTCCAGCGCCGTACCCGCCGCCTCCAGCAGCGCGTCGTAGGGGCCGGCCGGCTTGGGCTGCTCGGCCGGCTGCTCCTCCTCGGCCGAGGCGTCCACCGGGGCGCCCACGATGCCGAACTGCTGCTCGGCGGCCTGGACCAGCTGGTCGAGCACCTGGCGGATCTGCGCCTCGGGGGCCGCACCCTGGAACAGCGGGATGGGCTGGCCGGCGACCACCGCGAAAACGGCCGGAATGCCCTGCACCCCGAACTGCTGGAAGAGCATCTGGTTGGCGTCGACGTCGATCTTGGCCAGCACGAACTTGCCGGCGTACTCGGTGGCGAGGCGCTCCAGCAGCGGACCCAGCTGCTTGCACGGCTCGCACCACTCGGCCCAGAAGTCGATGACGACCGGAACCTCGGTGGAGCGCTGGAGGACGTCCTGCTGGAAACCCGCCTCGTCGACGTCGAACACCAGCCGGGCGCCGCCCGCGGGCGCGCCCGTGCGGGCGGCTTCGGCGCGCGCCTGCTCGGCCTTCTGCTTCGCTTCCCCGGCCGCCTTCACCGCTGCGAGGTCGACGACTCCACTCATGGACATGTTGCGTGGCTGCATGGGTCCATCCTCCCCCCTGGGCGCCGTGTTCCGAAAAGCGATCCGTAACTCGGTCCGGAATACATGCGCCCTGCGTACGCCCCGCCGGATTGCGGCGTACGCCCGGGTGATCCCGGAGCCGGTCCCGAGGAGGACCGTTGTTGCTGCTGTGTGGCCGTGAGTCCCCACCCACGGCCGGTGGCTGTCGCCGCGTGGGCCCGTATCGTGCGAGCCCTTACGCTACGGGTCGTAGCGTAACTGGCGGCGGCCCCCGTCCGGCACCGATATCCGGCCCCGCCGGACGTGATCTGGCTCACGATGCGCGTCGCCCGGCCCCCTACCGGCCGGTATGGTCGCCCGCATGCCCGACTCCACCAGCCCCCGGAAAGGCCGCCCCGGCCGCCCGCGCAGCGCCGAGGCCGACCGCGCCATCCTCGACGCGACCCGCGCCGCGCTCGTCGACGTGGGCTGGGGAAAACTGACCATGGGCGAGGTGGCGACCCGCGCCGGCGTCGCCAAAACCACCCTCTACCGCCGCTGGGCCAACAAGAACGAGCTCGTCGTGGACGCCGTGGCGGTCCTCTTCGACGAGCTCGAACTGCCCGACCGGGGCTGTCTGAAAGCCGATATCGAGGGCGTGGTGCTCCAGTTCGGCGTGCTGCTCGCCCGGCCCGAGACCAAAACGGCGCTGATGGGCGTGGTCGCCGAGTCCACCACCGACGACGCGCTGCGCGAACGGATCCGCTCGGCGATCGTCGACCGCCAGAAGCGGCTGGTCGTCCTGGGCCGCGAACGCGCCCAGCAGCGCGGGGAACTGCCGCCCGACAGCCCCGGCACCGAGGGCGCGCTCGCCGCCGACCAGGCCATCGGCCTGATCTTCGACGTGATCGCCGGCGCGATCATCCACCGCACCCTGGTCTCCTCCGAACCGGTGGACCCGGCCTGGGCGCACCACTTCGCGACGCTGCTGCTGACTGGGCTGGTGGGGCTGGGCTGAGGGGCACACGGGCCCGGCGGCGGGGGCGGGACCGCCCGGCCCCGGCCACCGGGCGGCCCCGCGGATCAGACCTGGTACCGGTCGGCCGAAAACAGCCGGAGATTCTCGGCCACCCACTCCGACGTCCGCTTCAGCCCCTCCTCCAGCGACACCTCCGGCTCCCACCCGGCCCACCGGCGCGCCCGGGAGTTGTCCGACAGCAGCCGCTCCACCTCGCTGCCCGAGGGCCGCAGCCGCGCCGGATCGACGACCACCTCCGCCTCCCGTCCGGAGGCCGCTATCAGCGCCTCGGCCAGCGCCCCGATCGCGATCTCCCGCCCGGTGCCGAGATTGACCACCTCGCCCAGCGCCCGGTCGCACTCCGCCATCGCCAGAAAGCCCGCGGCCGTGTCCGTGACATAGGTGAAGTCCCGGGTCGGGGTGAGCGAGCCGAGCCTGATCTGCCGGGCACCGGAGTGCAGTTGGGCCAGGATCGTGGGGATCACGGCGCGCGCCGACTGCCGCGGACCGTAGGTGTTGAACGGCCGCACGACCGTCACCGGCAGTTCGAAGGCGTGCCAGTGCGACAGCGCCATCATGTCGGCGCCGATCTTCGAGGCGGAGTACGGCGACTGGGGCGTAAGCGGATGGTCCTCGCCGATCGGCGCGGTCCGCGCGGTCCCGTAGACCTCGCTGGTGGAGGTGTGCACCAGCCGGCGGACGGCGTGCCGGCGGCACGCCTCGGCGACGTTCTCCGTACCGACGACATTCGTCTGGACATAGGCGCCGGGCGAGTCGTAGCTGTACGGAATCCCGATCAGCGCCGCCAGATGGAAGACGGTGTCGCAGCCGGCGACGGCGTCGCTCACCCGGCCCGCGTCGCGGACGTCGCCCGCGAGCATCTCGACCTCGTGCATCCGGTGGGCGAGATACCCCTTCTCGGCATACGGCTTGTAGTGGACCAGGGCGCGCACCTGCGCGCCGCGCTCGACGAGCAGATCGACCAGGGCGGAGCCGATGAAGCCCTCGGCCCCGGTGACCAGAACCTTGCGGCCGGTCCAGTTCGTTGTCGTGGTCATGCTGCCTCCTTGAGGGCGGTGGTGTACGGGTGTGCGGCGAGGCGCAGGGTGCGCTCGGCGAGCAGTTCGGCGGCGCGGGCGTGCGGGCCGGGGTCGGCGGCCGCGCCCATGGCCGTCAGGCGGCCCGGGTCGGCGAGCAGCGGCTCGACGAGCGCGGCGAGCCGGTCGGCGGTGGTGTCGGCGTCGGCGAGGAGAAGCCCGGCGCCGGCATCCGTCAGCACCCGGGCGTTATGGGTCTGGTGGTCGCCGGGGGCGTGCGGATACGGCACCAGGACGGCGGGCACCCCGACGGTGGCCAGTTCCGCGACGGTCGCCGAACCGGCCCGGCACACGACCAGGTCGGCGGCCGCGTAGGCCAGGTCCATCCGGTCGATGTACGGCACGGCGCGGGCGTTCGCCGCCAGCCGCCGCTCGGTCTCCTCCAGGGCCGCCGGCCCGGTCTTGACCAGCAGATGGACGTCGGCGCGGGCGGCCCAGCGGTGCGAGAGCCCGATCGCGGCCTCGGTGAGCCGGGCGGCGCCCAGGCTGCCGCCGTTGACCAGGACGAGCCGGGCGCCGTCGGGCACCCGCAGCGCGCGGCGGGCCGCGTCGCGCAGCGCGGTGCGGTCGAGCCCGGCCAGGGCCGCGGCGACCGGCATCCCGGTGGTGACCGCGCCGGGCAGATGCCCGGTGTCGAAGGCGACCGCGATATGCGGGGTGAGCCGGGAGGCGAACTTGTTGGCCCGGCCGGGCACCGCGTTGGATTCATGGATCAGGCTCGGCAGCCCGGCCAGCCGCGCCCCGACGATCACCGGCGCGCTCGGATAGCCGCCCATACCGACGGCCACCTGGGCGCGCTGGTCCTTGAGGATCGCCCGGCACTGGGCGCCCGCCCGCAGCAGCGCGGCCGGCAGCAGATAGCGCCGGGCGCCGAGCGCCGGATCGAAGGGGATCATGTCGACGGTGTGCAGCCGGTAACCGGCCTGCGGTATCAGCCGGGTCTCCAGGCCCCGTTCGGTCCCGACGAAAGAGATCACCGCGTCGGGCACCGCGCGACGCAGTGCGTCGGCGAGGGCGAGCCCCGGGTAGATGTGGCCGCCGGTGCCGCCCGCACCGATCACGACGGAGAGTGGTGTGCGCATGGCCGCCACGCTCGCGACGTGCCCTAAGAAGCTTCTAAGAGAGGTGTTTGACAGCCTGTGTCCATGCCGCCCACGCCCCAGTCCCCCGCGCCCCGGTCCCCGGCGCTCCCGTCCCCCGCGCCCAGGATCCTCGTCGTCGACGACGAGCCGGAGGTGCGTGCCGCCGTCGAGGACGGACTCGCCGTCGAAGGCTACGAGGTGCGCGGCGCCGCCGACGGCCTGGCGGCGCTGTCCGAGGTCGCCGCCTGGCAGCCCGACGCCCTCGTCCTGGACGTCATGATGCCGGTCCTGGACGGGCTGGCCGTCTGCCGCCGGCTGCGCGCGCTGGACGACCGTACGCCCATCCTCGTCCTGACCGCGCTGGATTCGGTCAGCGAACGCGTCGACGGCCTGGATGCCGGCGCCGACGACTATCTGGTCAAGCCCTTCGCGCTGGACGAACTCCTCGCCCGGCTGCGGGCCCTGCTGCGCCGGGCCGCCGCCCCCGTGGCCGACGACGGCACCCTCACCTTCGGCGACCTGGTGGTCGACCCGCGCACCCGCAGCGGCCACCGGGCGGGCCGTCCCCTGGAGTTCAGCCGCACCGAATGGGCGCTGCTGGAGCTGCTGCTGCTCCACCCGGGCCAGATCATGCCGCGCGAGGTGATCCTGGAACGCGTCTGGGGCCATGACTTCGGCCCCGACTCCAACTCGCTGGCGGTGTACGTCGGTTATCTGCGGCGCAAGCTGGAGGCGGGCGGCGAGCCCCGGATCGTCCACACCGTCCACGGCATCGGCTACCGCCTGGACCGGGCGGAGGAGGCATGACGGGCCGGCGCGGGCTCGGCGGGCGCTGGGTGCGCCGCCGGCCGTTGCGTACCCGGCTGGCGCTGGCCGCCTCCGCCGCCGTGGCGCTGGTCGCCGTCGGCGTCTGCGCGGCGGCCTTCGTCATCATCCGCTACCAGATGTCCCGCCAACTGGATCTGAACCTGGCCCAGTCGGCGACCCAGTTCTCCCAGCAGAGCCGCGACTGGGGGCCGACGGCGGGCGACACGACCTGCCGCTACCCGGCCTCGCCGTGCCGCCAGATCGTCCCCGCCGACCCGGCGAAGGATCCGCACCAGCCCTACGCCCTCCCCGTCGAGGACGCCACCCGCGCGGTCGCGGCCGGGCACCATGCGGCGTACTACAGCGGCTTCACGGTCGCCGGCCACCCGGTCCGCATCTACACCACCCGCCACCCCGGCAAGGGTCTGGCGCTCCAGGTGGCGCTGCGCTCCGACACCGTGGACCGCGGTGTGCAGCAGGCCGCCGGGGCACTGCTGACGGTCGGCGCCGCCGGTGTCCTGCTGGCCGCCGCGCTCGGTTACGGCGTGTCCCGTACCGGCCTGGCCCCGGTCGCCCGCCTGACCGCCACCGCCGAACGCATCGCCGCCACCCGCGACCCGCGCCACCGCATCGAGCTCCCGGCCGGACCCCCGGCTCGCGAGGACGAGGTCACCCGCCTCGCCGCCACCTTCAACACCATGCTCACCGCGCTGGAGCAGTCCGTCACCGCCCAGCGCCGCCTGGTCGCCGACGCCTCCCACGAGCTGCGGACCCCGCTGACCGCCCTGCGCACGAACGCCGAGCTGCTGGCCCGCGCCGACCGGCTGACCGACGCCCAGCGCGACCGCGCCGCCGGGGCGCTGGCCCGTCAGCTGCGCGAGGTCACCACTCTGGTCAACGACCTGATCGAACTCGCCCGCGACGAGGAACCGCAGCCCCTGGTGGAGCAGGTGCGCCCGGCCGCCCTCCTGGAACACGCCGTCGACACGGCCCGCGAGCACTGGCCGGGGATCGTCTTCTCCGCCCGCATCGACCCGGCCGCGGCCGCCGTGACCGTCCCCGGCGTCCCGCCCCGCCTCGTCCGGCTGCTGTCCAACCTGCTCGACAACGCCGCGAAGTTCTCCCCGCCGGGCGCCTCCGTCGACACCGAACTCGCCCTGGCCTCGGGCGCGTTGGACCTGACCGTACGGGACCACGGGCCCGGGATCGCCGCCGAGGACCTCCCCCATGTCTTCGACCGCTTCTACCGCGCCGAGGCGGCCCGCGCGCTGCCCGGCTCCGGGCTGGGCCTGGCCATGGCCCGCCAGATCGCCCGCGCCCACGACGCCGAACTCACCGCGGAACGGGCGCCGGGGGGCGGGGCGCTGTTCCGGCTGCGGGTGCCGGTGGCGCAGCCGTGACGCGCACCGGGGCGCTTCAGAACCCGGCCAGAACCGAGCCGGACCCCGGCCAGCCCCAGGCCGGGCCCCGGTCAGAACCCGGCCGGCTCCGTGTACACGCCCCACTCGTCCCGCAGCACCCCGCAGATCTCGCCCAGGGTGGCCTCCGCGCGGACCGCGTCCAGCATCGGCTCGATCATGTTGCCGCCGTCGCGGGCGGCGGCCAGCATGCCGTCCAGGGCGGAGCGCACCCGGGCGTCGTCGCGGGCCGCCTTGCGGTCCGCCAGGACGCGCACCTGCTCGCGCTCGACCTCGTGGCTGACCCGCAGGATCTCCAGGTCGCCGGTGACCGAGCCGTCGTGGCAGTTGACGCCGACGACCCTCTTGTCGCCCTTCTCCAGCGCCTGCTGGTAGCGGAAGGCGGATTCGGCGATCTCGCCGGTGAACCAGCCGTCCTCGATGCCGCGCAGAATGCCGGAGGTGATCGGGCCGATCGGATGCCGGCCGTCCGGCACCGCCCGGGCGCCGCGTTCCTTGATCCGGTCGAAGATCTTCTCGGCGTCGGCCTCGATCCGGTCCGTCAGCTGCTCGACGAACCACGAACCGCCCAGCGGATCGGCCACATTGGCGACCCCGGTCTCCTCCATCAGCACCTGCTGCGTGCGCAGCGCGATCTCCGCGGCCTGCTCGGAGGGCAGTGCGAGGGTCTCGTCCAGCGCGTTGGTGTGCAGCGAGTTGGTCCCGCCGAGCACCGCCGCGAGGGCCTCGACGGCCGTGCGGACGACGTTGTTGTACGGCTGCTGCGCGGTCAGCGAGACACCCGCGGTCTGCGTGTGGAACCGCAGCCACTGCGCCTTGTCCGTCGTCGCGCCGTACACCTCCTTCATCCAACGGGCCCAGATCCGGCGCGCGGCGCGGAACTTGGCGATCTCCTCGAAGAAGTCGACATGCGCATCGAAGAAGAAGCTGAGCCCCGGCGCGAAGACATCGACGTCGAGCCCGCGCGACAGCCCCAGCTCCACATAGCCGAACCCGTCCGCGAGGGTGTACGCCAGCTCCTGCGCGGCCGTCGCCCCCGCCTCGCGGATGTGGTAGCCGGAGACCGAGAGCGGTTTGTACGCGGGGATGTCGCGCGCACAGTGCTCCATCAGGTCGCCGATCAGCCGCAGATGGGGCTCGGGCTGGAAGAGCCACTCCTTCTGCGCGATGTACTCCTTGAAGATGTCGGTCTGGAGCGTGCCGTTGAGGACCGACGGGTCCACGCCCTGCCGCTCGGCCGCCACCAGGTACATGCAGAAGACGGGGACGGCCGGCCCGGAGATCGTCATGGACGTGGTGACCTCGCCCAGCGGGATGTCCTTGAAGAGGACCTCCATATCGGCGGCGGAGTCGATGGCGACCCCGCAGTGGCCGACCTCGCCGAGCGAGCGCGGGTCGTCGGAGTCCCGCCCCATCAGCGTCGGCATGTCGAAGGCGACGGACAGGCCGCCGCCGCCCGCCTTGAGGATCATCTTGTAGCGCTCGTTGGTCTGCTCGGCGTTGCCGAAGCCGGCGAACTGGCGGATCGTCCACGTACGGCCGCGGTAGCCGGTCGGGTACAGCCCGCGGGTGAAGGGGTACTCACCGGGCCAGCCGATCCGCTCGAAGCCTTCGACGCTGTCGCCGGGCCGGGGGCCGTAGACCGGCTCGACCGGATCGCCGGAGAGCGTGCTGAAGTCCGCATCCCGCTTCCGTGCGGAGTCGTACCGGGCCTGCCAGCGGCGGCGGCCCTCATCGATCGCGTGAGCGTCCATACCTTCGAATTTACTAGGACGTCCTAGTAATTGTCGATGGGAGCGGACGGGGAGTCTCCGAGAGTGTGTATGTGACTACGCAACGCACACGCGCCCGTCCCCCACAGGGGCGGGCGCGTCGGACGGGCGCGGAAGCGTGAGGCGGCCGGACTCAGGCCTTGACCGGCTGCGGCGCGGCCTCGGCGAGCAGCGGCTCGACCTCGCGGACGACCTTGCGCTCGACGAAGAAGGCGGCCGTCGGGATCGTCCCCGAGACCAGCACCCACAGCAGCTTGCCGAACGGCCACCTGGCCTTGGAGCCGAGGTCGAACGCGAAGATCAGGTAGATGATGTAGAGCACACCGTGGACCTGGGCGACGACGAGGGTGAGGTCCTTGCCCATCCCGAAGCCGTACTTGAAGATCATGCAGGTGCAGAGCACGAGGAGCATCACGGCGGTGATGTAGGCCATCAGCCGGTATCGGGTCAGGACGCTTCGCTTCATGCCCCGAGCGTAACGGCCCGTTCCGGGGCGATCTTCGCCACCCCCCGCCCCGGCGCGGCCCCGCTACTCCTCGCCCTCCCCCTCCGTGAAGTCCTCCGCGGCCACCCGCAGCGGGCGCAGCATCGCGAAGATCTCGGCGCACTCCTCAGCGTCGTACGCACCGAGCCCGAAGTCCATCGCCATCAGGTCGTGGGTGGCCGCATCGCACACCTTGCGGCCCTTCTCGGTGATGGAGGCGAGGGTGCCGCGGCCGTCGTTGGGGTTGGGCCGCTTGGCCACCAGGCCCGATTTCACCAGGCGGTCGACGGTGTTGGTCACCGAGGTCGGATGCACCATCAGCCGCTCGCCGATCTTGGACATCGGCAGCTCACCGGCCTTGGAGAAGGTCAGCAGCACCAGCGCCTCATACCGCGCGAAGGTCAGGCCGTACGGCTTGACCACCGCGTCCACCTCGGACAACAGGATCTGCTGGGCCCGCATGATCGAGGTGATCGCGGCCATCGAGGGCACGGCGCCCCATCGCTGCCGCCACAACTCGTCGGCACGCGCGATGGGGTCAAAGGCAAGGCTGAGCGGCTTCGGCACGCCTCCGACCCTACCGGTCGGTCATATCGTGGGCAGCCTTGTCTCATTTTTCGGTCCACCGATCCGCTGCGCTTTGCCTGGGCCCCACGTTTTTGTCTGCGGCGCCGCGGTGTGCTCTCGCCGTTTCGCCTGCGGCGGGCGTTGCCGCTGGCGCGGGGCTGTCCGGCAGCGGCACCGGCCCTACACGGCTCCGCCGCTACGGCCCGGCACCTCCCCGTTGGGGTGGGAAAAGACGGTGGGGGCGGACCACCGGCCTTTCCCTCCCCCACCGTCGGGAGGGGCCGCACCGGAGGACGAAGTCCGCAGGGGCGGCACCGCGGCCGACACACAACCCCAGCCCGCCGCAGGCGCAACGGCGAGAAAGCCAAAACGTCGGCTCAGGCAAAGCGCAGCGGACGGGCGCAGCGGACGGTCAGCCCTCCTGCGTCAGATACCGCTCCACCGTCTCGACCTTCGAGGTCAGACCGTCCGTGACGCCCGGGCGGATATCGGCCTTCAGCACCAGCGAGACCCGTCCGCAGCGGGCCTCGACGGCGGCGACGGCGCGCTTGACGACGTCCATGACCTCGTCCCATTCCCCCTCGACGGAGGTGAACATGGCGTCCGTACGGTTGGGCAGGCCCGACTCACGGACGACCCGGACCGCGTCGGCCACATAGGCGCCGACGTCCTCGCCGACACCCAGCGGGCTGACGGAAAAGGCGACGATCATGCGTTGACGACACCTTCCTTACGGGCCCGCGCCGCGATCACCCCGGCCTCCTCCTCGCGCCGCAGCACCCGGTCCCCGTACAGCCCGCCGAACGGCACGATCGCGAGGACGAAGAAGAAGGCCACGCGCTTGAAGGGCCACTTGGTGCGGTTCCACAGGTCGAGCAGCAGCACCACGTAGGTGATGAACAGCACGCCGTGGATCAGGCCGAGCGGCATCACGAGGGCGTCGTAGCCGAAGGCCAGACGGAATCCGGTACCGAAGATCAGCAGCGCCGGGAAGGAGATGGCTTCCGGGATGGATGCCAGGCGCAGTCGGTGCAGGGCGGCGGCGGTCTTGATGTCCACGGGAACCTCGTCAGTGCGGCGGGCCAAGGCGGCAAACGGCTTGTGCAAGAGTTCACAAGCGCCGGTCCATTGTGACAGCCACCCGGACGATCACCGCGGGCGGGTCCGGCAAGCCCGGCTCCGACGCCACACAGCACCGCGGACCCGGACAGATCGCTCCCTCGCGGCCATAAGGGCCTGCCGTGTGCGGTGCGGGCGGACTACGGTCTGATCCGTGGCTCAGTTTCGGCTCCAGGGGAGCAAGGTGCTCGCCGTCGATATGACGGGCGACGCCGTCAAGGCGAAAAACGGTGCGATGGTCGCGTACGACGGCCAGATGTCGTTCAAGAAGATGACCGGGGGCGGCGACGGACTGCGCGGCATGGTCACCCGTCGGCTGACCGGCGAGCAGATGACCGTGATGGAGGTGAAGGGGCACGGCACCTGCTACTTCGCGGACCGCGCGAGCGAGATCAACCTGGTGCGGCTGACCGGCGAGAAGCTCTATGTCGAGGCCAGCAATCTGCTGTGCACGGATGCCGCGCTGCGCACCGGCACCACCTTCACCGGGCTGCGCGGCGCCTCCCAGGGCAACGGCCTGTTCACCACCACGGTCGAGGGCCACGGCCAGGCGGCGCTCACGTCGGACGGGCCGGCCGTGGTGCTGCGGGTGACCAAGCAGTATCCGCTCCAGGTGGACCCCGGGGCGTATATCGCGCACACCGGGCACCTCAAGCAGCACTTCCAGTCCGGGGTGAACTTCCGGACGTTCCTGGGTGAGGGCTCGGGCGAGGCGTTCCAGATCCGGTTCGAGGGGGAGGGCCTGGTGTACGTCCAGCCCAGCGAGCGCAACACCGTCGGGGGTGAGGTCTGATGCCGTTCACGGCGCTCAACTCCCGCATGGTGGAGGCCCGGATCGCCCCCGGGCAGCGGATGTTCAGCCAGCGCGGGGCGATGCTCGCCTACCGGGGCGAGGTGTCCTTCACGCCGAACATCCAGGGCGGACAGGGCGGTATCGGCTCGATGATCGGGCGGCGGATCGCGGGCGAGGCGACGCCGCTGATGACGGTGGAGGGCAGTGGCACGGTGATGTTCGGCCACGGCGGCCATCACGTCCATGCCGTCGATCTGACGGGCGAGACGCTGTACGTCGAGGCCGACCGGCTGCTGGCCTTCGACGGTTCGCTGGAGCAGGGCACGATGTTCATGGGCTCGCAGGGCGGCGTGATGGGCATGGTGCGGGGTCAGGTCACCGGGCAGGGCCTGTTCACCACCACGCTCAGGGGCCACGGCTCGGCGGCGGTGATGGCACACGGCGGGGTGATCGAGCTGCCGGTCACCCCGCAGCGCCCGGTCCATGTCGATCCGCAGGCGTACGTGGCGCACCGCGGCGAGATCCGCAACAAACTGTCCGCGGCGCTCGGCTGGCGCGAATTCGTCGGCCGCGGCTCGGGAGAGGCCTTCCAGCTGGAGCTGTCGGGCCAGGGCACCGTCTACGTCCAGGCGTCGGAGGAAAAGCTGTGACCGGTCCCGTCATCCACGACGTCCAGTCGCTGCCGGCCGACGACAACGTCAATCCGTACGCCTTCAGCGTGGCGCTGGACGGCCAGTGGTTCCTCCAGAAGGGGAAGATGATCGCCTATTACGGGCAGATCGACTTCCACGGCATCGGGCACGGCCGGCTCGACCGGCTGATCGCGGGCAGTTTCCATTCGCCGCTGCACGCCGCGGACTGGGTCGTCGCCGAGGGCCGCGGCAAGATGCTGCTCGCCGACCGCGCCTTCGACGTCAATTCCTACGACCTGGAGGACGGCAACCTCACCATTCGTTCCGGCAATCTGCTCGCCTTTCAGCCATCTCTGTCGCTGAAGCAGTCGATCATTCCCGGCTTTCTCACGCTGATCGGTACGGGGAAGTTCGTGGCGGCCTCCAACGGTCCGGTGGTGTTCGTCGAGCCGCCCATCCGGGTGGACCCGCAGGCGCTGGTCGGCTGGGCCGACTGCCCCTCGCCGTGCCATCACTACGACCATCGGTACCTGCGGGGATTCCTCGGCGGGCTGCGGGCGCACACCGGGATCGGCGGGGTCTCCGGCGAGGAGCACCAGTTCGAGTTCGTGGGGGCCGGGACGGTCCTGCTCCAGTCGACGGAGGTCCTGATGCCGGAGCTGGAGACGGGCGCGGTGCCGGACGAGGCGGGCGTTCCGGGCGGTGCCGGGCAGGCGGCGCAAAGTGGCTCACAATTGCCCCAGTTGCCCGGTGGCCTCGGGGGGCTCCAGCGCCGCTTCGGGCTGTGAGCGGTAGTCTGCGGACCGTGACCTCGAACGCCTGACCCATCACCCGAGGTCACGCCGGCGTCTCACCGGCCGGCGTGGGGGCCGGCGGGCACCCGCCGCGGCTCAGCGCACACCCGGCTCAGCCCTGCAACTTAATTCAGTATTCAACTTTTACGGATAGAATTCCTCCATGACGACCGAGACGACCGACGACACCCCCTGGCTGACCGACCAGGAGCAGCGTGCCTGGCGTACGCATCTGGACGTCAGCCGGCTGCTGATGCACCAGCTGGAACGCGATCTCCAGCCGTTCGGCCTCACCAACAACGACTACGAGATCCTCGTCAACCTCTCCGAGGCCGAAGACCACCGGCTGCGGATGAGTGACCTGGCGACCGCCACCCTCCAGTCCAAGAGCCGGCTCTCCCATCAGATCACCCGGATGGAGAACGCCGGTCTGGTGCGCCGCGAGAGCTGCGAGTCGGACCGCCGGGGCCTGTACGCGGTGCTGACCGACGAGGGCTGGGACACCATGCGCCGGGTCGCCCCGCACCACGTCGCCTCGGTGCGCCGGCACTTCATCGACCTGTTCTCCGCCGAGAACCTCGAGGCGCTGCGGGCGTCGCTGGCCCCGGTGGCCGAGCATCTGCGCGCGCACCGCGGGGGGCTGTGAGGCACCGCCACCGGGGGCGGGCCGGGGCCGTCATACGGACCAACTGACCGCGGGCGGCGCACACTTCGCCGGCCACCGGCCCCGCCCCGACCCCGGAGCCGTACTCGGCCCCGAACCGGCCCGAAACGGGCTCAGCCCCCGTTCGTCAACCCCTCCACCAGCTCGTCCGCCGCCCGATAGGGGTCGGTCTCGCCGACGACGATGCGCTCGGCCAGCGCGTCCAGCCGGCGGTCCCCGCTCAGGTCGCCGATCCGCTCGCGCAGCGCCGTGACGGCGATCGTCTCGACCTCCCGTGCGGCGCGGGCCCGGCGCCGGGCGGACAGGACGCCGTGCTCCTCCATCCACGCGCGGTGCTTCTCCAGGGCCTCGACCACCTCGTCGACGCCCTCGGACCGCGCCGCGACCGTCTTGACGATCGGCGGACGCCAGTCGCCCGGCGCCCGCGATTCGCCCAGGCCGAGCATGTGGTTGAGCTCGCGGGCGGTGGCGTCCGCTCCGTCCCGGTCGGCCTTGTTGACGACGTAGACGTCGCCGATCTCCAGAATGCCCGCCTTCGCGGCCTGGATCCCGTCGCCCATACCGGGCGCGAGCAGCACCACGCTCGTATCGGCCTGCGCGGCGATCTCCACCTCGGACTGCCCGACGCCGACCGTCTCGACGAGGACGATGTCGCAGCCGGCCGCGTCCAGGACACGGATCGCCTGCGGCGCCGCCCAGGCCAGGCCGCCCAGATGGCCGCGGGTGGCCATGGAACGGATGTAGACGCCGGGGTCGGAGGCGTGCTCCGACATCCGGACGCGGTCGCCGAGCAGCGCCCCACCGGAGAACGGCGAGGACGGGTCGACGGCGAGCACCCCGACCCGTTTGCCCGCCTTGCGGTAGGCCGTCACCAGGGCGGAGGTGGTGGTGGACTTCCCGACGCCGGGTGAGCCGGTCAGCCCGACCACATAGGCGTTTCCGGTGAGCGGCGCGAGCGCCGCCATCACCTCGCGCAGCTCCGGGGCCGCCCCCTCCACGAGGGAGATCAGCCGGGCCACCGCCCTCGGCCGGCCCTCGCGGGCCTGCTCCACCAGCTGCGGGACGTCCACCATCGCTGCCCGTCTCCTTCGGCTCGCTCGCGTACCTGTTGCGCGGTTACTTGCCCGAGTTGTTGCCCGGTACGCGGATGATCAGCGCATCGCCCTGACCGCCGCCACCGCACAGCGCGGCGGCGCCCAGGCCCCCGCCCCGCCGGCGCAGCTCCAGCGCGAGGTGGAGCACGATACGGGCGCCGGACATGCCGATCGGGTGGCCGAGGGCAATCGCCCCGCCGTTGACATTCACCTTTTCCGGGGATACCCCCAGGTCCTTCATTGACTGCACGGCGACCGCCGCGAACGCCTCGTTGATCTCGATCAGGTCAAGATCCTCGACGGCCAGGCCCTCCTTCTTCAGGGCGTGGTCGATCGCGTTGGACGGCTGCGACTGGAGGGAGTTGTCGGGGCCGGCGACGTTGCCGTGCGCGCCGATCTCCGCGATCCACTCCAGGCCCAGCTCCTGGGCCTTGGCCTTGCTCATCACGACCACGGCGGCCGCGCCGTCGGAGATCTGCGAGGAGGTGCCGGCGGTGATCGTGCCGTCCTTGGCGAAGGCCGGGCGCAGCTTGCCGAGGGATTCGGCGGTGGTCTCGCCGCGGATGCCCTCGTCCTCGCTGAACAGGACCGGGTCGCCCTTGCGCTGCGGGATCTCGACCGGGGTGATCTCGGCGGCGAACAGGCCGTTCTTCTGGGCGGCGGCGGCCCGCTGGTGGGAGCGGGCGGCGACCTCGTCCTGCTCGGGGCGGGCGATGCCCAGGCGGGTGTTGTGCTTCTCGGTGGACTCGCCCATGGCGATGCCCTCGAAGGAGTCGGTCAGACCGTCGTGGGCCATCGCGTCGAGCATCTCGACCGCGCCGTACTTGTAGCCCTCGCGGGACTTGGGCAGCAGATGCGGGGCGTTGGTCATCGACTCCTGGCCGCCGGCGACGATCACATCGAATTCGCCGGCGCGAATGAGCTGGTCGGCCAGGGCGATGGCGTCCAGACCGGAGAGGCAGACCTTGTTGACGGTGAGCGCGGGGACGTTCATCGGGATGCCGGCCTTGACGGCGGCCTGGCGGGCGGGGATCTGACCCGCGCCGGCCTGGAGGACCTGGCCCATGATCACGTACTGCACCTGGTCACCACCGATACCGGCCCGGTCCAGGGCGGCCTTGATGGCGAAGCCGCCCAGGTCGGCGCCGGAGAAGGTGCGCAGGGAACCCAGGAGCCGGCCCATGGGGGTGCGTGCTCCCGCCACGATGACGGAGGTGGTGCCGTTGGTTGCAGACATGCGATCCGGCCTTCCTTTGCAGGGAAGTTAACGAGGGTTCCCGTCAATGTACTGAGCGGTACGCCCGGGGTCACCGGGAAGCGGGTGTGATGGCTGGCACGTTGCGTAACCAGCCGTGCGAGCGGTGCACTGGAGCCATGCTGACGCGAATCGATCACATCGGGATCGCCTGTTTCGACCTCGACAAGACTGTCGAGTTCTACCGTGCCACGTACGGGTTCGAGGTGTTCCACTCCGAGGTCAACGAAGAGCAGGGCGTCCGCGAGGCGATGCTCAAAATCAACGACACCTCCGACGGCGGAGCCTCGTATCTCCAGCTCCTGGAGCCGACGCGGGAGGATTCCGCGGTGGGAAAGTGGCTGAAGAAGAACGGTGAGGGCGTGCACCACATCGCCTTCGGCACGGCCGATGTGGACGCCGACTCCGAGGCCATTCGGGACAAGGGTGTGCGGGTGCTCTACGAGGAGCCGCGGACCGGGTCGATGGGGTCCCGGATCACCTTCCTGCACCCCAAGGACTGTCACGGAGTGCTCACCGAACTCGTCACCGCCGCACCCTCCTCCCCGACGGAGCACTGACCTTCCCCTTCCCCGGCCGGTAGAGTGCACCTTCGGCCGGGGTACGGGAGTGGGGCCCGGCCCGTACTCTGCCGATGATCTGACACCATTTCTTCGGAAGGGTCAGCTCCGATGGGCGCGAGTCCGGTACGACGTGACGTGTACGGGACGAGCATCCGCAGGACGGAGTCGGCCGCCACCATGACCAGGGGACGGATGGGACCGCGCAGTGCGGGGCAACGACCGCTACGAGGCTGACGACCACCTCTCGCAGTTCGAGGCCGAGATGGAGCGGCTGAAGACCGAGCGGGACAAGGCCGTCCAGCACGCCGACGACCTCGGCTACCAGGTCGAGGTGTTGCGCGCCAAGCTGCATGAGGCGCGCCGCAACCTCGCGACCCGCCCTGCCTACGACAACGTCAGTCATCAGGCCGAACAGCTGCTGCGCAATGCGCAGATCCAGGCGGACCAGCTGCGCACGGACGCGGAGCGGGAGCTGCGCGAGGCGCGGGCGCAGACCCAGCGGCTGCTCCAGGAGCAGGCCGAGCGTCAGGCCCGGCTGGAGGCCGACCTGCACGCCGAGGCGGTCACCCGCCGCCAGCGGCTGGACGAGGAGCTCAACGAGCGCCGCCAGACCGTCGAGTCGCATGTCAACGAGAACGTGGCGTGGGCCGAACAGCTGCGGGCCCGCACCGAATCCCAGGCGCGCCGGCTCATGGAGGAGTCGCGGGCCGAGGCCGATCAGGCGCTGGCGGCCGCGCGGGCCGAGGCGCAGCGGCTGACCGAGCAGGCGCGGGAGCGGCTGGGGACGTCGGCCCAAGAGGCCCGCGCCGAAGCGGAATCCATCCTGCGCCGGGCGCGTACGGACGCCGAGCGGCTGCTGACCGCCGCGTCCAACCAGGCGCAGGAGGCCACCGATCAGGCCGAGCAGCTGCGGACGGCGGCCGGTACCGAGTCGGAGGAGGCGCGCCGCGCGGCGGCGGAGCTGACCCGGACCGCCGAGGCGCGGATCCAGGAGGCGGACACGGCGCTGCGCGAGGCACGCGCCGAGGCCGAGAAGCTGGTCGAGGAGGCCCAGCAGACCGCGGGCAAGCGGCTGTCGGCGGCCGAGTCGGAGAACGAGCAGCGCACCCGTACGGCCAAGGCGGAGATCGCGCGGCTGGTCGGTGAGGCCACCAAGGAGGCCGAGACGCTCAAGGCCGAGGCCGAGCAACTGCGCGCGGACGCCCGTACGGAGGCCGAGCGGCTGGTCGCCGAGGCACACGAGAACGCGCGGAGCCAGGCGGCGGAGGACACCGCGGCACAGCTGGCGAAGGCGGCGCGGTCGGCCGAGGAGGTGCTGACCAAGGCGTCCGAGGACGCCAAGGCGACCACCAAGGCCGCGGCCGAGGAGGCCGAACGGCTGCGCAAGGACGCCGAGTCCGAGGCGGACCGGCTGCGCGAGGAGGCGCACGACATCGCCGCCCAGCTCAAGGGCGCGGCGAAGGACGACACCAAGGAGTACCGCGCCAAGACCGTCGAACTCCAGGAGGAGGCGCGGCGGCTGCGCGGCGAGGCGGAGACGCTGCGGGCGGACGCCGTCGCCGAGGGCGAGCGGATCCGCAGCGAGGCCCGCCGGGAGGCGCTCCAGCAGATCGAGGAGGCGGCCGGGTCCGCCGAGGAGCTGCTGGGCAAGGCCAAGGCGGATGCGGAGGAGACCCGTTCGGGTGCCGTCGCGGAGAGCGAGCGGGTCCGTACGGAGGCCATCGAGCGGGCCTCGGCGCTGCGCCGGCAGGCCGAGGAGGCGCTGGAGAAGGCCCGTACGGAGGCCGAGCAGCTACTCCTGGAGGGCACCCAGGCGGCCGAGGAGCTGACGTCGGCGGCGGAGGCGGGCGCCCAGGAGCTGCGCGCGGAGGCCGAGCGGGCCGCCGAGGAGAAGCGGGCCGAGGCGCAGGCCGAGCTGGACCGGCTGCGCGACGAGGCGGAGGGCAAGGTCACCGCCGCCGAGGAGGGGCTGCGCGAGGCGCGCGCCGAGGCGGAGCGGCTGCGCCGCGAGACCCAGGAGGAGGCGGCCCGGCTCAAGGCGGAGGCCGCCGACCGGCGGCGCGCGCTCCAGCAGGATGCCGAGGAGGAGGCCGAGCGGCTGCGGACGGAGGCCGCCGCGGATGCGTCGGCGGCCCGTTCGGAGGCGGAGGCGGCGGCCGTACGGCTGCGCGGCGAGGCGGCGGCCGAGGCCGAGCGGCTCAGGGCGGAGGCGCAGGAGACCGCGGACCGGGTGCGCGCGGAGGCCGCGGCGGCCGCGGAGCGTACGGGTACCGAGGCGGCGCAGGCGCTGGCCGAGGCCCAGGAGGAGGCCGCGCGGCGGCGCCGGGAGGCCGAGCAGCTGCTGGGCGAGGCCCGCGAGGAGGCCCACCAGGAGCGCACGGCGGCGCGCGAGCAGTCCGAGGAGCTGCTGGCGTCGGCCCGTACACGGGTGAGCGAGGCGCAGGCGGAGGCCGAGCGGCTGGTCGAGGAGGCCGACCGGCGGGCGGCCGAGCTGGTCGCGGCGGCCGAGCAGACCGCGCAGCAGGTGCGCGATGCGGTCGCGGGTCTGCACGAGCAGGCCGAGGAGGAGATCGCCGGGCTGCGGTCGGCGGCCGAGCATGCCGCGCAGCGGACGAAGACCGAAGCGCAGGAGGAGGCCGACCGGGTCCGCACGGACGCCTACGACGAGCGCGAGCGGGCCTCGCAGGACGCGTCGCGGCTGCGCAGCGAGGCGCAGGCGGCCTCGGAGGCGGCCAGGTCGCTGGCGGAGCGGACGGTGGCGGAGGCCGCCGAGGAGGGCGACCGGCTGCGCGACGAGGCGGCCGGCGTTCTGGACGAGGCGCGGCGCGCCGCCAACGCGGCGCGGGCGGAGGCCGCCGAGCAGGCCGACCGGCTGGTGTCGGAGGCGACCGCGCAGGCCGAGAAGCTGATCGCGGACGCCGGAGCGCGGGCGCAGCAGCTGCGCACCGAGGCGTCCGATGCGCTGGCGGCGGGCGAGCAGGACGCGGCGCGTGCCCGTGCGGAGGCGCGCGAGGACGCCAACCGGATGCGGTCGGACGCCGCCGGGCAGGCCGATGCGCTGATCACCGAGGCCCGTACGGAGGCCGAACGGATCGTCACCGAGGCCACCGAGCTGACGTCCTCGGCGCAGGACGACGCCGACCGCATGGTCCAGGAGGCCCGGCAGGAGGCCGACCGGCTGCGGGCGGAGGCCGAGCAGCAGGCGCACGCCGCCCTCACCGAGGCGTCGGGAACCGCGGAGCGGCTGCGCACCGAGGCGGCCGAGGTGCTGGAGAAGGCGCGGGCGGACGCGGAGCGGACGGGCGACGAGGCGCGCACGGCGGCCAACAAGACCCGTTCGGACGCCGCGCAGCAGGCCGACGAGCTGATCTCGGAGGCCGGTACGGAGGCCGAGCGGCTGCGCACCGAGGCGGCGGAGACCGTCGCCGGTGCCGAGCGGGCGGCGGACGGCACCCTGGCCGAGGCCCGCGAGCAGGCCGACCAGATGCTGGCCGCGGCCACCGTCGAGGCGGACCGGCTGCGGACGGAGGCGGCCGAGACCGTCACCGCCGCGCAGGAGCACGCCAACCGCACCCGCAGCGAGTCCGCCAAGGTCAGGGAGGACGCGGACGCCGAGGCGGAGCGGCTGCGCACCGAGGCGCAGCAGGAGGCCGACCGGCTGCTGGACGAGGCCCGCAAGGACGCCGCCAAGCGCCGCGGGGACGCCGCCGAGCAGGCCGACCAGCTCATCGCCAAGGCGCAGGAGGAGGCGCTCAAGACGGCCACGTCCGCGGAGGAGCAGGCCGACACGATGGTCGGCGCGGCCCGCAAGGAGGCCGACCGGCTCGTCACGGAGGCGACGGCGGAGGGCAATGCGCGGGTGGAGAAGGCCCGTACGGACGCCAACACGCTGCTGGAGGAGGCCCGCCGGGACGCCACCGCCATACGGGAGCGCGCCGAGGAGCTGCGCACGCGTGTCGAGTCCGAGGTCGAGGAGCTGCACGAGCGGGCCCGCCGGGAGTCGGCGGAGGCGATGAAGAACGCCGGCGAGCGGGTCGACAAGCTGATCGCGCAGGCCACCGCGCAGCAGGTGGAGGCCAGGGAGAAAGCCGACCGCCTGCTGTCGGACGCGGGCAGCGAGGCGAGCAAGGTGCGGATCGCGGCGGTCAAGAAGGCCGAGGGGCTCATCAAGGAGGCCGAGAACAAAAAGGCCGAAGCGGTACGCAACGCCGAGCGGATGCGCAGCGAGGCGGAGGCGGAGGCCGGCCGGATCGTGGAGGAGGGCAAGCGCGAGCTGGAGGTCCTGGTGCGCCGGCGCGAGGACATCAACGCCGAAATCTCCCGGGTTCAGGACGTTTTGGAGGCCCTGGAGTCCTTTGAGTCGCCCGCCGGCGGCGGGGAGGGCAAAGGGGGCGTCAAGGCGGGAGCGGGAGCCGGCGCAACTCGTTCGAGTGGCAAGCAGTCTGAAGGGTAGCCACTCAAATGAGGGGTCATTCTCCACTTCAAACGCGCAATGACTCGATGACACGCCGTTAAGCCCCCTAGGATTCCCCTTATCACCTCCACCGGTCTCTTTCGACAGGAACCCCATGAGCGACACATCCTCCCCCTACGGCTTCGAGCTCGTGCGACGTGGGTACGACCGCGGTCAGGTGGACGACCGCATCAGCAAGCTCGTCGCCGACCGCGACAGCGCACTGGCCCGTATCACGTCGCTGGAAAAGCGCATCGAGGAGCTGCACCTCGAGACGCAGAACGCCCAGGCTCAGGTCAATGACGCCGAACCGTCCTATGCAGGTCTCGGTGCGCGCGTCGAGAAGATCCTCCGCCTCGCCGAGGAGGAGGCCAAGGACCTGCGTGAGGAGGCCCGCCGGGCCGCCGAGCAGCACCGTGAGCTGGCCGAGTCGGCCGCCCAGCAGGTCCGTAACGACGCCGAGCAGTTCGCCGTGGAGCGCAAGGCGAAGGCCGAGGACGAGGGCGCCCGGATCGTCGAGAAGGCCAAGGGCGAGGCCGCCACGCTGCGGGCCGAGGCGCAGAAGGACGCCCAGTCCAAGCGCGAGGAGGCCGACTCCCTCTTCGAGGAGACCCGCGCCAAGGCCGCGCAGGCCGCCGCCGATTTCGAGACGAACCTCGCCAAGCGCCGGGAGCAGTCCGAGCGGGATCTGGCCTCGCGTCAGGCCAAGGCGGAGAAGCGTTTGGCCGAGATCGAGCACCGCGCCGAGCAGCTGCGCCTGGAGGCCGAGAAGCTGCGGACGGACGCCGAGCGCCGGGCCCGCCAGACGGTGGAGACCGCGCAGCGCCAGGCCGAGGACATCGTCGCCGACGCCAACGCCAAGGCCGACCGGATCCGCAGCGAATCGGAGCGCGAGCTGGCGGCGCTGACCAACCGCCGCGACTCCATCAACGCGCAGCTGACCAACGTCCGCGAGATGCTGGCGACGCTGACCGGTGCGGCGGTGGCCGCGGCCGGCGCGCCCGGCGAGGACGAGATCTCCCGCGGCGTGCCCGCCCAGCAGTCCCGCTGACGGGTTCCCGGTCCCCCTCCGCGCCCTCGTACCGCCGCTGTGGCGGTGCGGGGGCGCGGACGCGCGTGGCCCGCGCGGCGCGGTGGCGGGGGCCCGGGGGCGCCCTTAGCGTGCTGTACATGATCGAGCTGGACGGGCTGACCAAGCACTACGGCGAGAAGGTGGCGGTCGACCATCTGACGTGCACGGTGCGCCCCGGCATCGTCACCGGCTTCCTCGGTCCCAACGGCGCGGGCAAGTCGACGACCATGCGGATGATGCTCGATCTGGACAATCCGACCGAGGGCACGGTCCGTATCGACGGCAGGCACTACCGGCAGCTGAGGGATCCGCTGACATATGTCGGCGCGCTGCTGGACGCCAAGGCCACGCACGGCGGCCGCAGCGCCTACCACCATCTGCTGTGCCTGGCGCAGAGCAACGGCATCCCGCGCGCCCGGGTCGCCGAGGTGCTGGACACCGTCGGCCTGACCTCGGTGGCCAGGAAGCGCACCAAGGGTTTCTCGCTCGGCATGGGGCAGCGGCTGGGCATCGCCGCGGCACTGCTCGGCGATCCGCAGGTGCTGCTCTTCGACGAACCGGTCAACGGCCTCGACCCCGAGGGCATTCACTGGATCCGCCATCTGATGAAGGATCTGGCGTCCCAGGGGCGCACCGTTTTCGTCTCCTCGCACCTGATGAGCGAAATGGCACTCACCGCCGACCACTTGATCGTCATCGGCCAGGGCCGTCTGATGGCGGACACCTCGATGGCCGATTTCATCGCCGAGAACTCCCGCTCGTACGTCCGGCTGCGCTCCCCGGAGCAGGAGAGGCTGCGGGATCTGCTGGGGGCCGAGGGGATCCATGCGGTGGCGGTCGGCAACGGTTCGCTGGAGGTCGACGGGGTGCCGGCCGCCCGGCTCGGTGAGCTCGCCGCCCGCGGCCGGCTGGTGCTGCACGAGCTGAGCCCCCAGCAGGCTTCCCTGGAGGAGGCGTTCATGCAGCTGACCGCGGCTTCGGTGGAGTACCACGCGCACGCCGACCGTCCGGCGGCGGCGCGGCCGGTGGACGGCACGCCGGTGCGGCCCGAGGGCTGGGGCGCCGACTGGCGGCAACGCCGGCAGAGGAAGGGGAGCTGACCGATGGCGGTGGTCACCCAGGTCCTGCGCTCGGAATGGACCAAGATCAGATCGGTGCGGTCGACGGTGTGGACGCTGGGCGTCGCGGTGGTCGTCACCCTCGCGCTGGGCGTGCTGATCTGCACCCTGGCCCGGCACGACTTCGGCTCGATGACGGCCGACCGCCGGGTCGCCTTCGACCCGACGAACATCAGCTTCGCCGGGATGGGCCTGGGGCAGCTCGCGATGATCGTCTTCGGGGTGCTGGTGGTCTCCAACGAGTACAGCACCGGGATGATCCGGGCCTCGCTGGCCGCCGTACCGCAGCGCGCCACCTTTCTGTCCTGCAAGCTGCTGGTGGCCACCGCGCTGGTCCTCGTGGTCGGCATGGCGACGAGCTTCGCGGCGTTCTTCGCCGGCCAGGCGGCCCTCGGCGCGCTCCGTGCGCACCTCGGCGATCCCGACGTCCTGCGCGCGGTCATCGGCGGCGGCCTCTATATGACGCTCATCGCGCTGTTCTCCATGGGCATCGCCGCGATGCTGCGCAGCCCGATGCTCTCGCTGGGCATCCTGATGCCGTTCTTCTTCCTGATCTCCAACATCCTCGGCAATGTCTCGGCCACCCGGAAAATCGGCCGCTACCTTCCCGACCAGGCGGGCCAGAAGATCATGCAGGTGGTGCCGAGGGTTGCCGACGAGGTCCCGTACGGCCCGTGGGGCGGCCTGGGGATCATGGTCGGGTGGACCGTGGCGGCGCTCGTGGGCGGCTTCGTCGTCCTGAAGAAGCGCGACGCCTGACGCCGTACGGGACGGGTCCCCGGCGCACCCCCGCGGCGGCCCGCACCGCGAAGTGGATGGAACCGTCAACCTCCCGATAGCCTCATAACCCTCACGGGGGTACGAGGGCGCCTCTGCCCCGACCACCACGCGAGGGGCGGAGAATGATCGAGGCAGTCGGCCTGACGAAGCGCTACGGCGCCAAGACGGCCGTGCACAACCTGTCGTTCCAGGTACGGCCGGGAACCGTCACCGGCTTCCTGGGGCCCAACGGCTCCGGCAAGTCGACGACGATGCGGATGATCCTGGGGCTCGACACCCCGACATCGGGGCACGCCACGATCGCCGGCCGGCCCTTCCGCAAGCTCCCCAACGCACCCCGCCAGGTGGGCGCGCTGCTCGACGCCAAGGCCGTGCACGGCGGCCGCAGCGCGCGGGCGCATCTGCTGTCGCTGGCACAGCTCTCGGGCATCCCGGCGCGCCGGGTCGACGAGGTGCTCGGTGTGGTGGGCCTCCAGCAGGTCGCGACGCGGCGTTCCAAGGGCTTCTCGCTCGGTATGGGCCAGCGCCTGGGCATCGCCGCGGCGCTGCTCGGCGATCCGCAGGTGCTGCTCTTCGACGAGCCGGTCAACGGCCTCGACCCCGAGGGCATCCTGTGGGTGCGCAATCTGATGAAGCAGCTGGCGGCCGAGGGCCGTACGGTCTTCGTCTCCTCGCACCTGATGAGCGAAATGGCGCTCACCGCCGAGCACCTGATCGTGATCGGCCGCGGCCAGCTGCTCGCCGACATGCCCGTCAAGGACTTCATTTCGGCCAACTCCGCCGACTTCGCCCGGGTGCGCACGCCCGACACCGAGCCCGAACAGCGCGAGAAGCTGACCGCCGCGCTCGGTGAGGCGGGCGGTCAGGTCGAACCCGAGCCGGACGGCGCGCTGAAGGTGACCGGACTGCCGCTGCCGAGGATCAGCGATCTGGCCCATGCGGCCGATGTCCGCCTGTGGGAGCTGTCGCCGCACCAGGCTTCCCTGGAGGAGGCGTACATGCGGCTCACCCAGGGTGCCGTGGACTACCGCTCGACGAGCGACCAGCGCGCCGGGCTGCAGCAGCAGATGCCGCAGCACATGGCGCAGCAGATGGCTCAGCAGATGCCGCAGGGTTATGCGCCCGGCCAGCCGCATATGCAGCAGCCGTATGCCCCGCAGGCGCCCGGCGTTCCGGGGCCGGGTTATCCGCCGCCGGGCCAGGCTCCGGGTCACCCGTACGGGGCACCCGAGCAGTACGGCGCGCCCCACCCGTACGGGCAGCCGGCGCAGGCCGTCGCGCCGATGCCGCCGGCCGCCTCAGCGCCCGCCGCCCCCGCCGCCATGCCCACGCCGCAGAACGAGGACGCCCGATGACCAGCCCTCAGCAGCCCCAGCCGGAGCCCGGCCCGCACGGCGCCGGCGCCCAGCCGCAGCCGATGCCGGCGGCGCCCCCGATGCCGCCCGCCTCCCCGGAGCAGCCCCCGGCCGCACCGGCGGCGCCCAAGGAAGCCGGCACGATGATGCTCCAGGCGCAGGCCGCCCCGCCGCAGCAGCCGCAGCAGCCCGCCGCCGCTCCCGGCGCCGCGCCCGCCAAAGAGGCCGGCACGATGATGCTCCAGGCCCAGCCGCTCCCCCAGGCCCAGCCGCAGCCCCAGCCGCTCGCCGCGCACGGCCCCGGCAAGGACGCGGGCACGATGATGCTCCAGGCCCAGGCCGCCCCGCCGCAGCAACCGCAGGCCCCGCAGCAGCCTCAGGCGCATCAGCCGCAGGCCCCGCAGCCCCCGGCGGCGCCCCCGGGCCAGGCCCCGCAGGCCCCCAACTGGCAGGCGGGCCAGGGCGGTTACGTCTCTCCGATCCCGGTGAACTCCACCCACCTCGGCCACGCCCTGGCCTCCGAGTGGACCAAGATCCGCTCGGTGCGCTCGACGATCTGGACGCTGGGCGTCATGGTCGCGCTGATCGTCGGCATCGGCCTGCTCACCGCCACCGCCATGTCGGGCCACGCCGTCAGCCCCCGGACCGCCTTCGGGTTCTTCAGCGTCATGCTGGGCACCCTGTGCATCATCCCGCTCGGCGTCCTGGTGATCTCCTCCGAGTACGGCACGGGGATGATCCGGACCACCATGACCGCCTGCCCCGGCCGGTCCCGGGTGCTCGCCGCCAAGGCGATCGTCTTCTTCGGGCTCGCGTTCGTGATCACGACGCTGTCCACCTCACTCGTCGCGCTGGCGATGTCCGGCATGGTCGACGGCCCGGAGCCGACGACCGACGAATGGCTGCGGTCCACGGTGGGCTCCGGCCTGTACGTCTCGATGCTCGGCCTGCTGGCCCTGGCCGTGGGCTCCCTGCTGCGGCATTCGGCCGGCGCCATCAGCGCCATGTTCGGCGTGGTCCTGCTGCCGATGCTGCTCGCGGTCTTCATGATCGGCGCGACCAGCCTGAAGTGGCTCATGGAGGCGCTGATCAACTACTCGGTCCCCAACTCCCTGGCGACCCTGTACGGCATTCCGTTCCTCGCGGACCATTCCGGCCCGGAGGGCTGGACCCCACTGTGGATCGTGACCGGTGTCGCCGCCGTGGCCCTGGCCGCCGCCTTCGTCGTCCAGGAGCAGCGCGACGTGTAGCGCCGCAGCACGCCCGGGACTTCAGTACCTGGGCGCATTTCGGGACCGCTGGAGCCGTGCGCTCCGGCGGTCCCGTGCGTTCCAGCACGCTTTGTGCCAGTGCCGGCGGTCGTCGACATCGCCGTGTTGCGGCCAGGCCACGACATGCGGCACCCCCGGAGGGATCTCCTGGTCACAGCCGGGGCAGCGGTAGTGCTTGGCCGCGCCGGAGCCTCCGACCTGCCGTACGACCCACTCCTCGCCGCGCCATTCCTCGGTCTTCTCCAGGCCGTAACGGTCGCCACCCGTGCGGTCGGCGGGCTTCGCACCGCCGCGCTGGCGGTTTCGACGCGGGGACACTGAACACCTCGGGCAATCTGCGGGGACGGGCCCCGGGCAAGCGGAGTCGAACCGGGGGGAGGGTGGTCACCAGCGTACGCGGCCCGGTCAGGGGCGAACGCCCCCCAACAGGTTTCTGCGATCATCGGGAAATTTCCCGTCAGGCCGTGCCCTTGGCACGTGTCGCACGTTGTTGCCTGTAAGGGGGAAGTCGCGTCGGCTGCGAGGGAGGCAGAGAGCGATGCGCGTTGGGGCCTTCATCCTGGCCGCTCAATTCCCCGGTCAGGGACAGGGGGAAGCACTGCACCGCGCGGTGCGCTCCGCCGAGGTGGCGGAGGAGGCCGGACTGACCGATGTCTGGCTGGCGGAACACCACTTCGTGCCGTACGGCGTCTGCCCGAACGCGGTGACGCTGGCCGCGCTGCTGCTGGGCCGCACCCGCCGGATCGGGGTCGGTACGGCGATCAGCGTGCTGCCGACCCAGCATCCGGTGGCGCTCGGCGAGCAGGCGGCGCTGCTGCATGTGACCTCCGAGGGCCGGTTCACGCTCGGCGTCGGCCGCGGCGGGCCCTGGGTGGACCTGGAGGTCTTCGGCTCCGGCCTCGCCGCGTACGACCACGGCTTCCCCGAATCGCTGGATCTGCTGCTGCGCTGGCTGCGCGAACCGCGGGTCGGTGCGGCGGGTGAGCGCTATGCGTTCCGGGAGGTGGCCGTCGTCCCTCGTCCCGTCGAGGCGCTGACCGATCCGGACACCACGTCCTGCGGCCCGCCCGTGGTCGTCGCCTGCACCTCGCCCGCGTCCGTACGGCTCGCCGCCGAGCGCGGACTGCCGATGCTGCTCGGGATGCACTGCGGCGACGACGAGAAGGCGGAGATGGTCGCGCTGTGGCGGTCGGCGGCGCTGGCGGCCGGCCGGGACGGCGACGAAGTGGCCACGGCCGGCCATGTGTCGGCGGGCGTGGTGCAGATCGCCGACCGCCGGGACGATGCCGTCGAAACGCTGATGAAGGCGATGCCCGGCTGGCTGCGGCAGGGGCTGGGCGCGCATGTGACGGTCGACGGCCGCTACCGCACCATGCGGGATCCGCTGGCGTACACGGAGCTGTTGTGCGGGGTGCATCCCGTCGGCCCGCCGGATCTGTGCGCGGACCGGCTGGCGGCGACGGCGGAGCGTACGGGCATCACGCGGTTCGCGCTGCTCGTCGAGGGCTCCGGCGATCTCGCCGCCACCGAGGAGAACGTCCGGCGGCTGGGCGCGGAAGTGCTGCCACAGCTGGGGTGACTCCGCCGGACGGGGCGGAGCGGTGTGCGGTGTTCCCCAAGGTGCACGCGGTGCACGTGGTGCGGTCGTTCGCGCGCCGTACTTCCGGCGGGGCCAGCCGTCACTCGGTGGTGCTGCCGCCGGCGCACGGACGCGGTGCGCCCCCCGCGTCGTGCGCAGCGGCAGCAACTCCGATCAGCAGTCGCGCAGTTCGGGCGACTGGTTCAGCAGCTGGCCCCGGATCGAGGTGAACTTGGCCAGGCGGTCGTCCACGGCCGGGTCGAGCGGGAAGACCGCGACCCGGTGGCAGTTCTGAAAAGCCAGCCGCACACCGAAGTGGCGCTCCAGCGAACCACGAATGGCGTCACTCGCCAGCGCGCGCAGCAGCTGGCCGCGCGCCTGCTCGTCCGGCGGCGGCGTCTGGTTGTCGGCGAACTGACCGCCGTCCACCTTCAGCTGTGCCACCAGCGAGCTGATCATCCCCCATGCATAAGGCAGGGAGTTCCGGACGCAGTCGACAAATGCGGCTTCGTCGACCTCGCCTCGCTCGGCCTGTTCGAGGAGGGCCGGTGAGACGTCGAGCGACATGAGGTTCTCCTCTCGCGGCCCCGTCGGGACGGACGGGGCCTAGGGACGGGACAAGGGGCTCGGCGACAGAGCGTGTTCGCCTCACGACCCCCCGCTTCAACGGTATGCCGCACAAGAGGCGCGCACCAGGAGATTGCACATACAACCGGCCATTGGTCAGCGCCGGGGGTGCGGGGATTTCCGCCGTAAAGAGACCGTGCGCCCAGGGCGAATCGCGCGGGCGGCCCCCGGTCGAGTAGCGTTTCGCCCCATGCGTCTCGTCATCGCCCGCTGCTCCGTGGACTACGCGGGCCGGCTCACCGCCCACCTTCCCTCGGCCCCCCGTCTCATCCTGGTGAAGGCGGACGGCTCCGTCTCCATTCACGCGGATGACCGGGCCTACAAACCCCTCAACTGGATGTCCCCGCCCTGCTCCCTCAAGGAGGGCGACGGCGGTGTGTGGACGGTGGAGAACAAGGGTGGCGAGAAGCTCATCATCACCCTGGAGGAGGTCCTGCACGACTCCTCGCACGAGCTCGGCGTCGACCCCGGCCTCATCAAGGACGGTGTGGAGGCCCACCTTCAGGAGCTGCTCGCCGACCGGATCGAAACCCTCGGCGAGGGCTATTCCCTGATTCGGCGTGAATACCCCACTGCCATTGGCCCCGTGGATATCTTGTGCCGTGACGCGGACGGCCAGACCGTGGCCGTGGAGATCAAACGACGCGGCGAGATCGACGGCGTGGAGCAGCTCACCCGCTATCTCGAACTCCTCAACCGCGACCCGCACTTGGCGCCCGTCAAGGGCATCTTCGCAGCTCAGGAAATCAAGCCCCAGGCCCGCGTACTGGCCACCGACCGCGGTATCGGCTGCGTCGTCCTGGACTACGACGGCCTGCGCGGCATCGAGGACGACAAGCTGCGGCTGTTCTGATCCGGGCGACCCTTAGGGGGATCCCGGCAACCCTTAGGGGGCGGTCGAACGGATCCCCTAGGGGATGCAAGGCCCCCTTACGGGCCACAACGTGCGGGGTGGGGGCGGGAGTTCCCGCAGAACGAGGCGGGGCGGGGGTCCCGTCGGAACGAGGCGGGGCAGGAGTCCCGTCGGAACGGCGCGGGGCGGGAGTTCCCTCGGGATCCCGCCCCGGCGGCTGTCGGGGCGGGGCCGTGGGCGGGTGTCAGGCCGTGCTTTCCGCTTCCGACGGGCTGGTGGTGCCGGTCGGGGGCTGGCTCGTGCCGGAGGGGGTGCCCGAGGCGGTCGCGGAGGTCGTGTCGTCGGGGCCGGCGCCCGCGGCGGTGGACTGGGACGGGCTCTGGGTGCTCGGCTTGCCCGTGGGGCCCTGGGTCGGGGTCGGATCCTCGGTCGGCGTCGGGTCCTGGGTCGGCGTGGGCGTCGGCGTCGAGGTCGGCTTGTGGGTCGGCTCGGTCGGCCGGTCGGTCGGCGCGGTGGGCCCGGTGGTCGGGTCCGTCGGGCCGGAGGACGGGTCGGACGGCTGGGTGCCCGGGTCCGTGGGGGACGCGGTACCGGTGTCGCTCGCCGACGGGGACGGGCGGCCCGTGTGGCGGGCGTGGCCCGGTGCGGACGTACCGGGGCCGGTGGACGGACGGCCGGAGCCCGAGGTGGGCCCGTCGGTCGGCAGCTCCGGGTTCTGGCCGTCCGGGGTGGTCTGCTCCGAGGTGACGTGACCGCCCTTGGAGTCGTCGCCGCCGGAGGTCATCCCGAGCGTGATGACGGTGCCCAGGACGGCGACCAGCACCGCACCGGCGCCCGCGGCGACGATATTACGGCGGGCCGTGCGCTTGGCACCCGTACCGGTGGCGGGGAGAACCGTGGTGGCCGCGCCGCCCGTGGAGGCCGTCGCCCGCCGGGCGACGACGGTGGCGTCCGCGGGCTCGGGGCGCGCGGCGCGCAGCTTGGCGGTCGAGACGGCGTCGGGCGACGCCCCGGCCGGCGGCTTGGGCGCCGCGGCCGCCTTGGCGCCCGTGCCCGCCTTCAGCCCGACCGGCTTGAGAGCGGTCGTGTCGGCGGCCGCCGAAGCGGCCCGCGAACGGTCGCTGACCAGCGCCAGCGCCCGCCGCCCGGCGACCGCGCCGCGGCGGTCGGAGAGCACCCCTCGCAGCCCGATGGACGCCTCCAGTTCGGCGCGCGCCCGGTCCAGGCTGCCGCTGCACAGCGCCAGTACACCCAGCTCGTGGTGGAAGTACGCCTCCTCGGCGACCTCACCGGACCGCCGCGCGGCCTCCTGGCCGTGCCGCAGACTGCGCTCCCAGGCGCTCCAGTACAGTCCCGCGGCGAACGCGGGCGCGGCCGTACGGGCGAGCAGCACCGCCGCACTGGCGTGGCCGGCCTCCCGGCTGCCGGTCAGGACGCCCATCGCGGCCAGCACCACATCGGCCTCGGCGGCGGCCCGTTCGGGGGTGACCGAGGGGTGTCCGGCCCACCAGGCGTAGTGCTGGGCGGCGGTGTGTGCACGGGCGGCGGCGCCTTCGGCGTAACCGACGGCGGTCAGTTGGTCCACGACGGTGGCGGCGAGCCGGTAGTGGGAGCCCGCCGGGGAGATCAGGCCCGCGTCGAGCAGTTCGCCGAGGACGGCGTCCGCGTGGGTGTCCTCGGTGAGGGCGGGCAGATGCGACTGGTGGGGCAGTTCGCCGCCGAGCGCGACCGCGAAGCGCAGCGTCTCCTGGGCGGCGGGGCCGAGCCGGGCGGCGAGCAGCGGTACGGGGGAGGCGGCCTCGCCCAGGGTGGGCAGCGGTCCGTCGGGGTGCGCCCCCGGGGTGGCGGCGGTCTCGTCCGGTGCCGCGGCGTCGGCGGCCGGCTCCTCGGTGCCGTCCGGGGCGGCGGCGTCCGCCTCGGCCACGGTCCGGTCGCGCCGCCGCAGCAGCTCCGCGGCCTGGACGAACCGCAGCGGCAGGCCCTCGGACTCGAACCACAGGTCGGCGGCCCAGGCCTCCTCGTCGGCGGTGAGCGACCGGCCCACGGCCCGCTCCAGCATCCGTACGCAGGCGCTGCGGCCGATCCCGCCGAGGAAGACCTCTTCGAGGGGGCAGCCGGCGCTGGGGGCCGGGACGTCGGGGGTGGCCGCGATCAGGAAGGCGCATTCGGGGGTGGCGTCGAGGAGTTCGTCGAGGCCGGTGCCGCCGAATTCCAGGTCGTCCAGGACGACGATCGCGCCGATGGCGCCCAGGCGGCGCAGCAGTTCGGGGCGGTCGGGGCGGTGCCGCGGGGCGCGGTAGACCGCGGCGAACAGCGCGTGGAGGACGTCGGTGGGGGTGCGGTGGTAGCCGGAGAGGCGGATGACGCCGTCCGGGGCGAGGTCGGCGCAGGCGCCGGCGACCGCGTCCAGCAGGCGGGTGCGGCCCGAGCCGGAGGGGCCGGTGACGCGGACCGATCGGCCGCGCGAGAGCAGCCGTACCAGGCGCTCGGTTTCCTCGGAGCGCTCCTCGAGGACGGTCTCGCGGCCCGCGGATCCGGGCGGGCCGGCCGGGACCGGAGGCGCGGCGGCGCGGGCGGCCTCGGTGCGTTCCTGGGCGGTGAGTTTGCCGGGAACGGCGGGGCGTTCGCCGGGCGGGCAGGGCTCTATCTCGCTGCCGTCGATGGGGTTGACGGTGACGAGGTAGCCGCCGGAGACCAGTCGTACGACGCGGGCCTGGCCGCCGGAGCCCTCCTGCGGGGTGCCGAACGGGGGCGTCGGCGCCTGGGCAGGGTGAACCTGCTCGCCGTACTCCTCAGGTCCCCGGTCCGTGTTCGGGTCCATGCTGCAAGCTCCCAGATGTGGCGTGCCCGACTGCTCTTCCGGCCGTTCGCACCCCCCGGCCGTGGCCGGGGTCACCTGGCCGTGGCGTCTGGTCTGGTCCGGTCACCGCCGTGGTGATGCCATACGGCGGGGCAACCGAACCTTAGACGGGGGATGCGGTGCGGCGCAGCGCCGGGGCCCGGCAGCACCCCGAACGCGTCGAACGTACCGAATGCCCCGGTGATCCCGGAAGTCACGGTATGTCCCGCGGCCGGGTCAGGTGGCCGGGCCGCACGGTCGGGGTCTCAGACCCGGGGAAGCGATTCGGCTTCGATCCCGCCCTCGATGGCGAGGATGCGGTGCAGCCTCGTGGCGACCAGGAGCCGCTGCATCTGGGGTGGTACGCCGCGCAGCACCAGGCGGCGGTTGACCCGGCCCGCGCGGCGGTGCGCACCCATGATCACGCCGAGGCCGGTGGCGTCCCAGGAGTCCAGCTCGGTCAGGTCCAGGACGAGATCGCCGTGGCCGGAGTCGACGGCGGCGTGCAGGGCCGTACGGGCGTCCGCCGCGCTGCGGACGTCGAGGCGGCCCCCGACGACCAGCTCGACGTGATCGCCCCTGATGTGCATATGCGCTCCCCGGTTGATGGGCCCGTTCGGATGGATCTGTGCCCTTGAGGTCTACAGAACTGACTGCCTCTCATGCGGCGAAGTTGCCGCCTGTAAGCGAACCGATACCGAATTCACCCCGAAGGGTGAGCACATCGGGCCGGTGCCTTGCCGGCTGCCGGCCCGATGCGGTAACGGCGGGATCAGTGCTCGTAGAACCCCTGCCCACTCTTGCGGCCGATATCGCCTGCATCCACCATCCGCCGCATGATCTCCGGCGGTGCGAACTTCTCGTCCTGGGATTCGGTGTAGATGTTGTCGGTGGCGTGCATCAGGATGTCGATGCCCGTCAGGTCGGCGGTGGCCAGCGGCCCCATGGCGTGGCCGAAGCCCAGCTTGCAGGCGATGTCGATGTCCTCGGCGGTGGCCACACCGGACTCGTAGAGCTTGGCGGCCTCGACGACGAGCGCCGAGATCAGCCGGGTGGTGACGAAGCCGGCCACATCGCGGTTGACGACGATGCAGGTCTTGCCGACCGACTCGGCGAATTCCCGGGCGGCGGCGAGGGTTTCGTCGCTGGTCTTGTAGCCGCGCACCAGCTCGCACAGCTGCATCATCGGCACCGGCGAGAAGAAGTGGGTGCCCACGACCCGCTCGGGGCGGGAGGTGGCCGCGGCGATCTTGGTGATCGGGATGGCGGAGGTGTTGGAGGCCAGCACCGCGCCGTCCTTGGCGACCTTGTCCAGCGTCTGGAAGATCTCCCGCTTGACCTCGATCTTCTCGAAGACCGCCTCGACCACGACATCGGCGTCGGCGACGGCTTCGAGGTCGGTCGTGGTGGTGATCCGCGCCAGCGCCTGCTCGGCCGCGGCCGCCTCCAGCTTGCCCTTGGCGACGAACTTCTCGTACGAGGCCTCGATGCCGCCCCTGCCACGGGCCAGCGCCTCGTCCGTCACATCGCGCAGCACGACGTCCCACCCCGCCTGGGCGGAGACCTGCGCGATGCCGGACCCCATGAGTCCGGCCCCGATGACGGCGAGCTTCCTTGCCACTGCTGTCCCCTAACGCCCTGTGCACTTGAGAGTTGTCGGTCCAGGCTGACGTTAGCGGGCGAGCACGATCCTTTGGCGGGTAAGAGATGCGAGTCACTCCGCCCGTCGCGCCGCGGTGAGGCCGTGGGGGCCCGGAGCCGCCCCCGCCATGACGGACGTCACACCCACATGGCCCCACGGGCGGTGCACCGGGCCGTCAGCCCGCCGCCCGTACGGCGTAGTTGAGGACCTTTTCGCTCAGCAGCTCCTCCATGTCGTCCAGGAGCACCAGCGCCTCGCGCGAGACCTCCGCGGGCTTGCGGCCGGCGATCATCTCCTCGGTGACGGTGGTCATCAGGGCCTGGTGGACCCAGTTGATCTGTCCGGCCATCAGACCGGGCAGCGGATCGTCGTCCGCGGCGCCGGTCTCCTCGCGGAGGGTGGCTTCGAGGTTCTCGAACTGCTCGCGCTGCACCCGCCACAGCCGGGCCTGGAGGGCCGCCGATTCCCGGACGACCTGCATGAAGCGGTCATAGCCCTCGATCAGCCCGACCTTGGGCGACACGCTCTCCACCTCCTCGCGCAGTTCGCGCAGGACGGCGGCGGCGGCCGACTCCCCCGCGCCGCGGGCCCGTACGAACCGCGACAGCCGGTCGATCAGCCCCTTGCTGCGGTCGAAGAAGAGGTCCTCCTTCGCCGGGAAGTAGTTGTAGACGGTGTTGACGGAGACATCGGCCGCCTCGGCGATCTCCGCGATGGTCACCGCGTCGAAGCCGCGCTCCAGGAAGAGGCCGGTGGCCACGTCCGAGAGGTACTGACGCGTCTGCCGTTTCTTCCGCTCCCTGAGTCCCTCTGCCATGCCTCCACCCTACCCATCTCTGGGCTCTCTTAATTTTTGGAGGCATTGCAAATTTGGGGACTCTCTGTTTTTCTCTTCTCATGTCCGTCATCAGCGCGTCCGGACTCGCCCGGACCTTCACCACCCCGCGCGGCCCCGTAGAGGCCGTGCGCGGCATCGACCTCACCGCCGAGCGCGGCGAGATCCTCGGTTTCCTCGGTCCCAACGGCGCCGGCAAGACCACCACCCTGCGGATGCTGACGACCCTGCTCGCACCCACCGGCGGACGCGCGAGCGTCGCCGGCTGCGATCTGGTCCGCGATCCGGCAGAGGTGCGCCGCGCCTGCGGATACGTCGCCCAGTCCGGCGGCGTCGATCCCCATGTCTCGGTCCGCGAGGAGCTGGTCACCCAGGGCCGGCTCTACCGCCTCACCAAACGCCAGGCCCTGGCCCGTACCGAGGAACTGGCCGCCGACCTGGGCCTGACCGAGCTGCTCGACCGCCGGACCGCGGCGCTCTCCGGCGGGCAGCGGCGGCGGCTGGACCTCGCGATGGGGCTCACCCACCGCCCCCAGGTGCTCTTCCTGGACGAGCCGACCACCGGACTCGACCCCGGCAGCCGCGCCGATCTGTGGGATCTGGTGCGCCGGATCCGTACCGCGCACGGCACCACCGTCTTTCTGACCACCCACTACCTGGACGAGGCGGATGCGCTCGCCGACCGGCTGGTGATCGTCGACAAGGGCGTGGTGGCCGCCGAGGGCACACCCGACGCCCTCAAGCGCGCGCACGGCGGTTCGCCGGACGCGTCGCTCCAGGACACCTTCCTCGCCATTACGGGGCGGCGCGCCGCGGTGCCCGAGGACACCGCCCCGATCGCCGTCTGACCGCCGTCCCTCGCCGTCCTCTTGATGTCCGGGAGTTCGTCTTGTCCCCCTTCCTCTCCGACACCGCGCTGGTCTTCGGCCGCTACGCCCGCCAGACCCTGCGCTCCAAGCTCCAGATGCTCTTCGGCGTGCTGATGCCGCTGCTCTATCTGCTCTTCTTCGGCCCGCTGCTCACCGACCTCCCGCTCGCTTCCGCCGGCAGCTCCTGGCAGCTGCTGGTGCCCGGCCTGCTGCTCCAACTCGCCCTGTTCGGGGCCGCGTTCTGCGGTTTCGGGATCATCATGGAGAAGCAGCACGGGGTCGTGGACCGGATGCGGGTCACGCCGGTGAGCCGGGCCGCGCTGCTGATGGGACGGGTGCTGCGGGATGCCGCGCTGTTCGTCTTCCAGTCCGTGCTGCTGGTGCTGGCCGCGCTGGCCATGGGGCTGCGGGCGCCGCTGCCCGGCATCCTCATCGGCTTCGTCTTCGTCGCCCTGCTGACCGCGGCGCTCGCCTCGCTCTCGTACGCGCTGGCGATGAAGGTGTCCACGCCCCAGGAATTCGGCCCCGTCATCAACGCCGTCACCATGCCGTCGATGCTGCTGTCCGGGCTGATGCTGCCGATGACACTGGGGCCCACGTGGCTCGATGTGCTCTCGCATGTCATGCCGCTGCGCTATCTCGTCGACGCGGTCCGGTCGGCGTACGTCGGTGCGTACGCCTCCTCGGCCGTGCTCTACGGCGCACTGGTCGCGCTCGCCTTCGCCGCCCTGTCCATGGCCCTGTGCACCCGGGCGTTCCGCAGGGCCGCGGCGTAGGCTCGCCCGTATGGTGAATCTGACGCGCATCTACACCCGCACCGGGGACAAGGGCACCACCGCCCTCGGTGACATGAGCCGCACGGCCAAGACCGATTCGCGGATCGCGGCCTACGCGGACGCCAACGAGGCCAATGCCGCCATCGGTGTGGCCCTCGCCCTCGGCTCGCTGCCGGACGAGGTCGCCGCGGTGCTGCTGCGCGTACAGAACGACCTCTTCGACGTCGGTGCGGATCTGTCGACGCCGGTGGTGGAGAACCCCGAGTTCCCGCCGCTGCGCGTCGAACAGACCTATGTCGACAAGCTGGAGGCCGACTGCGACCGCTTCCTGGCCGAGCTGGAAAAGCTCCGCAGCTTCATCCTCCCGGGCGGGACCCCCGGCGCCGCCCTCCTCCACCAGGCGTGCACGGTCGTCCGCCGCGCGGAACGCGCCACCTGGGCGGCGTTGGAGGAGCACGGCGAGACCATGAACCCGCTGACCGCCACCTATCTCAACCGGCTGTCGGACCTGCTGTTCATCCTGGCCCGTACGGCCAACAAGGAGGTCGGCGACGTCCTGTGGGTGCCGGGCGGTGAGCGCTGAGACCCCGCCTTCCCGCCCCGCCCCGCCGCCCGCACCGGCACGATGTGCTGCTCGCGGGCGGCGGGCTGCTGTGCGGGCTGCTGCTGTGGACGCTGCATCTGCACGGCGGTCCCCCGCAGTTCGGGCTGTCGCCCTCGCTCACCCTGGTCGCGCTCACCGCGATGAGCGGTGCCGAACTGCTGCGCCGCACCGCGCCGATGGCCGCGCTGGCCGTCGCGGTGCCCGCGCTGGCGCTGGACGTCTCCAGCGCCAGCCTGCTCGCCACGGACCTGATGTTCACCGATCTGGTCTATGCGGCGGTGCTCTACGGCCGGCCGGCCGCGGCCCGCCGCATCCCCCCGTACAGCGTGCTGCTGACCGTGCTGGCGACCGGAGTGACGGCGGCCTGCTGGCACAGCTCCCGGGTCCTGGACGTCGGCATCGCCCTCGCGCTGGTCACCGTGTGCCCGGCCTGGACCGGCATGGCCATCCGCAACCACCGCGACGAGGCGGAGGCCGCCCGGCTGCGCGCCGAGCAGACGGCGCTGCTGGCCGAGCGGGACCGCCGGGAGGCGGTGATCCGCGAGCGGGCGCGGATGGCGCGGGAGCTGCACGATCTGGTCGCGGGCCATCTGTCCGCGATCGCGATCCACAGCACCGCCGCGCAGACCCTCGACGACCCGGCGGCGACCCGCGACGCGCTCGGCGTGATCCGCGAGAACAGCGTGCAGGGCCTGGCCGAAATGCGGCGCCTCATCGGCCTGTTGCGCACGGGAAAACCGGGCGACGACGAGGCGCCGGCCGCCACGCCCACCCTGGACGGCCTCGGGGCCCTCCTGGCGCGGGCCCGTACGAACGGCGCGGCCAGCGGGCTGTCCTTCGCCCTGGACGCGCCGCCCGCCACGCCCCCGGTGGCCGCACCGGTCGAGCTCGCCGCGTACCGCATCGTCCAGGAGTCGCTGACCAATGCGCTCAAGCACGCCGCGCCCGGCGAGGTCCTGGTGCGGCTCGCACAGGACGCCGGCACCGCGCTGACCGTCACCGTCCGCAGCCCCTACGACGGCCGGCCGGGCCCCCGCGCGCCCGGCTCCGGCGCCGGGCTGACCGGGATGCGCGAGCGGATCGCCCTGCTGGGCGGGGAGTTCGAGGCCGGGCCGCACAGCGGTCCGGCCGGTACCGTCTGGCTGGTGCGGGCCGCGCTGCCCGCCCCCGAGGAGGAAACACCGCGATGACAGCCGCGAACGGGCCGATCAGGGTGCTGATCGCCGAGGACCAGTCCGCCGTACGGGCCGGGCTGGTGCTCATCCTGCGCTCTGCCCCCGGCATCGAGGTGGCCGGAGAGGCGGCGGACGGCGAGGAGGCCGTGCGCCTCGCCCGCGAGCTGCGCCCCGACCTGGTCCTGATGGACCTCCAGATGCCCCGCCTGGACGGCGTCGCCGCGACCCGGCAGATCGTGGCCGAGGACCTCGCCGACGTCCTGGTCCTGACCACCTTCGACCTGGACGAATACGTCTTCGGGGCGCTGCGGGCGGGGGCCTCCGGCTTTCTGCTCAAGGACAGCGATGCGGCGACGCTGGTGACGGCGGTGCGCACGGTGGCGTCCGGCGAGGGGCTGATCGCTCCCGCGGTGACGCGGCGGCTGATCGCGGAGTTCGCCGGCACCGGGCCGCGCACCGCCCGTAGGCACACCGGCCCCGGCCCGTCCGTCCTGGACGTGCTGACGCCGCGCGAACGGGAGGTGCTGGGCTGTCTGGGACAGGGGCTGTCCAACGCGGAGATCGCGCTGCGGCTGGCGATGGCGGAGGCCACCGTCAAAACGCATATGAGCCGGCTGCTGGGGAAGCTGGAGCTGCGCAGCCGGGTGCAAGCGGCCGTGCTGGCACAGGAGTTGGGGGTGGCGGGCCCTTAGGCCACGTTCACCCTCTGCCCGGGCGGCGCCGCCTCCAGCCAGGCCAGGAAGCCGGTGAGGGCGTCCTCGCTCATGGCCAGCTCCAGGCGGGTGCCGCGGTGGCGACAGGCCAGGACGAGGGAGTCGGACAGGAGGGCGAGTTCCTCCTCGCCCTGGGGGGTGCGGCGGTGCAGCACCTCGATCGCGTCGCGCTCCAGGATCCGGCGGGGGCGGGGGGCGTAGGAGAACACCCGGAACCATTCGATGCGGTCGCCGTTGTAGCGGGCGACGCCGTAGATCCAGCCCTTGCCGCTGGGGTCGGCGACCGTGTCCTGGCCGTCCGGGACGTTCCAGCGCAGGCTGCAGTCGAAGGTGCCGCCGGAACGCTGGATGAGCCGCCGGCGCAGTCCGAAGACGAACAGTCCCAGCAGCACCAGGACCAGGACGATGCCGCTCACAAGCAGAGCGAGGACCATCTCGACCGACCTCCTCGCTTCGTTGGGTGTACCCCCGGGTGGAGTCCGGAGATAGGGAAACGCACCTGCATTGCCTCAGCCGCGGGCCGCTCCGGAGGATTCCGGGCAGCCCGCGGCTGAGGATCGATCTCGTCGGTGACGGGGCTCAGTGGACGCCCGTCACCGCACGCAGACGGACATCGGCGCGACGCTCGGCGGCCGCGTCAGCGTCCGACTTCGCTCGCTCCAGGGCCCGCTCCGCGCGCTGGACATCGATCTCGTCCGACAGCTCGGCCACCTCTGCGAGCAGGGACAGCTTGTTGTCGGCGAACGAGATGAAGCCGCCGTGCACCGCGGCGACGACGGTGCCGTCCCCGTTCTCGCCGGTCGTACGAATCGTCACCGGGCCCGACTGCAGCACGCCGAGCAGCGGCTGGTGTCCGGGCATGACGCCGATGTCGCCCGACGAGGTGCGCGCGACGACCAGGCTGGCCTTGCCCGACCAGACCTGACGGTCCGCGGCGACCAACTCGACGTGCAGCTCAGCCACGATGGCTCCTCGGGTCTCCACCTGCCTGGCGTGGCAGATGTTGGGTCAAATACTAGTGGTCGTACGGGCCGGGGGCGGCCAGGGCCGCCCCCGGGACCGGTGCCGGGGTCAGGAGACGCCCAGCTCCTTGGCATTGGCCTTCAGGTCCTCGATGCCACCGCACATGAAGAACGCCTGCTCGGGGAAGTGGTCGTACTCACCCTCGGCGATGGCGTTGAACGCGGCGATGGACTCGTCCAGCGGCACGTCCGAGCCGTCGACACCGGTGAACTGCTTCGCCACGTGGGTGTTCTGCGACAGGAACCGCTCGATACGACGGGCACGGTGGACGGTGAGCTTGTCCTCCTCGCCCAGCTCGTCGATACCCAGAATCGCGATGATGTCCTGGAGGTCCTTGTACTTCTGCAGGATCGTCTTGACGCGCGAGGCGCAGTCGTAGTGGTCCTGCGAGATGTAGCGGGGGTCCAGGATCCGGGACGTCGAGTCCAGCGGGTCGACCGCCGGGTAGATGCCCTTCTCCGAGATCGGACGGGAGAGGACCGTCGTCGCGTCGAGGTGCGCGAAGGTCGTCGCCGGCGCCGGGTCGGTCAGGTCGTCCGCGGGGACGTAGATCGCCTGCATCGAGGTGATCGAGTGACCACGGGTCGAGGTGATGCGCTCCTGGAGGAGACCCATCTCGTCGGCCAGGTTCGGCTGGTAACCCACCGCGGAGGGCATCCGGCCGAGCAGGGTCGAGACCTCGGAACCGGCCTGGGTGAAGCGGAAGATGTTGTCGATGAAGAACAGCACGTCCTGCTTCTGGACGTCACGGAAGTACTCGGCCATGGTCAGGCCGGCCAGCGCGACGCGCAGACGGGTGCCCGGGGGCTCGTCCATCTGGCCGAAGACCAGCGCGGTCTTGTCGATGACGCCGGAGTCCGTCATCTCCTCGATGAGGTCGTTGCCCTCACGGGTGCGCTCGCCGACACCGGCGAACACGGAGACACCGTCGTGGTTGTTGGCGACGCGGTAGATCATCTCCTGGATGAGCACCGTCTTGCCGACGCCGGCGCCGCCGAACAGACCGATCTTGCCGCCCTTGACGTACGGGGTCAGCAGGTCGATGACCTTGACGCCGGTCTCGAACATCTCGGTCTTCGACTCGAGCTGGTCGAAGTTCGGGGCCTTGCGGTGGATCGCCCAGCGCTCGGTGACCTCGGACTCGGCCTCCGGCTTGTTCAGGATCTCACCAAGGGTGTTGAACACCTTGCCCTTGGTGATGTCACCGACCGGAACGGTGATGCCGTTGCCGGTGTTGGTGACCGTGGCCTGGCGGACCAGGCCGTCGGTGGGCTGCATGGAGATCGCACGGACCAGACCCTCGCCCAGGTGCTGGGCGACCTCGAGGGTCAGGGTCTTCGTGGCACCGGCGTCGGCCGGGTCCGCGACCTCGACGGTCAGCGCGTTGTAGATGTCCGGCATCGCGTCGACGGGGAACTCCACGTCGACGACCGGGCCGATGACCCGCGCGACGCGGCCCGTCGCCGTGGCCGTCTCAACAGTGGTGGTCATAGTTGTCAGTCACTCCCCGCGGTCGCGTCGGCCAGTGCGGCACTGCCACCGACGATCTCGCTGATTTCCTGGGTGATTTCGGCCTGGCGGGCCGCGTTGGCAAGCCGCGAGAGCGACTTGATGAGCTCTTCTGCGTTGTCGGTCGCCGACTTCATCGCGCGCCGCGTGGCGGCGTGCTTGGAGGCGGCGGCCTGCAGGAGTGCGTTGTAGATCCGCGACTCGACGTAGCGCGGCAGCAGGGCGTCGAGGACGTCCTCGGCCGACGGCTCGAAGTCGAAGAGCGGAAGGATCTCGCCCTTGGACGTCTCCGCCGACTCCGCCGCGGCCTTGTCCAGCGACAGCGGCAGCAGCCGGTCGTCGAGCGCGGTCTGCGTCATCATCGAGATGAACTCGGTGAAGACGATGTGGAGTTCGTCCACGCCGCCCTCGGCGGTGTCCTTCTGGACGGCCTCGATCAGCGGTGCGGCGATCGCCTTCGCGTCCCCGTACGTCGGGTTGTCGGTGAAGCCGGTCCACGACTCCACGATCTTGCGCTCGCGGAAGCCGTAGTACGACACACCCTTGCGGCCGACGATGTAGGCGTCGACCTCCTTGCCCTCGGCCTTGAGCCGCTCGGTGAGCTGCTCCGCGGCCTTGATGACGTTGGAGGAGTAGCCGCCGGCCAGACCGCGGTCGCTCGTGATGAGCAGCAGCGCGGCCCGGGTCGGCTTCTCGACCTCGGTCGTCAGCGGGTGCTGGGTGTTCGAGCCCGTGGCAACCGCCGTCACCGCGCGGGTCAGTTCACTCGCGTACGGCGTCGACGCCGCCACCTGGCGCTGCGCCTTGACGACGCGCGAGGCGGCGATCATCTCCATCGCCTTGGTGATCTTCTTGGTCGCGGTGACGGAGCGGATGCGACGCTTGTAGACCCGGAGCTTGGCTCCCATGGATCAGGTCCCTTCCGTCGTCACTTGGAGGTGCCGGCCGGGGCGTCCTCGCCGAGCAGCTTGCCGTCCGAGGTCTCGAACTGCCGCTTGAAGCCGTCGACGGCCTCGGCGATCGCACCGATGGTGTCGTCGGACATCTTGGCGCCCTCGCGGATGCTGGTCAGGAGGTCCTTCTTCTCCCGGTGGAGGTGGTCGAGGAGCTCGCGCTCGAAGCGGCGGATGTCCTCGACCGGGACGTCGTCCATCTTGCCGTTGGTGCCGGCCCAGATGGAGACGACCTGGTCCTCGGTCGCGTACGGAGAGTACTGAGCCTGCTTGAGCAGCTCGGTCATCCGCTTACCGCGCTCCAGCTGCGCCTTCGAGGCCGCGTCCAGGTCGGAACCGAAGGCGGCGAACGCCTCCAGCTCGCGGTACTGGGCGAGGTCGACGCGCAGTCGGCCGGAGACCTGGCGCATGGCCTTGTGCTGGGCCGAGCCACCGACACGGGAGACGGAGATACCCACGTTCAGCGCCGGACGCTGGTTGGCGTTGAAGAGGTCCGACTCCAGGAAGCACTGGCCGTCGGTGATGGAGATGACGTTGGTCGGGATGAACGCCGACACGTCGTTCGCCTTGGTCTCGACGATCGGCAGGCCGGTCATCGAGCCGGCGCCCATCTCGTCGGAGAGCTTGGCGCAGCGCTCCAGCAGACGCGAGTGCAGGTAGAAGACGTCGCCCGGGTAGGCCTCGCGGCCCGGCGGACGGCGCAGCAGCAGGGACACGGCGCGGTAGGCGTCGGCCTGCTTCGAGAGGTCGTCGAAGATGATCAGGACGTGCTTGCCCTGGTACATCCAGTGCTGGCCGATGGCCGAGCCGGTGTAGGGCGCCAGGTACTTGAAGCCCGCCGGGTCGGACGCCGGGGCGGCGACGATGGTGGTGTACTCCAGGGCGCCGGCCTCCTCCAGCGCACCGCGCACGGACGCGATGGTGGAGCCCTTCTGGCCGATGGCGACGTAGATGCAGCGGACCTGCTTCTTCGGGTCGCCCGAGCGCCAGTTGTCGCGCTGGTTGATGATCGTGTCGACGGCCAGGGCGGTCTTGCCGGTCTGGCGGTCACCGATGATCAGCTGACGCTGGCCGCGGCCGATCGGCACCATCGAGTCGACGGCCTTGTAGCCGGTCTCCATGGGCTCGTGCACCGACTTACGGACCATGACGCCCGGGGCCTGAAGCTCCAGGGCGCGGCGGCCCTCGGACTCGATCTCGCCGAGACCGTCGATCGGGTTGCCCAGCGGGTCGACGACGCGGCCGAGGTAGCCCTCGCCCACGGCGACCGAGAGCACCTCACCGGTGCGCTGCACCGGCTGGCCCTGCTCGATACCGCTGAACTCGCCGAGGATGACCGCACCGATCTCGCGCTCTTCCAGGTTCAGCGCAAGACCGAGCGTGCCGTCCTCGAACTTCAGCAGTTCGTTCGCCATCGTCGAGGGAAGGCCCTCGACCTTCGCGATGCCGTCACCGGCCTCGCTGACCGTGCCGACCTCTTCGCGCGAGGCCGCGTCCGGCTTGTACGCCTGGACGAAGTTCTCCAGCGCGTCCCGGATCTCCTCCGGCCGGATCGTGAGCTCCGCCATCTGGGTTCCCTGCTCTCCTTGTTGGGCCCGAAGTTTCTTGCGGGTGGCCGAGGGGCTTGTCCCCTCGGTGGGTTTCCGCTTACGGCCCAACTCGGGCCGCCGTCCTGCTTGTGCTGCGTCGCAGCTGTTGAGTTGGTGGCCGGGTCAGCCGGCCATCCGCCGGTTCGCCTCGTCGAGGCGCTCCGCGATGGTCCCGTTGATGACCTCGTCGCCGATCCGGACCTGGACGCCGCCGAGGACCTCGGGGTCCACGTCGAGGTTCAGGTGGATCTGCCGTCCGTACACCGTGGCCAGCGCCGCGCCGAGGCGTTGCCGCTGCCCTTCGCTGAGGGGCACCGCCGAGGTGACCACCGCGACCACGCGGTCCCGGCGGTGCGCGGCCAGCTTGGAGAGGGCATCGAGCCCTGCCTCCAGGCTACGGCCTCGCGGCGCACCCACGAGACGGACCACCAGCCGCTCGGTGACCGGGTTGGCCCGGCCGCCCAGCAGCGAGTGCAGCAGCTCCGTCTTGGCGGAGGTCGTCGCGATGCTGCTCGTCAGCGCGCTGCGCAGCTCGGGGGCCGAGGCGATGATCCGGCCGAACCGGAACAGCTCGTCCTCGACGTCGTCGAGCGCGCCGGACCGCTGCGCCGCGGCCAGGTCCGCGCTGAAGGCCAGCTCCTCGAGCGCGTCCGTCAGATCGCGCGAGCGCGACCAGCGGGAGCGGACCATGCCGGACACCAGCTCGGCGGTCGGGCCGCCGACCTGGCTGCCGAACAGCCGCTGGGCCAGCTCGGCGCGTGCCTCGCCGGCCTGCGCCGGGTCGGTCAGGACCCGACGCAGCGACACCTCGCGGTCGAGCAGAGCGGTGACGGCAGCCAGCTCCTCGGCGAGCTTCGCGGCGTCGACGGACGTGTTGTCCGTCAGCGCGTCGAGCTGCTCGCGTGCGGAGGCGAGTGCCTCGCGGCTCGCTCCGTTCATCGGCCGGCCTCAGCCTTCGTCGTGTCCGCCGCCGCCTGGGCCTCGATCTCGTCGAGGAAGCGGTCGATGGTCCGGCTCTGCCGAGCGGCGTCCTCGAGGGACTCGCCGACGAGCTTGCCGGCCAGGTCGGTGGCGAGCTTGCCCACGTCCTGACGCAGCGACTGCGCGGCCGCCTTGCGGTCCGCCTCGATCTGGGCGTGACCGGCAGCGATGATCTCCTCACGCTGCCGCTGGCCCTCGGCGCGCATCTCGGCGATGAGGGTCGCGCCCTGCTCCTGCGCCTCCTGGCGCAGTCGGGCGGCCTCGTGCCGGGCGTCGGCCAGCTGTGCCCGGTAGTCGGCGAGCACCTGCTGGGCCTCGGCCTGGAGCGCCTCGGCCTCTTCCATGCGGCCTTCGATCTGGCTGCGGCGCTCTTCCAGAACACGGTTGATGTTCGGGAGGAGCTTCTTGGCCAGGATGGCGAAGACGATGAAGAAGGCGACCAGACCGATGACCAGCTCGGGAATCGGCGGGACCAGGGGGTTCTCGGGAACCTCCACCGCCATGTTCACCAGGGCGTCGGCGTTCACATCAATGCCTTCCGTCTAATGGGGCGTCGTCGAAGGGTGCGCTTACTTGTACGCGTAACCCATGACGATGCCGATGAGGGCGAGCGCCTCACAGAAGGCGAAACCCATGATCTGGTTGGTGCGGATCAGACCGGCCGCCTCGGGCTGACGGGCCAGGGCCTGGGTGCCGTTACCGAAGATGATGCCGACGCCGACGCCGGGGCCGATGGCCGCGAGGCCGTAACCGACCGAGGCGATGTTGCCGGTGAGGCCGGCGGCGAGGTTGACAGTCTCGAGAGCAGCGGACATGCCGTTACTTCCTTCTCTTTCACGGACCGGTGGGGGTTGGCCACCGGACGACTGGTGGTTTGCGGGGAGCCGGGGTGCTCAGTGGTTCTCGGCGAGCGCGCCCTGGATGTAGTTGCAGGCCAGGAGGACGAAGATGTACGCCTGGACGGCCTGGATGAAGAGCTCGAAGGCGGTCATCACGATGGTCATCAGGAACGATGCGCCGGCGTAGACGATGCCGATGCCGTTCAGCAGGTACCAGCTGGCGATGGTGAACATCAGGATCAGCATGTGGCCCGCGAACATGTTCGCGAAGAGCCGGACCGCGTGGGTGAAGGGCCGGATGATCAGGTGCTGGAGCAGTTCGAGCACCATGATCAGCGGGAGGACCCAGCCGAGCGACTTGTCGTAGCCGGAGAGGTTCTTCCAGGCGCCGACGAAGCCGTGCTTCTTGAAGGTCAGCGACATCCAGATGATGTAGACGATCAGCGCCAGCCCGATGGGGAAGGAGATGACCGAGGTGACCGGGAACTGGGCCAGCGGAATGATGGACCAGATGTTCATGATCCATACGAAGAAGAACAGCGCGACCATGAAGGGGACGTACTTGTCGCCCTCCTTCTTGCCGAGCGCGTCGTAGACGAGCCCGCGGCGCACGAAGTCGTATCCCGCCTCGCCGACCATCTGCAGCTTGCCGGGGACCACCTTGGCCCGGCCGAATGCGGCCCAGAAGAACCACACGACCACGACGGTGCTGAGCAGGGCGAGCAGCATCGGCTTGTTGAACTCGAAGCCACCGATGGTGAAGAGCGGCTCGAAGACGAAGGAATGAAGGCCCGGGGCCTCAAAGCCACACCCCGGAATAAAGAGGTGGCACTGAGTGTCGAAGGCGAGCATCGTTTCAGCACTCACCGCGGGCTCCTTCAGCGTGGCGCATGGGTACGGCAACCTCGTTGTGTCGGCGCGGCGTTGAGCCACGGAGCGGCACTGGACTGGTCTTACGGATTGGGGGGCGGCTGGTCGGCGCTGGGCCGGACCGGATCACAGGCATCGGCCGCGAGAACTGCCCGTCGGATTCCGTGGAATCTGGAAGCTCAGCCGCCTGCGCCCTCTGTGCCGCAGTTGGCACCGGACGATAGCAGGCCCGCATGAGGGCATTTATCCCGGCCCTACGTCTCACGTCGGCGACCCCGCCGTCTCCGCGCTCTTGGTCTGAGCGGAGTCGGGATTCACGTACAGAATCTTCTCCTTCATATGACCGCGGGTCTGTGCCGCGATCCATACGAGGGTGGCGCCGAGCAGCGTGAACGCAAATGCCTTGGTGTCGAAGAGCGTTGTGTCCTTGAACGCGATCACGAAGACCGCGACGAGCAGGATCTGCACGGTGTACAGCAGCAGGCCCGTCATCTGGAACAACTGCGGAAGCTTCTTGGCGGTCTGCTGCAGGACGACGAGCCCCGTGCCCATGATGAGCACGGTCAGCGCGGTGCCGATGACGGCGCCGAGCACTGCCGCCCCACCGGCGGCCACAGCGCACACGCCAACGGCGAGGACGCCGGTGGCGAGGGTGGGCACAACGGCGGACAGAAGTAGTCGGGCGTCATTCGACTGCATGGCGGCGCTCCGGCAAAAAGTGGGGGTTGTCGTCAAGGACGAGCGTAGACCCGGCCTGGGTATGCAACTGAGGCCAAAGAGCCGTCGCACTACGGCCCTTCGGCTCTGCCGCCGGGTTTCGTGAACGGTATCACAAACTATTTGATGAGGTCTTTACCTGGTCCGTGTGGACCCTGTCACACCTGAGCGTGAACCCGCGCGTTGGTGCACTGACAGCAAGGTAAATGTCTGGTATGGGGTCAACCATGGCGATTTTTGACCCCCTCCGGGGGACGCCGGTCACCCTGTCAGCGGTTACTTCCCGCCTTCCGGCGATCCACGAAGCGTGACCGGTCGCCGATCGCGGTGGCCCCGTGCAGCCCCGCCGGCACCGGCTCGCGCTCCTCCTCGCCACTCCCGTGCCGCTCGCCGTCCGCCACCGCGACGGGGGTGCGCCGGCTGCGGCGGTACCGCGGCGGAACCATCCACTCCGCCCAGCGCGGGGCCCGCGGCGTGAACCGCGGCAGCAGAAGCAGCACCAGGCCCACCGCGCTCAGCAGCACGATGCCCAGGACGATCCACATGCTGGCGTTGTTCGCCGAGTACGCCACCGCGCCGAAGGCGATCAGCGCCGACCAGAAGTACATGATCAGCACCGCGCGGCTGTGCGAATGTCCGATCTCCAGCAGCCGGTGGTGCAGATGCCCGCGGTCCGCGGCGAACGGCGACTGGCCCTTCCAGGTGCGCCGCACAATGGCCAGAATCAGGTCCGCGACCGGCACCGCGATCACCGTCAGCGGCAGCAGCAGCGGAATGTAGACCGGCACCATCGCATGCGTGGCCTCGCGCAGACCACCGGCCTTCTGCCCCAGCAGATCCGGGTCCACCTGGCCGGTCACCGACACCGCACCGGCCGCCATCACCAGCCCGATCAGCATCGAGCCGGAGTCCCCCATGAAGATGCGCGCCGGGTGCATGTTGTGCGGCAGGAAGCCCAGGCACATCCCCATCAGCACGACCGAGAACAGCGTGGCCGGCGCGGCCGCCTCGATGCCGTAGCCGAACCACATCCGGTAGGCGTACATGAAGAACGCCGCGGCGGCGATGCACACCATGCCGGAGGCCAGACCGTCCAGGCCGTCGACGAAGTTGACGGCGTTGATGGTGACGACGACCAGCGCGACGGTCAGCAGCGTGCCCTGCATGGGCGTCAGCGAGACCGTGCCGACACCGGGAACCGGGATCCACAGGATCGTCAGGCCCTGGAGGACCATCACGCCCGCGGCGATCATCTGGCCGCCCAGTTTGACCAGCGCGTCCACGCCCCACTTGTCGTCCAGCACCCCGAGCACCCAGATCAGCGCGGCACCCGACAGCAGCGCCCGCGGCTCATTGGTGTCGAAGACGCTCTTGATGTTCGTCAGATGCGAGGCGACCAGCAGCCCCGCGCACAGCCCACCGAACATCGCGATACCACCCAGCCGGGGTGTCGGTTCGCGGTGCACGTCGCGGGCGCGGATCTCCGGCATCGCACCGGCGGCGATCGCGAACTTCCGCACCGGCCCGGTCAGCAGGTAGGTCACCGCGGCCGTGACGCACAGCGTCAGCAGGTATTCACGCACGGGCTGCCCCATTGGTATAGCTGGCCATCACAGCCCCACACCCTATGCGTGTCCGCCCCCTGGCCGTGAATACAGGTGAAGACGTACCCGGCCGCAGAACGGTTCCCGCCGCCCGACGGATCAGGCGCGATCCGGATACGGCGGGAAACGGTGGACCAGCCCGGCCGTCTGCGCACGCACCGCGCCGTCCTCGCGCAGCGCCGCCACGATCAGGTCGGCGATCCGCTCCATCTCCGCCTCGCCCATCCCCTGGGTGGTCACCGCCGCGGTGCCCAGCCGCAGCCCGCTCCGGCGCGGCGCGCGCTTGTACGGCGGCCCCGGGCTCGGGGCATCCTCCTCGGCGCACGGCAGCGCGCAGGTGTCCAGGACGATCCCGGCGGCGGCCAGCCGGCCCCGGGCCGTGCGCGCGTCCACCCCCAGCGGCGCGGGATCCGCGGTGATCAGATGGGTGTCCGTCCCGCCGGTGCCGATCGTGAGCCCTCGCTGGGCCAGCGCCGCGGCCAGCCGGCGGGCATTGGCGACCACCTGATGGGCGTACGCGCCGAACGCGGGCGTGGCGGCCTCCGCGAAGGCGACGGCCTTGGCGGCCACCGCGTTCATCTGGGCACCCCCCTGGGTGAACGGGAACACCGCCCGGTCGATCCGCTCGGCCAGCCGCGCCCCGCACAGCACCATCCCGCCGCGCGGCCCGCGCAGCACCTTGTGGGTGGTGGCGCACACCACATCGGCGTACGGGACCGGGCTGGGCGCCACGCCGCCCGCGATCAGGCCCATCGGATGCGCCACATCGGCGATCAGGTACGCGCCGACCTCGTCGGCGATATCGCGGAAGGCCGCATAGTCGAGGTGGCGGGGATAGGAGATCGAACCGCACACGATCGCCTTGGGGCGGCGTTCCCGGGCCAGCGCGCGCACCGCGTCGTAGTCCAGCAGCCCGGTCTCCTCGTCGAGGCCGTAGCCGGCGAAGTCGAACCACCGGCCGGAGAAGTTCGCGGGCGAACCGTGGGTGAGATGGCCGCCGTGCGGCAGGGACATCGCCAGGACGGTGTCCCCGGGGCGCAGCAGGGCGGCGTAGGCGGCCAGAACGGCCGAAGAGCCGCTGTGGGGCTGGACGTTGGCGTGTTCGGCGCCGAAGAGGGCCTTGGCGCGTTCCACGGCGATCCGCTCGGCGAGGTCGACGATCTCGCAGCCGCCGTGGTGGCGGGCGCCGGGATAGCCCTCGGCGTATTTGTTGCCGAGCGGGGAGCCGAGGGCGGCGAGCACCGCGGGCGAGGTGAAGTTCTCCGCGGCGATCAGCTGGAGGCCGTCGGCCTGCCGGGCGCCCTCGCCGAGCAGCACCCCGGCGATCTCGGGGTCCTGGCGCAGCAGCGCGGCGAAGTCGGGGGCGCCGGCCGGCGGGGCGCCGCCGTCGCGGACGGCGGCCCGGGCCCTCTCCTCGGCGGCCTTGCCGGCGCTACGGGCTGACGCGGTGGTGGCGGACATCGCTGGCTCCGGGCCTCGTACGGGGACGTACGTCCAATGTAGGCGCGGCGGGGCGATCGGGCGCGGCGTGCGGGGCCGCGAGTGGCACGGAGGGCGCCTCTGGTGCCGCGTCGGGGGCCTTCGGTGGCGCGGCCAGGGGCCCTAGGCGCGTTCCGGGACGCCCGTCAGGGCCGTGACGACCGGATCCAGCGCCTGGTTGATCTCGTCCCCGATGGAGCGGAAGAACGTGATGGGCGCGCCGTAGGGGTCGTGGACCTCGTCGGACTCCGGGTCGGGCGCCAGCAGCCAGCCGCGCAGCGCCGCGGCGGCACCGACCAGCGCGCGGGCCCGCTCGATCAGCCCGCCGTCGGGCAGGTCCGGGTCGGGTTCGGGCAGCGTGGCCGGGTCTATGGCCCGTACCAGCCGGTTGAACTCCTTGAGCGTGAAGGTGCGCAGCCCCGCGGAGTGGCCCATGGAGATGACCTGCGCGCGGTGGTCGCGGGTGGCGGTGAGCACGAGGTCGGCGCGGATGACGTGCTCGTCGAGCAGCTCACGGCCGATGAAGCCGCCCGGGTCCGCGCCGTAGTCGCTGCACACGGTGGCGGCGTGCGCCTCCATGGGGGCGCCCTCGTGCCCCCAGGTGCCGGCGCTCTCCACCAGCAGCCCGCTGCTGCGCTCCTGGCCGAGCCGCAGCTCCAGGGCACGCCGGTGCAGCCGCTCGGTGATCGGCGAGCGGCAGACGTTGCCGGTGCTGACGTGCAGGATGCGGAAGGGGCGTACCGCAGGAGGAAGGAGGTCGTCGCCGGGTCCCGCTATGCCACGCCCCAGGGGCGCCATCAATTGGCCACCTCGAGCTCGGGTACCACCTTGCGCAGCTCGTCCGCGCTGATCGCGCCCTGGCGCAGCAGCACGGGGACCTTGCCGGTGACATCGACGATCGAGGACGGCACGGCGGCGGGGGTGGGGCCGCCGTCCAGGTAGACGGAGACCGCATCGCCCAGCATTTCCTGGGCCGCGTCGCAGTCCTGCGGCGAGGGGTGGCCGGTGAGGTTGGCGCTGGAGACGGCCATCGGGCCGAATTCGGTCAGCAGCTCGATGGCGACGGGGTGCAGCGGCATCCGCACCGCGACCGTGCCACCGGTCTCCCCCAGGTCCCAGGTCAGCGACGGCTGGTGGTGGGCGACGAGGGTGAGCGCGCCGGGCCAGAAGGCGTCGACCAGCTCCCAGGCCTGCTCGGAGAAGTCGGTGACCAGGCCGTGCAGGGTGTTGGGCGAGCCGACCAGCACGGGCGTGGGCATCCCCCGGCCGCGGCCCTTGGCCTGCAGCAGATCGCTGACCGCCTCGGCGCTGAAGGCGTCCGCGCCGATGCCGTAGACGGTGTCGGTCGGCAGCACGACCAGTTCGCCGCGGCGGACGGCCGAGGCGGCCTCGCGCAGACCGGTCGCGCGGTCGGTCGCGTCGGTGCAGTCGTAACGCCGGGCCATTAACGGACCTCCTCGTGCGGAACGGATACAGCGGATACAGCGCGGGCCACCTCGGCACCGGCCGTATCGGACGTCGGGGCCGGATACGTCATGGCATCGCCCGGCGCGCGGTGGCGAAGCGGGGCCGGTTGTTGAGGTCGGGGTGGTCGGCCGCGTCCGCCCAGCCCTTCTCCTCGGTGAAGATCCACGGCACCTGGCCGCCCTGGGTGTCGGCGTGCTCGACGACCACCACACCGCCGGGCCGCAGCAGGCGGTGGGCGGTGCGCTCGATGCCGCGGATGGTGTCCAGGCCGTCCTCGCCGGAGAACAGCGCCAGCTGCGGGTCGTGGTCGCGGGCCTCGGGCGCGACGTACTCCCATTCGGTCAGCGGGATGTACGGCGGGTTGGAGACGACCAGGTCGACCTGTCCGTCCAGCTCGGGCAGCGCGGTGAGGGCGTCGCCGTGGTGGAGGTTGACGCGGGTGCCGGCGACGTTCTTGCGGGCGTAGCCCAGCGCCTCCTCGGACAGCTCCACGGCGTGCACCCGCGAACGCGGCACCTCCTGCGCCAGGGCCAGGGCGATGGCGCCGGAGCCCGTACACAGGTCGACGATCAGCGGTTCGACGACGTCCATGGCGCGCACCGCGTCTATCGCCCAGCCGACCACCGACTCGGTCTCCGGGCGGGGCACGAACACCCCGGGCCCGACGGCGAGTTCGAGGTAGCGGAAGAACGCGCGGCCGGTGATGTGCTGGAGCGGCTCGCGGGCCTCGCGGCGGGCGATCGCCTCCCAGTAGCGGGCGTCGAAGTCCGCGTCGGCGACCGTGTGCAGCTGGCTCCGCTTGACGCCGTGCACATGCGCGGCGAGTTCCTCGGCGTCGAACCGCGGTGAGGGCACGCCGGCGTCGGCCAGCCGCTGGGTGGCCTGAGCCACCTCTGCGAGCAGCAGGTTCACGGGGAGTCCTCCAGCCGGTACGTACAGGGTCGTGCGGGTGTACTGCGTTCGTTGCGGGTCGTTGCGGAGCTACTGGGCGGCGGCGAGCTTGGCCGCCGAGTCGGCGTCGACGCACGCCTGGATGACCGCGTCCAGTTCGCCGTCGAGCACCTGGTCCAAGTTGTACGCCTTGAAGCCGACGCGGTGGTCCGAAATGCGGTTTTCCGGGAAGTTGTAGGTGCGGATCTTCTCGGAGCGGTCGACGGTGCGCACCTGGCTGCGGCGGGCGTCGGCGGCCTCCTGCTCGGCGGCCTCCTGGGCGGCGGCCAGCAGCCGCGAGCGCAGGATGCGCAGGGCCTGCTCCTTGTTCTGGAGCTGGCTCTTCTCGTTCTGGCAGGAGGCGACGACACCGGTGGGCAGGTGGGTGATGCGCACCGCGGAGTCGGTGGTGTTGACGGACTGGCCGCCGGGGCCCGAGGAGCGGTAGACGTCGATGCGCAGATCGTTCATGTTGATCTCGACGTCGACCTCTTCGGCCTCGGGGGTGACCAGCACGCCGGCCGCCGAGGTGTGGATGCGGCCCTGCGACTCGGTGGCGGGCACCCGCTGGACGCGGTGCACCCCGCCCTCGTACTTCAGCCGCGCCCAGACGCCCTGGCCGGGTTCGGTCGCGCCCTGGCCGCCCTTGGTCTTCACGGCGACCTGGACGTCCTTGTAGCCGCCGAGCTCGGACTCGGTGGAGTCGATGATCTCGGTCTTCCAGCCGATGCGCTCGGCGTAGCGCAGATACATCCGCAGCAGATCGCCGGCGAACAGCGCGGATTCGTCGCCGCCCGCGCCCGCCTTGATCTCCAGGATGACGTCCTTGTCGTCGCTGGGGTCACGGGGGACGAGCAGCAGCCGCAGCTTCTCGGTGAGCTCCTCGCGCCGGGCGTCGAGCTCCTTGACCTCGTCGGCGAAGTCCGGGTCGTCCGCGGCCAGTTCGCGGGCCGTCTCCATGTCGTCGCCGGCCTGCCGCCAGGAGCGGTAGGTGGTGATGATCGGGGTCAGCTCGGAGTAGCGCTTGTTGAGCCGCATGGCCTCGCGCTGGTCGGCATGGACCGCGGGGTCGGCCAGCCGCTTCTCGAGATCGGCGTGCTCGCCGACCAGTTCCTCGACCGCCTCGAACATCGTGTGTTCCTCTGCTGACTGGACTTCCGGGGCCCCGGCCGGTGGGCTGCGGGGCAGGACGACAAAGACGCCGGTCCGGTCGCCCCTTCGAGGGGCGACCGCGAACCGGCGCCTTGCGGGTCGCTACTTCTTGGCGGCTGCGGCGGACTTGCCGAAGCGGGCCTCGAAGCGGGCCACGCGGCCGCCGGTGTCCATGATCTTCTGCTTGCCCGTGTAGAACGGGTGGCACTCGGAGCAGATGTCGGCGCGGATGCTGCCGCCGGCAACGGTGCTGCGGGTGGTGAACGACGCGCCACAGGTGCAGCTGACCTGGGTCTCGACGTACTCCGGGTGGATGTCGCGCTTCAAGGGATTCTCCTAGGTTCGGGAGTGCACCGGGTCGTGTCGCGGGTTGCGTCACGTGAACCGGGGCCGACGGTCCAGTCTGCCAGGACTAGCCGTATCTCCCAAAACCGGGGGACGTCCGCCACTATTCCCCCGCCGGTACGGCGCCGCGTGCGGCCCCGTACCGGCGTCGGACGGCTACTTCACGTACCGGCCCGTGCCGCCCTGGTCACCGGCCGAGCCCTTGGTGGCGGCCTTCGGGATGGCCTTGTCCTGCCGCAGGGCGTCCCAGACCTGTGCGCTCTTCTTGGTCAGCGGCACCACGCGCTCGGGGTCGGCCGGATCGTAGGTCACCGGCAGCGTCACCATGTCGATGTGGTCCGAGCCGATGGCGCCGAGGCTCTTGGCCAGGCCGGTCAGCTCGCCGACGGAGTTGAGGTCGGTGTCGGTGGTCACGGCCTTGGTCGCGGTGTCCGCGATGTCGTAGAGCTTGGCGGGGTTGGTCAGCACCCCGACGTTGCGGACCTGGTTCATCAGCGCCTTGACGAAGGTCTGCTGGAGCTGGATGCGACCCAGGTCGCTGCCGTCGCCGCCGGGGACGCCGTGCCGGGTGCGCACCAGGCCGAGCGACTGCTCGCCGTCGAGGGTGTGCTTGCCGGCGGGCAGGTGCAGATGGCTGTCCTTGTCGTTGATCGGCCGGGTGGTGGTGAGGTCCACCCCGCCCAGCGCGTCGATGAGCTTCTTGAAGCCGGTGAAGTCCACCTCCAGGAAGTGGTCCATCCGGATGCCGCTGATCGACTCGACGGTCTTGACGGCGCAGGCCGGGCCACCGACCTCGTAGGCGGTGTTGAACATCGCGCGCTGCGCACCGGGCACGGTGCGGCCGCCGCTCGTGGTGCAGTCGGGCCGCTTGATCATGGTGTCGCGGGGGATGCTCACCACGCTGGCCTTCTTGTGGCCCTTGTAGACATGCACGACCATCGCGGTGTCGGAGCGGGCGCCGCCCTCGTCCCGGCCGTAGGCGCCGTTCTTGCCCGCCCGGGAGTCCGAGCCCATCACCAGGATGTCCATCGAGCCGTTGTCGACGTTCTGGGGCCGGTCGCGGCCCAGGGCGGCGTTGATGTCGACGCCCTTGAGGTTCCCGTTGAGCTTGAAGTAGACGTATCCGAGCCCGGCCCCGCCGAGCAGTACGGCGCTGACCAGCGCACACAGGGTGATGGTCAGGGCGCGGCGGCGCCTGGTCCGGCCCTTGCGCCGGCGGCCGGTGGCACGTATGCCGCGGGCGCGGCTGTTGGCCGCCATCGCGGTCCCGTTGCTGTCCGCCATGTGCTCCTCAGTCCTTGGTCGCTCGGCTGCCCCTCGCCGCACCGTGCTGCGTACGTCGCTGCGTACGCCACGGCCTGTCGCGTCTGGTCAGACGGGGGGCAGACGGGAAGGGTTGCACAGCGCCGTATGAGCCCTTTCTTAGAAAACGCGCCTGTCTGCACCTCGTGCGCCGGGACTTTCGTCCTTCTCACCTGCGTTTACAGGCTGTTTTCGGACATTGCGTGAACGGGTGTACGGCGCGGCGCCCTGTGCGGAACGTCTCAGCGGCGCGCGGCGGCGGCGCGGTGCACATCACACCCTTGAGCGCACAGCACAAAGCCCTTCCCACCCACAGGGGTGAGAAGGGCTCGGTGCGCGGCGTCGCCGCGGGCGTCAGTCGTTGCCGTTGCCCGCGGTCGGCGTCGTCTTCTGGATCTGGAGCAGGAACTCCGCGTTGGACTTCGTCTGCTTCATCTTGTCCAGCAGCAGCTCGATGGCCTGCTGCTGGTCCAGGGCGTGCAGCACCCGGCGCAGCTTCCACACGATGGCGAGCTCGTCGCTGCCCATGAGGATCTCTTCCTTACGGGTGCTGGACGCGTCCACGTCCACCGCCGGGAAGATGCGCTTGTCCGAGAGCTTGCGGTCGAGCTTGAGCTCCAGGTTGCCGGTGCCCTTGAACTCCTCGAAGATCACCTCGTCCATTCGCGAACCGGTCTCGACCAGCGCGGTGGCCAGGATGGTCAGCGAACCGCCGTCCTCGATGTTGCGCGCGGCACCGAAGAAGCGCTTCGGCGGGTAGAGCGCGGTCGAGTCGACACCACCGGACAGGATGCGGCCGGAGGCGGGCGCCGCGAGGTTGTACGCGCGGCCCAGACGGGTGATGGAGTCCAGCAGGACGACGACGTCGTGACCCAGCTCCACCAGCCGCTTGGCGCGCTCGATGGCGAGCTCGGCGACGGTGGTGTGGTCCTCGGCCGGACGGTCGAAGGTCGAGGAGATGACCTCGCCCTTGACCGACCGCTGCATGTCGGTGACCTCTTCGGGACGCTCGTCGACCAGGACGACCATCAGGTGGCACTCGGGGTTGTTGCGGGTGATCGAGTTGGCGATCGCCTGCATGATCATGGTCTTGCCGGTCTTCGGCGGGGCCACGATCAGACCGCGCTGCCCCTTGCCGATGGGCGTGACCAGGTCGATGATCCGGGTCGTCAGACCGCCCGACTCACCCTCCAGGCGCAGCCGCTCCTGCGGGTAAAGGGGCGTCAGCTTGCCGAACTCCGGCCGCTGGCGGCCCTGTTCGGGCGCCATGCTGTTGACGGTGTCCAGGCGCACCAGCGCGTTGAACTTCTCGCGCCGCTCGCCGTCCTTGGGCTGGCGCACCGCACCGGTGACGTGGTCGCCCTTGCGCAGGCCGTTCTTGCGGACCTGGGCGAGGGAGACGTACACGTCGTTCGGGCCGGGCAGGTACCCGGAGGTCCGGATGAACGCGTAATTGTCGAGGATGTCGAGGATGCCCGCGACCGGGATCAGGACGTCGTCCTCGGAGACCTGCGGCTCGTTGCCGAAGTCCTCGCGGCCGCCGCGACGGCCCCGGCGGTCGCGGTAGCGGCCGCGACGGCCCCGGCGGCCGCCCTCGAAGTCGTCGTCGTCATCCCGGCGGTCGTCCCGGCGGTCGCGCTGGCGCTGGCCGCCCTGGCCGCCCTGGCCGCCCTGGCCGCCGTCGCCGGTCTCGCCCTTGCGGCGGTCGCGCTGACGCTGGCCGCGGCCCTCGCGGTCGCCCTTCTGCTGGCGGTCGCCGCGGTCCTGACGGTCCTTGCCCGGACGGCCCTCGGCGGTCTCCACCGCCGTCTCGGCCTTCGGCTCGGCCCTGGTCTCGGTCTTCGCCTCGACCTTCGTGTCGGTCTTGACGTCGCCCGCGGCGGCCTCGGGGGCGCCCGCGGCGGCGGTGGCGCGCCGGCGGCGGCGCTCACCGGCCGGCTGCTCGTCGCTGACCGGCTGGCCGGGGATCTCGATCTGCTGCTGGGCGGCCGCGGGCTCGGCGGCCTTGTCGCCCTTGGCGGCCTTGTCGGCACCCTTGGCGGCGGCGTCCTCACCCGTACGGGCCTTGGAGGTCGTACGGCGCTTGGGCTTGGTCTCGGCGGCGGGCGCGTCGGACTTGGCGGGGGCGCTGCCCCCGGCCTGCTTCTCCTTGATGACCTCGATCAGCTGGCTCTTGCGCATCCGCGCGGTGCCCTTGATGCCGAGGCCGGAGGCAACCTGCTGGAGCTCCGCCAGGACCATGCCCTCAAGGCCGGTGCCGGAACGGCGGCGACGCGTGGTTGCAGGCGCGGCAGGAGCGTCCGTGGCGGGCGCGGTGGCAGTGCCATCGGTGCGCACGCCCATCAGATCGGTGGTGTCGCTCACGAAGGGTCCTTCCCTGGAGCGGGCGTCGGCCTGTCTGGCTCGGCGACCGGGTTGTGCTGTCCGGCTCGATGTCCTCGGGTCTTGCGGACCTGGCCGGGGCGGTGGTCCCGCCGGATACGGCGGAAAGATCAATTCATGGTTACGGCGTGAAGAGATGCAGAGTGACTCATGACGTCACGCCGAATTCCGAAGCGTGCTCACTCCTGCTCAGGCCATTGCTCCAAGCAGTTTGGGAGGCTCCCGGAAGAAAGTGGTCCCAACTGGGGACACCAAGCACCGCACCCCATAGGTGTCGGGTACTGACTTGAGGTTAACACTACCGGATCCAACAAACATTCCCCCTCTCCAAGACCGGCAATCAGTCGATCACACGCGTGATCACCCGGCGAGCGGCAGCACACAGGTGCCCGCCGCGTCGAGGGTGAGCCGGTTGGCCGCCCACCCCTCTCCCGCCAGCGCGGCAACCTTGTCGGCCGTCGCATCCTCGACCAGTGCGAGCACCGTGGGGCCCGCACCGGAGACGACTGCGGGGACGCCGTCCGCGCGCAGTCGGTTCACCAGGGCCAGGCTCTCCGGCATCGCCGGGGCGCGGTAGTCCTGGTGAAGTCGGTCCTCGGTCGCGGCCAGCAGCAGCTCGGGGCGCCTGGTCAGGGCCTCGACGAGCAGTGCGGCGCGGCCGGCGTTGGCCGCGGCGTCCCCGTGCGGGACGCTACGCGGCAGCAGTCCGCGGGCGGTTTCGGTCAGCACCGGTTTTCCGGGCACGAAGACCACCGGAACGATGGAATCGGCGGGATCCATCCGGATCGCCCGCGCGGTGGCGGTGCCGGTCTCCATCCAGGCGAGCGTGAACCCGCCCATCAGACATGCGGCGACGTTGTCGGGATGGCCCTCGAGCTCGGTGGCCAGCTCCAGCAGCGCGATGTCGTCGAGCTTTTGCTCGCCGCCTATCGTCACGGCGCGGGCGGCGACGATGCCGGCGCAGATGGCCGCCGACGAGGAGCCCAGACCGCGGCCGTGCGGGATGCGGTTGGCGCAGACGATTTCCAGGCCGCGCGGCTGCCCGCCGAGCCGGTCGAAGGCGGCCCGCATCGACTTCACGAGCAGATGGCTCTCGTCTCGCGGGAGGGTCTCGGCGCCCTCACCTGCGATATCGACGTGCAGACCGGAATCGGCGACCCGCACCACGACATCGTCGTACAGGCCCAGGGACAGGCCGAGGGCGTCGAAGCCGGGACCGAGATTGGCGCTGGAAGCGGGGGTGCGCACCCGGACGGCGGCGGCGCGGAACGCGGGACCGGCCATCGCTCGATGACTCTCCTTGATTGATGCTGCGGTACTGCCCCAGAACTCCGGCGCCGGGGCGCCCGGACGGCTCATGGGGTCTGTTCTGACCTGCCCTGCGCACCACTGCGTTATGCCGTGGGGAGGGGAGTTGGCTGCCAGCCTATCGAAGGAAGGTTCTGTGACGACATAGGGCGCACAGGAGGCGCACGAAGCGTGTCGCGCGCCTTCCCGTGCCCCGACGTCGGCCTCTTCGGGCTTTGCAGCCTTTGCACTCTTTGCTTTTCGTGCGGTGAGGGGCGGATGCGGGAGGGCTGCGGACCCGCACCCGGGGCCGTCAGGCCAGGCCCAGCTTCTCGGCGGCGGCGTCCGCGTCGATGGGGACCGTCACCGGTTGCGGGGCGCCGGCCACCGCCCAGTCCGGGTCCTTGAGGCCGTTGCCGGTGACCGTGCAGACGATCTTCTGGCCCGGGTCCACGCGGCCCTCCTCGGCGGCCTTGAGCAGACCGGCGACCGAAGCGGCCGAGGCGGGCTCGACGAAGACGCCCTCCTGGGAGGCCAACAGGCGGTAGGCGGCGAGGATCTGACGGTCGGTCACCTCGTCGATGAAGCCGCCGGACTCGTCCCGCGCCCGCTCCGCGAACTGCCAGGAGGCGGGGTTGCCGATGCGGATCGCGGTGGCGATGGTGTGCGGGTCCTTGACGACCTCACCGCGCACGATCGGGGCGCTGCCGGAGGCCTGGAAGCCCCACATCCGCGGGGTACCGGCGGCGAGGCCGTCGGCCGCGTACTCCTGGTAGCCCTTCCAGTACGCGGTGATGTTGCCGGCGTTGCCGACGGGCAGGACGTGGATGTCGGGCGCGTCGCCCAGCATGTCGACGATCTCGAAGGCGGCGGTCTTCTGGCCCTCGATGCGCACCGGGTTCACGGAGTTCACAAGTGCGACCGGGTAGTTGTCGGACAGGCCGCGGGCCAGCGTCAGACAGTCGTCGAAATTTCCGTCGATCTGGAGAATCTTCGCGCCGTGCACCAGCGCCTGGCCCATCTTGCCGAGCGCGATCTTGCCCTGCGGGACGAGCACGGCGCAGACCATGCCGGCGCGCACCGCGTAGGCGGCGGCCGAGGCGGAGGTGTTGCCGGTGGAGGCGCAGATGACGGCCTTGGCGCCCTCCTCCTTGGCCCGGGTGATGGCCATCGTCATCCCGCGGTCCTTGAAGGAGCCGGTCGGGTTGGCGCCCTCGACCTTGAGATGCACCTCACATCCGGTGCGCTCGGAGAGCACCTGGGCCGGTACGAGGGGGGTGCCGCCCTCCCGGAGGGTGACGACCTCGGTCGTGTCGCTGACCGGCAGCCGGTCGCGGTATTCCTCGATGATGCCGCGCCACTGACCGTTGGCGGAGGACGCGGTGGAATTGGCAGACATGGGTTCCTTTACTCCCCTTCGACCCGCATGATGCTGGCGACACCGCGGACGGTGTCCAGCTCGCGCAGTGCCCCGACGGTCGACGACAGGGCCGCGTCGGCCGCCCGGTGGGTGACGACGACGAGGGAGGCCTCTCCGTCCTTGCCCTGCTGACGGACCGTATCGATGGATACGCCGTGTTCGGCGAAAATGGTGGCGACCTGCGCGAGAACGCCGGGTTTGTCGGCCACATCGAGGCTGATGTGGTAGCGCGTGACGACTTCGCCCATGGGGCTGACGGGCAGCCGCGTATAGGCGGACTCGCCCGGTCCGGTGGCCCCGGCGAGCTTGTTGCGGCACACCGCGACGAGATCGCCCAGGACCGCGGAGGCGGTCGGCGCACCACCCGCTCCGGGCCCGTAGAACATCAGCTGCCCGGCCGCGTCGGACTCCACGAACACCGCGTTGTACGCCTCGCGCACCGAGGCGAGCGGATGGGTCAGCGGAATCATCGCGGGGTGCACCCGGGCCGTCACCGACGCCCCGTCCGCCGCCCGCTCGCAGATGGCGAGCAGCTTGACCGTACAGCCCATCCGCTTGGCGGAGGCGATATCGGCCGCCGTGACCTCCGTCAGGCCCTCGCGGTGGACATCGTCGATGGTCACGCGGGTGTGGAAGGCGATACCGGCCAGGATCGCGGCCTTGGCGGCGGCGTCGAAGCCCTCGACGTCGGCGGTCGGGTCGGCCTCGGCGTAGCCCAGCGCGGTGGCCTCGTCCAGCGCCTCGCTGTAGCCGGCGCCGGTCGAATCCATCTTGTCGAGGATGAAGTTGGTGGTGCCGTTGACGATGCCGAGCACGCGGTTGACCTTGTCGCCGGCCAGCGACTCGCGCAGCGGCCGCACCAGCGGGATGGCGCCCGCGACGGCCGCCTCGTAGTAGAGGTCCGCGCCGTTGGCCTCGGCCGCCGCGTGCAGCGCCGCGCCGTCCGCCGCCACCAGCGCCTTGTTGGCCGAGACGACGCTCGCGCCGTGCTCGAAGGCGGTGGTGATCAGCGTACGGGCCGGCTCGATGCCGCCGATGACCTCGATGACGACGTCGATGTCACCGCGTTTGACCAGCGCGGTCGCATCGGTGGTGATCAGCTCGGCCGGGACGCCGGCGCGGACCCGGTCGGGTCGGCGGACGGCGATCCCGGCGAGCTCCACGGGCGCGCCGATACGGGCGGCGAGGTCGTCGGCGTGCGTCGTCATGATGCGCGTCACCTCTGAGCCGACCACACCACAGCCCAGCAGCGCCACCTTCAGCGGACGCGTACGCATCATTCGACCCCTGCTTCTCATCTATCAGCGATTGTTCCTTGTGCCGGTGCACCGGCAGCTCGCCCCGGCACGCACAGCGTGCTCATGCACCAGTCTCACGCACCGGACGGCGAATTCCGTCGGTCGTCCGGATTCCGAGACATTTATTTCATCCGGGGCCCCGCCCCGTGGATCCGGCCCTACCCGACATCCAACCGCAGAAGATCTTCCTCCGTCTCCCGGCGGACGATCACCCTGGCCGCACCGTTGCCGACCGCCACGACGGGGGGCCGCAGTGCGTGGTTGTAGTTGCTCGCCATGGACCGGCAGTACGCGCCGGTGGCGGGCACCGCGAGCAGGTCGCCCGGCGCCACATCGCCCGGCAGGAACGCATCGCGCACGACGATGTCCCCGCTCTCGCAGTGCTTGCCGACCACCCGCGAGAGCATCGGCTCGGCGTCCGAGGCGCGCGAGGCCAGGGCCACGCTGTACTCCGCGTCGTACAGGGCGGTGCGGATGTTGTCCGACATCCCGCCGTCCACGGACACGTACGTCCGCAGGCCCTCCAGCTCCTTGACCGTGCCGACCTCGTAGAGCGTGAAGGCCGTCGGCCCCACGATCGCCCGGCCCGGCTCGACGGACAGCCGCGGCACCCCGAGGCCCGCCGCCGCGCACTCCTTGGTCACGATCTCGCCGAGCGCCTTGGCGATCTCGTGCGGCTCGCGCGGATCGTCCGCCGAGGTGTAGGCGATGCCCAGCCCGCCGCCGAGATCGATCTCCGGCAGCTCCACGCCGTGCTCGTCGCGCACCTCGGTGAGCAGCTGCACGACCCGGCGGGCGGACACCTCGAAGCCCGCCATGTCGAAGATCTGCGACCCGATGTGGCTGTGAATTCCGATCAGTTCCAGCCCGTCCAGCTTGAGCGCCCGGCGTACGGCCTCCGCGGCCTGTCCGTCGGCCAGCGCAATGCCGAACTTCTGGTCCTCGTGGGCGGTCGCAATGAATTCATGCGTATGCGCCTCGACACCGACCGTGACGCGGATCTGCACCCGCTGCCGCTTGCCGAGCTTCTCGGCGATATGCGCGACCCGCACGATTTCCTGGAACGAATCCAGCACGATCCGCCCGACGCCCGCTTCCACGGCGCGGGTGATTTCCTCGACGCTCTTGTTGTTGCCGTGCAGGGCGATCCGCTCGGCCGGCATGCCCGCGTCGAGCGCCGTGGCGAGCTCTCCCCCGGAGCAGACGTCGAGATTGAGCCCTTCCTCGGTCAGCCACCGCACGATGGCGCGGGAAAGGAACGCCTTGCCGGCGTAGAAGACATCGGCGTCCGGTCCGAAAGCGTCCTTCCAGGCCCGGCAGCGCGCCCGGAAATCGTCCTCGTCGAGGAAATACGCCGGCGTACCGAATTCCTCGGCCAGCGCGCGGACGTCCAGCCCGCCGACGGTCACCACGCCGTCGGCATTGCGCCGGACGGTACGGGACCAGACCTGCGGGTCGAGGGTGTTGAGATCGGCGGGCGGCCCGGCGTAGTGCCCCTCGGGCAGGACATCGGCGTGCCGGGGCCCGGCAGGATGCGCGGAACGACTCATGACAGCGGGGATCCCCTCAAGTTCTCAATTCACATCAAAGGTAATCGGGCGTGGAGATGCCGAGCAGACGCAGGCCGTTGGCGAGCACCGTCCCGGTGGCCTCGGCAAGAGCCAGCCGGCCGCGGTGCACGGCCGAGGGTTTCTCCTCCCCGACGGGCAGCGGCGGGCACTCCTCGCACCACCCGGGCACCGCATCCGCCGTCGCCTCCAGATGCCGCACCAGCCGGTCCGGCGCGCGGAGCCGGGCGGCGGACTCGACGGCGGCGGGATAGGTGGCCAGGAGGGTGAGCAGCTCCTGGGCCGCGGGCTCGGCGGCGGCCGCGTCCGTGCCCGTGGGCATGGGCGTCCCCGCGGACGTCGTCTCACCGGTGGACGTCGCCGTCTCCCCGGCCTCCGGCGCGAAGCCGAGGTCACGGGCCTGCCGTACCAGGGCTTGCGTCCCGGCGTAGGCGTACTGCACCCGGAACCGTGGATTCCGCTCCCGCTGCTCCGGCCGCTCCGGCAGCCGCACGGCGTCCCGCGCCGCAGGCCGCAGCAGGGCCCAGCGCGCCTCGTCCTCCCCCAGCCGGGCAACCAGCCCGGCACACTCCCGGACGGCCTCCGGCGCCGCGGCCGCATCCCGCGGCCGCCCGCCCCCGGCCGCCGCCACGATCCGCCCTAGAGCCTCGGCGACGACGAGGCCACGGGCACCGCGGTGCAGGGGGGCGTCGGGGACCGGGCCGTGGGAAACGGGCGCGCCGGCGACGGCCTCCCCCGCTCCCCGCCGCTGCTCCCCGTAGCGGGCACCGGCGGCCCGTATCTCCCGTACCAGCGCGGCCCGCGCCCCGCCGCCCAGCGTGAAGTTCAAGAACCCCGGCCCGGCGATCTCGACCCGGGCGATCCCGGCGCTCCCCGCCAGCCGCGTGCGCAGAATCTCGGCGACCTCCCGGGGCGGCCGCCCCGCGTCCTTGGCGAGCTGGAGCGCCACGTTCGAGGCGTAGTCCCCGCACCCGGCCCGCCGCGGCGGCCGCACCACGATCCGGGTCGGCACCGGCACGGAGAGCTCGTCATCGTCCACGGCACCGCGCACGGAGCGCAGGACGGTACGGGAGAGCTCGGCGGGGGTCACGAGACAAGCGTATGGGAGAAGGGCCCGGGTCAGCTCACCGGTTTCGCCCTGTGGACACGCTCAGGCGGCCGGCGGCCGCTGATCCCGTACGCCCGTTTCCCCGAGCCCGGGCAGCTCCTCGCATCCGGCGCCCCGCCCGGCGTCCCCCGGCGCCGCCCCCTCGCCCCGCTGGACCGTCCGCTCGCAGTCCCCCTCGGCCCCGCACTCCCGCTGCCGCCCCTCGCGCGCCAGCATTCCCACGGTCCGCACCAGCTCCCCCGGCTCGAACGGCTTCGCCAGGAAGGCGTCGACGCCCACCCACTCGCCGTTGTCGACCTCGCCCTGGGTGCAGGCGCTGACGATGGCGATGGGGATGTCCCACGTCCGGGGATCGGACCGCAGCCGCGCGGCGGTCCGCAGACCGTTCAGCCGCGGCATCACGACATCGAGGGTGACGACATCGGGTCTGACCTCGTGCACGACGTCCAGACATTCGGCACCATCAGCCGCGGTCACCACCTCGAAGCCCTCCAGCTCGAGATTGACCCTGATCAACTGGCGGATCACCTTGTTGTCATCGACAACAAGGATCCGACCGGACAAGCCAGGCACACCATGAGACTAGGGGCCCACCTGCGACTGCGTCCCGGTTTTGCCCACTTCCGCCCCCATGCGGGGGACCTTTCCCGGACCCCCCGCCACGGCACCGTCCCCATGCGCTACGGCCGCCTTCGGGGCCCTCACCGCGGCCCCGCAAAACCCTGTTCCTGAACACCCCATCAGAGCTGGTAGTGTTCTACTCGTCGCCGAGAGAACACCGGCGACAAAGCCCCCGTAGCTCAGGGGATAGAGCAACGGCCTCCGGAGCCGTGTGCGCAGGTTCGAATCCTGCCGGGGGCACTTTGCAGAAACCATCGTGATCATGCCGGTGGTCTGTGCGAGTGCCGAAAACAAAGGGTCGGTCCCAGTTTCATGGGTCCGGCCCTTTGTCGTTCTCATGAGTCCGGTGTCGTTCTCACAGGTCCGGTGTCGTTCTCACAGGTCCGGCCCCTTTGGCGGCAACGCCCTTCACCCGTGGGGGCCTTCCTTCGGGGCAGCGGTCAAGGCCCTGGTGCGTACGGCGATCGCGGCGCGGCGCGGGGAGGCCGGCGCCGCTGCCCCGGCTGCGGGCCCGGGGCACCGCACGCGGCCGCATGCTGCGCGCCCGTGGCCCTCGGCGGTCGGCGCGGAGCGGGGCGGGGCGGTGGCCGGTCAGCCGTTGAGGTGGACCGGGAGGGACTCGATTCCGTAGACGATGGAGAGCTTGCGGAATTCGAGGTCCTCGGGACGGGCGGCCAGGCGCATGGCGGGGAAGCGGCGGACCAGGGCGGGATAGGCGGCGCGCAATTCCATACGGGCGAGTTCCGCGCCGACGCAGCGGTGTATTCCGTAGCCGAAGGCGAGGTGGGAGGGAACATTGCGGGAGGGGTCGAACTGCTCCATTTCCGGGCCGAGTTTGCCGTCGCGGTCGGCGCCGCTGAGGGAGCACAGGACGACGTCTCCGGAAGAGATCTGTACGCCGCCGATTTCGAGGTCCTCGCGGGCGAAGCGGGGGAAAGCGACCTGGACGACGGTGAGATAGCGGAGGAGTTCTTCGACATAGCGCTCGACGGTGCCGGAGTCGGTGTCGTCGGTCATGAGGGCGTCGAAATGCTTCGGGTCCTGGAGGAGGACCAGGGCGCCGAGGGCGAGCATGCTGGCGGTGGTTTCGAAGCCGCCGGTCAGCACGCCGTCGGCGAGGCCCGCGAGTTCTTCGTCGCTGACCGAGTCGCCGTGTTCCTTGACGATCATGCCGAGCAGGCCGTCGCCCGGGTTCTCCCGCTGCTTCTTGACGATGTCCCGGAAATAGGAGAGGGATTCGGATATGGCGCCGAAGGACGCGTTCGCACCGCTGAACAGGTCGAAGCGGGCAGCGCTGAGGCGTTCGAAGTCGGCGCGGTCCTCGTAGGGGACGCCGAGGAGTTCGCAGATGACGAGGGAGGGGATGGGCAGGGCGAAGGAATGGACGATGTCGACGGGGTCGCCGTTTCTGCCCGCCGCTTCCATGGCGTCGAGACGCTCTTCGACGATCTCGTGGATACGGGGGGTGAGGCGGCCGAGGCGGCGCATCGTGAATTCGGGGGTGAGGAGGCGGCGGAGGCGCGTGTGGACCGGCGGGTCGGCGAATCCCAGGCCGCCGGGGTTCTGTTCGGCGCCGGCGCCCGCCTTGCCGACGAGGTTGGTGAAGTCCGAACTGAAGGCATTGGCCTTTCCGAGGACCTGCTTGACCTCGTCGTAGCCGGTGACCAGCCAGACGTTGGCGGCTATCGGCACCGGAAGCCGGGTGATCGGCTCCCTCTCCCGGACCGCCCCCAATTCGCCCACGGGGTCGAGCCCCTCGCGCCGCAGCGGCATCAGAACAGACTCGGGCAAGAAAGACATTCGAGACAGGTCGAAGCCTTTTCTGCGCGTTCTTGCCAGATACATGCGGCCGGCCCAGGCGATGATCCGGGAACGGAGAGTCGTCATGACGCTAATACTGCCTTTCGTCGAGGGGGTCGGTCACCCGCACTCCGCGGCCCATCGGGGCCGAGACGGCACGGGACCTCCACTCGGCGTGCACGGATGAGACGTACGCCATAGCCCCTCGCTCGCGGCGGCGGGTCATGGCGCGGGGTCCATGCCCTCGACCGGTGTGCCGGTCGGCCGCATCAGCGTGTCGAGCTCGGCCTTGTGGTTCGGTGTGCTTTCGGTCTGTGGGGTCGGTGAGGGCTGGGGCTGGGTTGCCTGGTGGGCTGGCGGGTTCTTCGGGCGGTGGTGCGGTCGATGCGGCGGCGCGGTGGGGCTTTTGAGGGTGTTCTTCGGGTCTTCGTCGGGGCTTCGTCAGGTCTTCGTCGGGTGCTGCGTTCGGTCGGCGGGCGTCGAGGGAGGTCGGCGCGGCGGTGCGTCGAGTTCCTTGACGCCGACCGGAGCGTTCAGGTTGTTCGGTCGGTCCGGACGAGTTTACAAAGTGCCTTGGGGGCGTTGACGGAACGAGGGCGGGGCGGGGTCGGCGGAGGGCGGCGACGAGGGGCGCGGCACGCGCCTCGGTGCCCGGATCGGGTGGTCCCGACGGTCCGTACGACGGACCGACGAGGGTGACCAACGGCACGACGCGAGGCGAGGAGTTGGTGCCGGGTGCGTCGCGGGTGGGGGCGCGGCGGGGGGCGTGCGATCCCGGAAGGGGCCGCCGACCCGAACACCGGGTGCGACATAACGGATATATGGCTCACCGCTTGCTACGTTGCCTGCCATGACGGCAACGGCACCGGCGGCTCCCGCACGACCCGCGGACACTCCCCCACCCTTGCCGCTGCCCCCGAAGCGGCGGGGCATCGAACTGGGCCTGCTGGTGGGCGCCGTACTCATCAGCATCTGCGGCTATCTGACGGTGGGCGCCGCCACCGGGCACGCGCTGCCCACCGGGGCGGTCACCTACGGCGCCGGGCTGGCCGCGCTGGCCCTGCTCGCGCATCTCGCCGTACGGCTGCGCGCCCCGTACGCCGATCCGCTGCTGCTGCCCATCGCCGTACTGCTCAACGGTCTCGGCCTGGTGCTGATCTTCCGGCTCGATCTGGAGACGCCCGGCGACCGGGCCGCGCCCGCGCAGCTGGTGTGGTCGACGGTGGGCGTCGGGCTGTTCACCGCCGTGATGGTGCTGCTGCGCGACCACCGCACGCTCCAGCGGTTCGCCTACCCCTGTGCCGCGCTCGCCCTGCTGCTGATGGTGGCGCCGATCCTGTTCCCGGCCGTCAACGGCGCCAAGATCTGGATCCGGGTGGCGGGGTTCTCCCTTCAGCCCGGCGAGTTCGCCAAGGTGCTGATCACCGTCTTCTTCGCGGCGTATCTGGCGGCGAACCGCGAGGTGCTGGCCGACATCGGGCGCGCGGGGTGGAGCATGCGGCTGCCGCCCGGCCGGGTGCTGGGGCCGGTGGTGGCGATCTGGCTGGTCAGTGTGGGGGTCCTGGTGCTGGAGCGGGATCTGGGGACCTCCCTGCTGTTCTTCGGGATCTTCGTGGTGCTGCTGTACGTGGCCACCGGGCGGGTCGGGTGGCTGGCGGTCGGGCTGCTGCTGGCGGCGGCCGGGGCGACGGCGGTGGCGACGCTGGAGCCGCATGTGCACGGGCGGGTGACGGACTGGCTGCATCCGTTCGCGGGGATCGCGGCGGGCCGGGGGCCGGGGCAGCTGGCGCAGTCGCTGTTCGCGTTCGCGGCCGGCGGGCTGCTGGGGACGGGGCTGGGGCAGGGCGACTCCCAGCTGATCGGTTTCGCCATGAAGTCCGACTTCGTGCTGGCGACGGTCGGCGAGGAGCTGGGGCTGGCGGGGCTGACCGCGCTCTTCGTGCTCTACGCGCTGCTGGTGGGGTGCGGCTTCCGCGCCGCGCTCGGCATCCGCGAGCCGTTCGGCGGACTGCTGGCCGTGGGGCTGGCGGCGCTGCCCGCCGTCCAGGTCTTCGTCATCGCGGGCGGGGTGATGGGGCTGATTCCGCTCACGGGGATGGCGATGCCGTTCCTGGCGCAGGGCGGGTCGTCGGTGGTGACGAACTGGATCATCGTGGCGCTGCTGGCCCGGATCAGCGACCGGGCACGCGCGCCGGAGGGGGCGGGCGGACGGACGGACGAACCGGCACACCACCCCGCCCCGGAGCACGGCTCGCCCCCCGGGCCCCGCGCCGCCCCGGAGCCCCGCCCATGACCCGCTGCATCCGGCAGACCGCCGCACTGTGCGCCCTGCTCCTGGTCGCGCTGCTGGTCAACGCCGCGCGGGTGCAGCTCTGGGAGGCCGGGTCCTACAGCGCCAATGCCGCCAACCGCCGCGCCGCACTGGCCCGTTACGCCCAGCCGCGCGGGCCCGTGCTGGTGGCGGGACGGCCCGTCACCGGATCCCGGGACAGCGGCGGGCGGCTGCGGTACGAGCGCACGTATACCGACGGCCCCCTCTACGCGCCGGTCACCGGCTATGCGTCGCAGCTCTACGGCACCTCCCTGCTGGAGCGCGCCGAGGACGGCATCCTGGCCGGCACCGACGACCGGCTGGCGACCTTCCCCTGGTGGGACCGGATCATCCGCGGCCATCGGCCCCCCGGCAGCGTCGCCACCAGCATCGATCCCGCCCTCCAGCGCGCCGCGTTCGGGGCGCTGGGCGGCAGGAAGGGCGCGGTGGTCGCGGTGGAACCGCGCAGTGGCCGGATCCTGGCGATGGCCAGCACCCCCTCGTACGACCCCGCCGCCCTCTCCGGCAACGGCACGTCGGTCGCCGCCGGCTGGCGGCGGCTGACCCGTGCGGCGCACCGGCCGATGCTCAACCGGGCGGTCCAGCGGACCTATCCGCCCGGTTCGGTCTTCAAAATCGTCACCGCGGTGGCGGCGCTGGAGAGCCGTACGGTGACCGATATCGACGCCCCCACGGACACCCCCGACCCCTACACGCTGCCCGGTACCGCCACCCGGCTGGGGAACGCCGTGCCCGGCTGCCGCAACGCAAGCCTCAAGGACGCCTTCCGGCTCTCCTGCAACACCGTCTTCGCGCGCCTCGGGGCCCGGATCGGACTGCACACCATGGCCCAGGTCGCCGAGCGGTTCGGCTTCAACGACCGCCGGCTGCGGATCCCCTTCCCCGTGGCGGCCAGCACCTTCGGTACGGCGATGGACGCCTCGCAGGTCGCGCAGTCGGCGATCGGGCAGTTCGACACCACCGCCACCCCGCTCCAGATGGCGATGGTCGCGTCGGCGGTCGCCAACGGGGGGATCCTCACACCGCCGTATCTGGTGGACGCGGTGACCAATGCCCGGGGGACCGTCCTCGACACCGGTCCGCAGCGGCCCGCGCGCCAGGTGATGTCCCCGGCCGTCGCCGGGCAGCTCCAGGAGCTGATGGTCGACGCGGTGGCGCACGGGAGCGGCCGGCAGGCCGCGCTCGACGGCGCGACGGTGGGCGGGAAGACCGGTACGGCGCAGCACGGTGTGCGCAACGAAGGGGTGCCGTACGCCTGGTTCGTCTCCTGGGCGCGGGCCCGGGACAGCGCCGAGCCGTCGGTGGCGGTGGCCGTGGTGGTCGAGGACGCGTCGGCGGACCGGTCGGACATCAGCGGCGGCAGCGTCGCGGCGCCCGTCGCCCGCGCGGTGATGGCGGCCGCACTGCGGCGCGACGGGCACAGCGTGCCGCCGTCACCCTGACCGGATGCCGTCACAATGACCGTATGACGGATACGACTCCCGCCCGCCCGCTGTCGCTCGCCGAGGTCGAGGAGCTGGCGCGGCAGGCGCACGCGGGTCAGACCGACAAGGCCGGCCGCCCGTACGCCGAGCATCTGGCCGCGGTGGCGGCGGGCGTACGGGAGCGGGGCGGCAGCGCGGAGCAGATCGCGGCGGCCTGGCTGCACGACGCCGTCGAGGATGCGGCGCTGAGCGAGGAGTGGCTGGCGGGGGCGCCGCTGAGCCCGGCGACCAAGGACATGGTCCTGGCCGTCACCAAGCGGGCGGGCGAAGGGGTCGAGGCGTACACCGCGCGCATCCTGGCCACGCCCGGCGCGCTGCTCGTCAAGGAGGCGGACCTGGCGCACAACGCGGATCCGGTCCGGCTGGCCGTTCTGGACGCCGCGACGCGGGAGCGGCTGACGGCCAAGTACGCAAAGGTACGGGCCCTGTTGGGCCTGCGGTAGCGGCCCCGGGAGTCCATACGCCGGACGGCCCCGCGGAAAGCTGTGGTATGCAGCTACTGTGCGGCGATGACCCTTTCGACGAGCGTCGTACCGCCTTCGGACCCCCGGCCCGCCCGTGTGATCGCCGCGCTGGACGGCGTGGGCGTCCGCCGCTTCACCACCGACCAGATCATCCTCGACGGCATCGACTGGTCCGTACGCGCCGGTGAGCACTGGGCGCTGCTGGGTGCGAACGGCGCGGGCAAGACGACGATCCTGCGGCTCGTCGGCGCGCTGATGTTCCCGACGGTGGGAACCGTCGAGGTACTGGGGCACCGGCTCGGCCGGGTCGATGTGCGCGAGCTGCGCGCCGTCATCGGGCTGGTCTCCGGCGCGCAGAAGGTGCCGCAGGACGCGACGGGCCATACGGTCGTGCTGACCGGCGCGAGCGGCACCGTGCAGCCGCTGTGGCGCACCTACGACGCGGAGGTGCGCGAGCGCGCGCACGAGCTGCTGGCCGAGCTGGACTGCAAGGAGCTGGCGGACCGGCCGTACGGGGTGTGTTCGGGCGGCCAGCGGGCCCGGATCCTGATCGCCCGCGCGCTGATGTCGCGGCCCTCGCTGCTGCTCCTGGACGAGCCGTTCAACGCCCTCGATCTGCCCTCGCGCGAGGACCTGATCGACACCCTGCACCAACTGGCCCTGGGACGGCCGGAGTTGGCGACCGTCACGGTCACCCACCATCTGGAGGAGCTCTCCCCGGCCATCGACCACGCCCTGCTGCTGCGCGAGGGGCGGGTGCAGGCGCGCGGTCCGGTGGCCGAGGTGCTGACCGGGGAACGGATGACCGCGTGCTTCGGCCGGCCGATCGAGGTGTCCCGGCACGAGGGCCGCTGGCTGGCGCGGTCGGGGCGGCGCTAGGGGATGTCCGGCAGCGGTTCCCGGCGCTCCCGCCATTCGCGAGGGAGCGCCGCCACGCCCGTGCGGGCCGCGACCACGCCGCCCACGATGGCGCAGGTGGTGTCCACGTCGCCGAAACCGACCGCGGTGGCCCAGAGGGCGGACTCCAGGTCGTCGGGGTGGCGGGCGGCGCACCACAGGGCGTACGGGACGGTGTCGTCGGCGCGGATGCGGCGGCCGCTGCCGAGGGTTTCGGCGGCGGCGACGGGGGCGGTGCCCAGGGGCAGTTCGGCGGCCCGCAGCAGGCCCTCGCGTACCGCGCCGTCCGGGGTGCGGGCGGCGACCTCGGCCGGGTCCGGCACCTCGCCGCGAGCCGAGAGGGCGGCCGCCACGGCCACCGCCACCGCGCCCGCGATTCCCTGGGGGTGGGCGTGGGTGACGACGGCGGAGCGGGCGGCCTGGTCGGCCGCGCGGTCGAGGTCGTCGTGGAACCACGCGCCGAGCGGGGCGACCCGCATGGCCGCGCCGTTGCCGAGGCTGCCCTCGCCGCCGAAGAGCAGGGCGGCCAGCGACTCCCACTGGTCGGGGGCGGCGGCGACGCGCGGCAGCAGGGAGTGCATTCCCGAGCCGTAGCCGCGGCCGGGGTCGGCCTTGTAGGTGGCCGCGAAGCGCTCGGCCAGCGGCCGCGACAGCGCCTCGCCGTGCTCCTCCAGCACGGCGAGCACGTCGAGCGCCATCGCGGTGTCGTCCGTCCAGTTCCAGTGCGGATCGGGCGGCGCGGTGCGCTCCGCGATCAGCCGGCGGGCACCGGCCTCGGACCGGAACAGCGAGAAGAACCGCTCCCCGAAGGCATCGCCGTAGGCGAGCCCGTCGATGCTGGCGTAAGCGGCGGCCCGACATCGGTCATCCATACGGCGATCGTGTCACGCCGGAGCGGCCGGCGGCCGGGGATTTCCGCGGCCCACGGGCTCAGTCCTGCGTCCCCTGCGCGATGGCCTCGGCCACCTCGGCCGTACGGGCCGCCTCCTCGGCGGCGAAGCGGTCCGCGTCCAGCTTCTCGGCCAGTTCCTCGTCCTGAGCCATCAGCAGGTCCAGGTTGGCGTCGCCCATCTCGAAGACGCCCATGTCCACGTAGGCGCGCTGGAGGCGTTCGCCCCACAGGCCGATGTCCTTGACGCAGGGCACGATGCGGCTGAAGAGCAGCTTGCGGAAGAGGTGCAGGAATTCGGAGCGCTCGGTGAACTCGGCGGCCTCCTGCTTGGGTATGCCGAAGTTCTCCAGTACTTCCAGGCCGCGCAGCCGGTCGCGCATCAGGTAGCAGCCCTCGATGACGAAGTCCTCGCGTTCGCGCAGTTCGGCGTCGGTGAGCTGCTTGTAGTAGTCGCGCAGCGCCATCCGTCCGAAGGCGACGTGGCGCGCCTCGTCCTGCATGACGTAGGCGAGGATCTGCTTCGGCAGCGGTTTGGTGGTGGTGTCGCGGATCATGCCGAAGGCGGCCAGCGCCAGGCCCTCTATCAGGACCTGCATGCCGAGGTAGGGCATGTCCCAGCGGGAGTCGCCCAGGGTGTCGGCGAGCAGCGACTGGAGGTTGTCGTTGACCGGGTAGAGCATCCCGATCTTTTCCTTCAGGAAGCGGCCGTAGATCTCCGCGTGCCGGGCCTCGTCCATGGTCTGGGTGGCGGAGTAGAACTTCGCGTCCATGTCGGGGACGGACTCCACGATGCGCGCGGCGCACACCATCGCGCCCTGCTCGCCGTGCAGGAACTGGCTGAACTGCCAGGAGGTGTAGTGCTGGCGGAGGCCGCCGCGGTCCTTTTCGGTCAGCTTGTCCCAGTACTTGGTGCCGTACAGGGACATGGACTCATCCGGGGTGCCGAGCGGGTCCTTGGGGTCGACCTCCAGGTCCCAGTCGATGCGCAGATTGGCGTCCCACTGCTTGTCCTTGCCCTTCTGGTAGAGGGCGAGCAGCCGGTCGCGGCCGTCGTCGTACTCCCAGCTGAAGCGGGCGGCCCCGGTCGCGGGCACCGACCACAGGTCCTCGCCCGGGTCCTGAACGTACAGATCGCGGCTCGACACGGACGCCTCCTCAGCTGTTCACACTCGTCGCACACACACCGGATTCAGTCGACACACGCTTATCAAACGCGCCACCGAGGGCAGTCGTTGGCAGGCTCACACGTTTCTTACTGGCGGGTCAATAAGTCGTGCAGGGGGGATTGACGGGGCTTACTGACACGCAGTCTCATAAGAGGCGTTCCGGAGTGACCGCCGGTAACTCCCGTGAGTCCGGTACCGCCTGAGCGAAAACCCGTGAGTGAGGTAGCCACGCCATGACGAGCGCGCCAGCCGCAATGACCGTGACGGACACCGACGTCCTGCGCGACGCCCTCGGGCTGCTCAAGGACCGGGAACAGGTCGCCGAGCGCCTGCTCGACTCCTCCGCCAAGCACTCCTTCGACCCCGACACCGAGCTCGACTGGGACGCGCCTCTCGAAGAGGGCAAGTGGTTCTGGCCGCCGGAGCTCCTCTCGCTCTACGGTACTCCGCTGTGGCAGAAGATGTCCGTCGAGCAGCAGCAGGACCTCTCCCGGCACGAGGCCGCCTCGCTCGCCTCGCTGGGCATCTGGTTCGAGATCATCCTGATGCAGCTGCTGGTGCGGCACATCTATGACAAGCCGGTCACCAGCGCCCATGTCCGCTACGCCCTCACGGAGATCGCCGACGAATGCCGGCACTCCAAGATGTTCGCGCGGATGATCCAGCGCGCCGGAGCGCCCACTTACCCCGTCTCCCGCCTCAACCACAACCTCGCCCGGATCCTCAAAACGGTCTCCACCACCCCCGGCTCCTTCGCCTGCACCCTGCTCGGCGAGGAGATCCTCGACTGGATGCAGCGGCTGACCTTCCCCGACGAGCGGGTGCAGCCGCTGGTGCGCGGCGTGACCCGGATCCATGTCGTCGAGGAGGCCCGGCACGTCCGGTACGCCCGCGAGGAGCTGCGCCGCCAGATGGTCACCGCGCCGCGCTGGGAGCGGGAGTTGACCCGGGTCAGCTGCGGCGAGGCGGCCCGGGTCTTCTCCCTCGCCTTCGTCAACCCGCAGGTCTACACCAACGTCGGGCTCGACCGGCGCGAGGCCGTCGCGCAGGTCAGGGCCAGCGGCCACCGCCGCGAGGTGATGCAGTCCGGCGCCCTGCGGCTGACCGACTTCCTCGACGAGATCGGCGTACTGCGGGGTGTGGGGCGCCGGTTGTGGCGCAGCTCCGGACTGCTGGCGTGAAGCACGCGTATGCGTGCCCCGCCGCACGAGCAGATGTACGACGCGCAACACGGGGCGGTTACGCTGCTGCTCATGAACGGCAGCGGCACCGCCCCAGCAGTACCCCGACCCGCCTACCGCAGGCTGAGCGTCGAGCAACGCCGCAGCCAACTGCTCGCCGCCGCCCTGGGCCTGTTCGCCCAGCGCGCTCCCGAGGACGTCTCGCTGGACGACGTCGCCACCGCCGCCGAGGTCTCGCGGCCCCTGGTCTACCGCTACTTCCCCGGCGGCAAGCAGCAGTTGTACGAGGCGGCGCTGCGCAGCGCCGCCGACCAGCTGGAGCGGTGTTTCGCCGAACCGGATTCCGGTCCGCTCACCCAGCGGCTGTCGCATGCGCTGGACCGCTATCTGGCGTTCGTCGACGAGCACGACGCCGGGTTCAGCGCGCTGCTCCAGGGCGGCAGCGTCGTGGAGACCTCCCGCACCAGCGCGATCGTCGACGAGGTGCGGCGCGCCGCCGCCGAGCAGATCCTGCGGCATCTGGGCGAGCCGGAGCCGGGACTGCGGCTGCGGATGACGGTGCGGATGTGGATCACCGCGGTCGAGGCGGCCTCGCTGATCTGGCTCGACGAGGGCAAGCGGCCCCCGCTCGACGAGCTGCGCGACTGGCTGGTCGACCATTTCGTGGCGCTGCTGACCGCCACCGCGGCCCGGGACGAGCAGACCGCACGGATCACCCGGGCCGCGCTGGCGCTGGAGACCGCCGCGGGACCGGTCGGCGATCTGGCCCGGCGGATCCTGCCGGTCGCGGACGGAGCCGCGCACCTGCTTTGACTGCTCCCCCCCTGACGGGAGGGGATTCCTGGCTCAGGCTGCCGCCCGGAGCAGCGCTCCAGGAGGCCTTACGCCCTCAGCACCAGCCGGGTTCAGACCAGCCCGGACGAGCATCACACGGGCGGAGTTCTTGTCCCTGGGGGACACGGCTCCACACGCGGCGCAGGTGTAGGTACGTTCCGATAGCAGAAGTGCGTGCTTGGTTCTCGCTCCGCACGACGCGCAGTCCATGGTGGTGTGCGCAGGATGCACGAGACGAACGTCCCGCCCGTGTTTGCGGCCCATCTCGATCACAGCCTGCTTGGTGGCACCGATGGCGGCGTCGGCGGCCTTGCGGGCCATTGTGGTCCTGGCGAGGAACTTCGGTCGGAAGTCCTCCACCGCGATGGCATCGTGGTCGGTCACCACGCGCTTGGCCCACTTGCGGGCGGTGTCCTGCCGCTGCCGGGCCGCCTTGCTGCATGCCTTCGCGCGCAGCTTCTTGGCCTCGCAGTAGCCCTTCGAGGCCGCCTGCCCCTTGGCAGGTTTACGGCGGGCCATCATCCGGTCGTATCGCGACAGTTTCGCCTGGATCTTCCGGCCGTGCTGGGCGTGGGGGAGATCGTAGGCGTTGGAGGTGGTGGTCGCGGTCTCCCTGACGCCCCAGTCGATCGCGCCAGTGGCGGGGAGCGACTGGACTTCGGCGGGCACGACGAACGAGGCATACCAGTGGCCGACGCCGTCCCGGTACACGCGCGCGCTGGACGGCTCGGCGAGCAGACCGCGGGACCACACCACGGTCAGGACGATGCCGCCCGCGAGGTGCAGGCGGCCGTCCTTCAGACGGAAGCCGCGCCTGGTGTAGTTCAGCGTAGGGTCGGCTTCGCGCTTCTTCTTCCACTTCGGCATCCCCGCCCGCTGCCGCTGCGGCAGGCGTTCCCTGATGTCCTTGTGCGCCTTGGCTCGGGCCTTGCCGAAGTCCCGGATGATCTGCTGCTGCGGAACACTGGACCCCTCCCGCAGCCACGGCGTCTTCGCGCGGGCCTCGGTCAGCATCCTGTCGAGCCGGGCCGGGCCGCACGTCTGCTCGTCCTCGGGGTGCGCCTTGTTGTGCGCGTACACGGCCTTGGACTTGGCCACGCACTCGTTCCACACCCACCGGCAGCGATCCCACTCCGCAAGCAACTGCGTGCGGGCGGCCGACGACACACGCAACCGGTACGTGTACCGGGCATGCCCGGCCTCCCTCGCCACCGGCACGACATCAACCTCCCCCACGCCCCGCCCGCTCATCCCGGCTCCCAAGGCGAGACTGTACGTGCGATACACGTATACGCGTGCCCCCGTTGCGCCATAGCCGCCACAACCAGCGAACACGGGAACGTACGTTCATTTCCCCGGCTCCGTCGGCGGACTTGCGCGCGCTCCGCACCCCAGGAGACCGGACACGGCGACGCTCCGCGTCGCCGTCACAGGATGCGATTCTCCCCCGCAAGCGGGAGGTACCCCCACCCCGGCGTGAACGCCGGGGCGTCCTTGCAAGAATCGGGTGATCCACCGCCCGGCGGCGCGGATGTGACACTGGGGGCGTGCGCAGTGAGAACACCCCCTTCGTCGGCGGCCCCCTGGACGGCCGGGTCCTGCCCGTGCTGGTCGGCGCGACCGGACAGCCGCCGAAGAGCTATGAGATCCCGGTACCGAACGACGACGGGCGGCCGCCGACCGTCCATGTCTACCGGCGGGTCTCGGGACGGCCGGGGCGCCTGGGGCTGCCGGGCGGGTGGCGCTACGAGTACGACCCCGAGGGCACGGCGCGGGACGGCGGCGGGCTGCGGCGGCTCTTCCGGCGGGACCGCTCCGGAGGCTGATCGAGTGGACCGGGCGACGCCACCGCCGCCCGTACGTCCGAAATGTATGACTGTCGTGACAGCATCCGAATCGCCCGGGCCTCTCCGGGCGATTTCGTGCTTCCGGCGGAGGTGGGAACGGTGTCGTCCCGACGTGTGCCACGGCGCTTTCTGCCCTGGGCCTGCACCCTGGCGGTCCTCGGTGCGGCGGCACTGACCCTGCCCTCGTCCGTCCTGGCCGATCCGGGCCCCGGAGAGGAGCCGGTCCCGGCGGGGCCCGCGCGGCGCGGCCCGGCGTCCGCCGGGTGGGAGGACACCAAACCGTCGGACTCCCCGCCCCGGGGCTCCCGTTCCCCGGCCGCCGCCCCGCCCTCGGCACGGCCGTCGGCCGGGCCGACCCCCCGCACCACCACCGACTCGGGTACCGCCGACACCTGGAGCCCCGACACCGGCGAAGGAGAGCTGGGGCGGGTCACCGAAGGCATGGACGGCGATCCCGGCGGGCCGGACGGGACGCCCGACGGGACCGGCGGCTCCGACGAGCCGGCCGACAGCGGCCCCACGGGCGCGACCGCCACACCCACCACCGACCGCCACAGCCCGGCCGCCCTGCTCCGCCAGCTCCAGACCCTCTACCGGGAGTCCGAGGACGCCGACGCGGCCTCCCGCGCGACGGAGGTGGACCTGCGGGCGGCCCGCCGGCACTCCGACGACCTGACCGCGCAGCTGGCGCGGGCCCGTGCGCGGCTGGCCGGCGGACGGGCCGATGCCGGGCGGCTGGCGCGGATCCAGTACCAGGGCGCGGCGTCTCCGGTCGCGTCGTATCTGCGGGTGCTGCTGGCGAAGAACCCCGAACAGGCCATGGACACCCGGCATCTGCTCCGGGAGGCGGCCCGGAACCAGCGCGCCGCGGTGCTGCGCCTGACCGGCGACGAGAAGACGGCCGACGTGCTGGCCACCCGGGCGCGGGCCGCGCTGGAGGCACAGCAGGCGCTCACCGACCGGGCGCGCTCCCAGCGCGAGACGGCGGCGGGCAAGCTCAAGGAGGTCGAGCGGCTGCTCGCGGGGCTGACCCCCGAGCAGCTGGCGGACCTGCGGCGGCTGGGGCCTGTGTCGGAAGTCCCGTCGTCCGTCCGAAGGACGGGCCCCGCGGCGTCCGGTGCGTGCGATCGCAAGGCGGAGGGTCGCCCCGATACCGGGTGTATCGGGGCGAGCCCGACAACGCCGCGAGCGCGCGTGCCGGGCGTCGCGGGGCAGGCGGGACTTCCGACACAGGCCCCAGAGGCTCAGGCAACCGACGGCGTGCGACGTGATCTGCCGGCGGAGGCCTGAAGGCAAGGAACCCGGCCGGCGGACCGTCTTCGGGAGTCCGCCGGCCGGGAGGGCCTGTGCCCGGGTGACTTACGGCTGCGGCCGGTTCAGCCCGTGAGCGAAGCGAGGTAGGCGTTGGCCTTGTCCGGGTCGAAGAAGAAGTTCTCGAAGTCGGACGGGTCGTCGAAGCCGTTGGCGAAGCGGTCGGCGATCGGCTGGATCTGGCCGGCCGCGCCGATGATGTTCAGGACGTGCTCCGGGGGCGGGGCCAGCATCGCGTTGGTCCACTTGGTGACGTGCTGCGCGGTGTTCCAGTAGCGGTCGAAGGCGGACCGCATCCAGTCCTCGTCGAACGGCTCCTCGCCGCGCTCCACGATGGACGACAGATACGAAGCGGCGCATTTGGCGGCCGAGTTGGAGCCCTGGCCGGTTATCGGGTCATTGGCGACGACGACGTCCGCGACGCCCAGGACCAGGCCGCCGGAGGGCAGCCTGCCGATGGGGTTGCGTACGGTCGGGGCGTAGCGGCCGGCCAGCGTGCCGCCCGCATCGGTCAGTTCGACCTTGGTGCAGCGGGCGTACTCCCACGGCAGGAACGTCTTCATCAGCTCCAGCGTGGTGGCCAGGTGCTCCTCGGGGTCCTTGACGGACTGGAAGACGTCCAGCGGGCCGCCGGGGATGCCCTCCCAGAAGAGGATGTCGGCGCGGCCGGAGGTGGTGAGGGTCGGCATGACGAACAGCTCGCCGACGCCGGGGACGAGGTTGCAGCGGACCGCCTCGAAGTCGGGGTGCTCGGGGCGCGGGCCCATCCCGTGGACGTAGGAGACGGCCAGCGCGCGCTGCGGGGCGTCGTAGGGGGAACGCTCGGCGTTGCGGCCGAACATGGACACCAGCTCGCCCTTGCCGGCCGAGACCAGCGTCAGGTCGTAGCGGCTCGCGAAGAAGTCCAGGTCGGAGACGGCAGCGCCGTGGATGACCAGCTGGCCGCCACGCTGGGCGAAGGTCTCCATCCAGCCGGCCATCTTCACCCGCTGGTCGACGGACTGGGCGTAGCCGTCGAGCCGGCCGACCCAGTCGATGGCGCGCTGCGAGCCGTCCGGCCCCTCGTGGCTGCCGGGGGCGGCGACCGAGACGCCCAGGCCCTCGATGCGCGGGGCCTGGCTCTCCCAGAAGTTGATCCCCAGATCGCGCTCGTGTTGGAGGGCGGTGTCGAACATGCACTGCGTCGACATGACCCGGCCGGAGCGGATCTCGTCGGCGGTGCGGTTGGACATGAGGCTGACCTCGTAGCCCTTGTCCTGGAGGCCGAGGGCGAGCTGGAGGCCGGACTGGCCGGCTCCGACGATCAGTATCTTCCGCATGGCGGTGCTCTTCTCTGTTACTGCGGTGAGGGGAGGGTGTCGGGGGGCGGCAGCCGCCTATTCGGGGGCGGTCTCCAGCGCATGGCCGACCAGGGACAGCAGCGAGGCCACGACGGTGGTCCGCTCCCGTGCGTCCATGATCACGACGGGGATGTGGTCGGGCACGGTCAGCGCCTCGCGGACGTCGTCCACGGCGTAGGACCGGGTGCCCTCGAAGTGGTTGACGGCCACGATGTACGGCAGTCCGCAGCTCTCGAAGTAGTCCAGCGCCGGGAAGGAGTCCTCCAGCCGCCGGGTGTCGGCCATCACCACCGCGCCGATCGCGCCGCGGACGAGGTCGTCCCACATGAACCAGAAGCGCTGCTGGCCGGGCGTGCCGAACAGATAGAGCACCAGCTCCGCATCGAGGGTGATCCGCCCGAAGTCCATCGCGACCGTGGTGGTGGTCTTGTCCGGGGTGGCGGTCAGATCGTCGGTGTCCTCGCTGGCCTGGGTCATCACCGCCTCGGTCTGGAGCGGGGTGATCTCCGAGACGGAGCCGACGAACGTGGTCTTGCCGACGCCGAACCCGCCCGCCACCACGATCTTGGTGGCGATCGGCGCACGGCTGCGGTCGGTCTGCCAGCCCTGGAGTCCGCCGTCGGTGTCCGGGGTCCGGCCGCCGTCCAGCGATCCGCCGCTCACCGCCGGTCCGGCCGTTGTCGCGTCAGAGCTTGTGAAGTCCACCGAGCACCCTTTCGAGCAGCGCGCGGTTCGGGCGGCCGGAGCCGTGCCCGGTGCCGTAGACGCGGATCTTTCCCTGGTCGGCGAGGTCGCTGAGCAGTACCCGGACCACGCCCAGCGGCATCTTGAGCAGTGCGGAGATCTCCGCGACGGAGCGCATCCGGCGGCACAGTTCGACGATCGCCCGCATCTCGGGCATCACGCGCTCGCCCCAGCCGCCGGAGGTCAGCTCGCGGCGCTCCTCGGGGGCTTCCAGCGCGGCCACGAAGGTCTCGACGAGGAGGACGTGGCCGAAGCGCGTGCGGCCGCCGGTGAGCGAGTACGGGCGCACCCGGGCGGGTTTGCGGTCCGCGCCGCGTATCGGAAGTTTCGGGGAGCTTGTCACTGGGCGTTCTCCATCGACTGGCGCAGTTCGGTGCGGAGTTCGGGGGTCAGGACATGGCCGGCCCGGCCGACGAACAGCGCCATGTGGTAGGCGATGACACTCATATCGCAGTCGGGGGTGGCGTACACGCCGAGCAGCGAGCCGTCGCTGATCGACATCACGAAGAGGCTGCCCTCGTCCATCGCGACCATCGTCTGCTTGACGGCGCCGCCGTCCATCAGCTTCGCCGCGCCGTTGGTGAGGCTGCCCAGTCCCGAGACCAGGGTGGCCAGATCGGCGCTGGAACCCCTGGGGCCGGTGGTTCCGGCCCCGGCGTCCTCGGCAACCAGGCCCGGATCGGAGGCCAGCAGCAGCAGTCCATCGGAGGAGACCACCGCGACCGAGCGGATGCCCGGCACCTCGTCGACCAGGTTGGTCAGCAGCCAGTGCAGATTTCTGGCCTGGCTGCTCGGTCCGCGCCCGTGGCCGGTGGGCGCCTGGGTACCCGTGGGCGCTTGCGCATTCACTCGCGTGCCTCCTCGATGACGTGACTGTGTCCCGGGGCCCCCGCTCCGTCGGTGTCGTGATGTGGAAGGTGCTGCTCCGCCGAACCTTCCGCGAGTTCCGCCTCGACCTCGCGGCGGCCGTCCCGCGCCCCCTGCTGGAACCCGCCCAGCCGGCGCCGCAGCGCCTCGGCACCGGCCGCACCGCTCTTGCGCGGGGCGGCGGACGCCTGCTGCTGGGCCACCACCTTGGGCGTGCGCTTGGGCAGTCCCAGGGCGGTGCGGAGGGGTTCCGGGGTGTCGGTGGTGTCGTGCGTGGTGTCGTCGGTGGTGTTCTGCGCGGCTTCTTCGGTGGCCCGCGCGGTGGCCGGTTCGGTGGCCGCTGCGGCCGTGGGCTCGTCGGACGCTTCCGGCGCCGGCTCCTCGGCCGGGCCGGTGTGCGCGTCCGGGCCGATGGCGTACGGGTCCTCGGCGGCGGCCGGGGCCGCGGCGGGCTCCTGCGGCCGGGGGTGCGAAGCGTCCGCCGGGCGGGTGTGCTCGGCGGCGTCGGCGGTCTTGGCGGCCGGGGTCTCGTCGGCTGCCGCGTCTGCGGCCTCGGCGGCGGGCTCCGCCTCCGCCGCTTCGACGGCCCGCTCGGCGGCGGCCACCAGCGGGTCCACCGCCCCGGGCGCGCCGTCCGGCTCGGGCTCCGCCTCCGCCGCCCCGTCCCGCGCCGTGCGCGCCGCCGGTTCGCTGCGCGCCACCCGCGTCGGCAGCGCATTGGAGTTCGCCTCGGCGACCGAGCCGGGCAGGCTGGGGGTGTGCATCAGGTCCTGCGGCACGGTCGACGGCGCGGCGCCGGCCGGAGCCGGGCGGGTCGGCAGAATCGATTTGGGCAGGACGACGACGGCCGTGATGCCGCCCTGCTTCTGGTCGCGCAGCGAGACCCGTACGCCGTGCCGGGCGGCCAGCCGCACCACGACGTACAGGCCGAGTCCGAGCGCCTCGTCGACGGTCTCGGAGGAGGAGGCCGCCTCGGCGTCGGTGAGGCGCTCGTTGAGCTCCCTCAGCTTGTCGGCGGTCATCCCGATGCCCTCGTCGCGCACGGAGAGCATCACCTCGCCGCTCTCCAGCAGCCAGCCGGACAGCTCGACATGGGCGTCCGGCGGCGAGAACGCGGTGGCATTCTCCAGGAGTTCGGCGACCAGGTGGCTCAGGTCGTCCGCGGCGAACCCGGCGACCTGGGAGTGCGGCGGCAGCGACTGGATGCGCACCCGCTCGTAGCGCTCGATCTCGCTGATGGCGGCGCGCAGCACGTCCAGCAGCGGTACCGGGCCGGGGTGGGTGTTGCCGTGCTGTTCGGCGCCCGCCAGCACGAGGAGGTTCTCGCTGTTGCGGCGCATCCGGGCGGCGAAGTGGTCCAGTTTGAAGAGGGTCCCCAGCCGGTCCGGGTCCTGCTCGCCCTCCTCCAGCGACTCGATGACGCCGAGCTGGCGCTCGACCAGGCTGAGGGTGCGCAGGGAGAGGCTGACGAACCGGCCGTGCACCCCCGAGCGCAGGACGGCCAGCCGCTCGTGGAGTTCGGCGATCTCCGCCTTGAGCTCCTTGGCCTGGTCCTGGAGCACCTCGCGCTCGGCGGCCAGCCGCTGCCGGCTGCCGATCAGCCGTGTGCGTTCGCCGGTCCACTCCTCGTTCCGCCGGGCCAGTTCGGAGACCTGGGCGTGCAGCGCGTTGACGGACCGTACGGCGGCGGCGAATTCGTCGTTGCGGCCCTTGTAGCCGATGGGCTCCTCGTTGCCGGGGTCGGCGGCGATCCGCTTGGCGCCGAGCCGCAGCGCGGCCAGCGGCTGGGTCATGCTGCGCGCGGCCCAGATGCCGGCGCCCACGGCCAGCAGCAGGCACAGCCCCTCCAGCCCGATACGGATCTCCAGCGCCGTCACATCGTCGTCGCGCAGGGCGGCGAGGCGGGCGGTGTCGGCGGTGGCCATCGCGGATTCCACCCCCCGCATCAGGGAGATCCGGGAGGTGAGCGTGGCGGCCACCCGCCCGCGGTTCAGCCGCAGATCGGCGGCGTCCAGGCGGGGCTGGTCGGTCAGGCGGGTCAGATAGCGCTCGGCGGTGGTGACGTCGCCGCCGGTCACGGTGCGGTCGTAGCGGTCGCGGGCGCCCTGGCTCGCGGACTGCTGGAAGTCGTCCAGCGCGCCCTGTTCGCGCAGATGCGCCACCTGGGCGGCGGTGGTCAGCCGGGGCTGCGGGCCGCCCGCCTGGAGGGCGGCGAGCAGCAGACCGCGGGTGCCGGCGGCCTGATCGGCGGCGCGGCCGAGGAAGGGCAGCGCGCGGGTGTCGGCGTCGGCCGTGTCCGCGCGGGCGGGCAGCCCGCGGGCGATGTCGTCGCCGATCGCGCCGAGCGCCTGGATGACCTCGGTGTAGGCGGCGTGGGTCTCCTCGGGCGTCCCGGGTCCGGTCAGCGCCTGACGGCGGGTCTGGTCGAGGCCGCGCAGCAGCTTGTCGGCGGCGGCGAAGACGGCGGTGTCGCCGGAGGCGTCGTTGGCCTCCTGGCGCAGATCGCGGATCTGCTGGTCCACCCGGTCGCGCTGGGCGGCGGAATCGGGGCTCTTGGCGGATGCAGGGGCGGCATCGTCGGGCGCGGCGTTCACGGTGCCCCGCGGGACGCCGGTGTGCCGGGCGGCCGCCCGGCCGCCGCGGCCCGTCGCCACGTACGCCGTCATCGCATCGCGCTCGTCGGCCAGGGAGTGCGCCAGGGTGATGGCGCGGGCGTTCAACTCGGCCAGGTCGACCAGCTGCTGGGAGGTCTGGGCGTTGTCGGCCGCGGTGGCGAGGGCGGGGGCGCCGGCCCCCAGGACGGCCGCGGCCACCACCGCCACGGCTCCGACGAGCCGGTTGCGGACCCGCGCGGGACGCCCACCCGCGCCGGCCGTGCCGCCCGTTGTGCCCGAACCCGGTCCCGAGACCGAATTCGCCGGTGATCCCGGCTTCCCTGCGCCGCCCCGAAGCCGCTTCATCCGCACCGCTGCTCGCATTCTCGTCTCGCCTGCGCACGCCGTGTGGCGGCGCCGACCCGGCTCGCCCTCCGCCCGCGGACGGGGCCTGCGCGAAATCCGCAGCAGCGCACACTTCCGCGAAGGGAAAACGGCCCGGCTCTGCACGTCGCGACGAACGTCCTGGCCCCGCCCCGTGATTCGGGCAACGACCATTCCACCGGCGCCGCGCAGTGGCGCGGGAACACATGCCCGGCCACTCGAAGGAGTGAACAACAATCGGAGTTTGGCCATCAACTTCCGCGCACCGGCGGTTGCGGTCGCAACGGGGGGCAATCCTGAGACAAGTTTGGAGATGCGTGCCGCTCCTGAAAGGATGCGCGCCCGCATCCGCCCGGCCCCCGGTTCCCGCCGTCCCCGCGGCGCCCGCCGTGCAGTGCCCCGCCGGGCCCGCCCAGGCCGGGCGGCCGTGCCGGAGCCGCCCCCTCCGGCAGACTTTCCCGTATGCGCATCGAACTCGCCACGGAGGCCGGCGATCCCCAACGCCCAAACGAGGACTACGCATCCGTCGCGCTGCCCGCCTCCGGCCGCGGCGGCGTTCTGGTCCTCCTGGACGGCGTGACGCCCCCGGAGGGCGACTACGGCTGCGTCCACTCCGTGCCCTGGTTCACCGCCCGGCTCGGCGGCGCAATGCTCGAACTGTCGGTTTCACACCGGGATATGACGCTCGCTGAGGCCCTGGCGGCGGCCATCTCCCGGACGGCCGAAGCCCATCGCTCGTCGTGTGACCTTTCTCACGTCCGCACTCCTCAGGCAACTGTCGTCGCCGCGCGCTGGTCCGGCGACGCCGTCGAGTACCTGGTGCTGTCCGATTCCGTCCTCCTTCTGGAGCAGCCGGACGGATCCGTACAACCGGTACGCGACTCCCGTCTGGACACCCTGCCGCCCCCGGTCCGCGCCCGGCGCGAGGCCGTCCGCGCGCTGCCCCGCGGCTCGGCCGAACGGGCCGCCGCGGGGCGCGAGTACGCCCGGCTGGTCGAATCGCTGCGCAACGCGGAGGGGGGTTTCTTCACCGCCGCCGCGGACCCTTCGGTGGCCGCCCGCGCCGTTACGGGCACCACACCCCGCTCCCGGGTCCGCTCCCTGACGGCCCTGAGCGACGGCGCGGCCCGGTGGGTCGAGGTCTTCCACGAGGGCGACTGGTCGCGGTGCGCGGCCCTCGTCGCCGAGCAGGGGCCCCAGGCCCTGATCGACCGGGTGCGGGCGGCCGAGGCGGCGGACCCGGAGTGCCGGGCCCATCCGCGGGGCAAGGCGCGCGACGACGCCGCGGTGGTTTTTGTGGCCCCGTGACAAAAAGCGCCCGGGGCCGTCGGGGCGGCGGCGCCGGGGCCGCGCCGGGGCGGTCCCTACGCCTCGTCGCCCTCGTTCAGGCGGTGCAGCAGGCGGGCGAGTTCGGCGACCTCGGCGCGGTCCCAGGAGGCGAGGCGGCGGGCGTAGCGGGCGCGGCGGGCGTCGCGGACGCGGGTGAAGCGGGTGCGGCCCTCGTCGGTGATGCGGACGAGGACGGCGCGGCCGTCGGCGGGGTCGGGTTCGCGGGCGACCAGGCCGAGCTTTTCCAGCGTGTGCAGCTGACGGCTCATGGTGGCCTTGCCGACGCCGAAGAAGGCGGCGAGTTCGGTGGCGCGCTGGGCGCCGGCGTCCGCCAGCCGGAGGAGCAGTCCGTAGGCGGCCGACTCCAGGTCGGGGTGGACCTCCCGCGCCAGTTCCCCGGACGAGGCGCGGGCGCGGCGCAGAAAGACCGCCAACTCGCGTTCCAGGGAGAGAAATGCGTGGTCCGCACCCGGTTGTCCGCCGTCCGCCGCCGTTCCGTCGGCTCCGGTGTTGTGCACAGTCAGCGCCCTTTCCCGCTTTCCCCGGCTGAAAGAATTCCGTTGCGTGCGGCCGAAGCCGCAGCTGAGCCAGTATTTCGCAGGGATAGACCAACGGCAGCCCCGCCTCCCTCTTTTGTCCCGTTGGTCTACGCGCGTACCGTCCTGGTGACAGGGCCACACCGCGTGGGTACACCAGTAGTCAGGCCCCCCTCAGACCCCGGGCCTCCCCCTCAGTCACTCACCGAGATCCTTCGAGATCTACGGAGGCACGTATGCCCGTGCTCAGATTCGGCTCCCCCCACTCCCGTTTCTCCCCCCTCTCGCGCTGCCTGGCGGCCGCTGCCGCGGTGCTCCTCGCGGCCGTCGCGCTGCTGACGGGACTGCCCGGCGCCGCCGGTGCCGCGGCCCACCGGTACGCGCCGGAGCCCACCCACCCCGGCCAGGACTGGGCCGGTTCCCAGATCGCCCGGCACGAGGGCCATGCGGCCGGCAGCGCGCCGCCGGCCTCGCTCGCGTCGTCCGTCGAGGGCGTGGACGTCAGCAGCCACAACGGCAACGTCGCCTGGTCGACGCTGTGGAACGGCGGCGCGCGGTTCGCCTACGTCAAGGCGACCGAGTCCACCAGCTACACCAACCCGTCGTTCGCGCAGCAGTACAACGGGTCCTACGGCGTCGGCATGGTCCGCGGGGCGTATCACTTCGCGACGCCCGACACCTCCAGCGGCGCGGCCCAGGCGCTCTACTTCGCCTCGCACGGCGGGGGCTGGTCCAAGGACGGCAAAACGCTGCCCGGGGCGCTCGACATGGAGTACAACCCCTACGGCGCGACCTGTTACGGGCTGAGCGCGGCCGGGCTGGTCAACTGGATGAAGGACTGGTTCGCCACCTACAAGACGCGCACCGGGCGCGATGCGGTCCTCTACACCTCCACCGCCTGGTGGAAGCAGTGCACGGGCAATTCGTCCGCGTTCGGCGCCGTCCACCCGCTGTGGATTCCGCGCTACGGCTCCTCGGTCGGCGAACTGCCCAACGGCTGGAGCTTCCACACCTTCTGGCAGTACACCTCCAGCGGTGCCACGGTCGGGGACCACAACCGCTTCAACGGCTCGCTGGACCGGCTCACAGCCCTCGCCAACGGCTGAGCGGGCCGGCCCGGGCGGTCCGGCACCGATGGGCGGCCCCCTGGCAGCCGGCCCGTCCCCGGTGGGAGGGACGGGCCGGTCACCGCCGTCGTACGGGAGTCCTCACACCGCCAGCGGCATCCCGGGCGCGGCCCCGTTCGACGCCGGGGTCAGCGCCAGTTCCAGCACCTGGCGGACGTCCGCCACCGGGTGGACGGTGAGGTCCTGGAGGATCTCGTCGGGCACATCGTCCAGGTCCGGCTCGTTGCGCTGGGGGATGACCACCGTGGTGATCCCCGCCCGGTGCGCGGCGAGCAGCTTCTGCTTGACGCCGCCGATGGGCAGCACCCGGCCGGTGAGGGAGACCTCGCCGGTCATCGCGACGTCCGGGCGGACCTGACGGCCCGAGAGCAGGGAGGCCAGCGCGGTGGTCATGGTGATGCCGGCGCTCGGGCCGTCCTTGGGGACCGCGCCCGCCGGTACGTGCAGATGGACCCCGCGCTCCTTCAGATCGCCGACCGGCAGTTCCAGCTCCGCGCCGTGCGAGCGCAGGAAGGACAGGGCGATGTGCGCGGACTCCTTCATGACGTCGCCGAGCTGTCCGGTCAGCTGGAGGCCCGAGGCCCCCGTCTCCGGGTCGGCCAGCGACGCCTCGACGTACAGGACGTCGCCGCCCGCTCCGGTGACGGCCAGGCCGGTGACCACACCGGGCACCGCCGTCCGCCGCCCGGCCGGGTCCTGCGCCGACTCCGGGGTGTGGTGCGGCCGTCCGATCAGGGGGCGCAGCTGCTCGGCCCCGACGGTGAACGGCAGCTCCCGCTCGCCCAGTTCGTGCTGGGCCGCCACCTTGCGCAGCAGCCGGGCGATCGCCCGCTCCAGATTCCGTACGCCCGCCTCGCGGGTGTACTCGCCCGCCAGTTTGCGCAGCGCGTCGTCCTCCAGGGTCACCTCGCCGCGCTCCAGACCCGCCCGCTCCAGCTGGCGCGGCAGCAGGTGGTCGCGGGCGATGGTGACCTTCTCGTCCTCGGTGTAGCCGTCGAGGCGGACCAGCTCCATCCGGTCGAGCAGCGGCTCGGGGATGGCTTCGAGGACGTTGGCGGTGGCCAGGAAGACCACGTCGCTGAGGTCGAGTTCGACCTCCAGGTAGTGGTCGCGGAAGGTGTGGTTCTGCGCCGGGTCGAGGACTTCCAGCAGGGCGGCGGCCGGGTCGCCCCGGAAGTCGGAGCCGACCTTGTCGATCTCGTCCAGGAGGACGACCGGGTTCATGGAGCCCGCCTCCTTGAGGGCGCGGACAATTCGGCCGGGCAGTGCGCCGACGTACGTCCGCCGGTGGCCGCGGATCTCCGCCTCGTCCCGTACGCCGCCGAGCGCGACCCGGACGAAGGTGCGGCCCATGGCGCGGGCGACGGACTCCCCCAGCGAGGTCTTGCCGACGCCGGGCGGCCCGACCAGCGCGAGGACCGCCCCTCCTCGGCGGCCCCCGACCAGCCCCAGTCCGCGCTCCGAACGGCGCTTGCGCACCGCCAGATACTCGGTGATGCGCTCCTTGACGTCCTCCAGCCCTGCGTGGTCCGCGTCCAGGACCTCCTTGGCGCCGGCGATGTCGTAGGCGTCCTCGGTGCGTTCGTTCCAGGGCAGTTCGAGGACGGTGTCCAGCCAGGTGCGGATCCAGGAGCCCTCGGGGCTCTGGTCGCTGGCGCGCTCCAGTTTGTCGACCTCCTTGAGGGCGGCCGTGCGGACGTCCTCGGGGAGGTCGGCGGCCTCGACACGGGCGCGGTAGTCGTCGCCCTCGTCCCCGGGCTCGCCGTTCAGCTCGGCGAGCTCCTTGCGCACCGCCTCCAGCTGCCGCCGCAGCAGGAATTCCCGCTGCTGTTTGTCGACGCCCTCCTGGACGTCCTTGGCGATGGACTCGGCGACGTCCTGCTCGGCCAGATGGGCGCGCAGGGCCTCGGTCGCGGTCCGCAGGCGGGCGACCGGATCGGCGGTCTCCAGCAGGCCGACCTTCTGCTGGAGGGTCAGGAACGGCAGATAGCCGGCGTTGTCGGCAAGGGTGGAGAGGTCGTCGATGCCCTGGACGCGGTCGACGACCTGCCAGGCACCGCGCTTCTTGAGCCAGTTGGTGGCCAGGGCCTTGTACTCGGTCACGAGGTCGGTGACGGCGCCCGGCAGCGGGGAGGGCACGTCCTCGGCGACGGTGGTCCCCTCCACCCACAGTGCGGCGCCGGGGCCGGTGGTGCCGGAACCGATGCGCACCCGGCCCAGGCCCCGGATCAGCGCGCCCGGGTCGCCGTCGGACAGCCGTCCGACCTGCTCGATCCGGCCGAGCGTGCCGATCGCCGTGTACGTCCCGTCAACCCGGGGCACCAGCAGCACCTTCGGCTTGGCGCCCGAGCCCGCGGCGGCCTGGGCGGCCTCCACGGCCGCCCGCACCTCCGCGTCGGACAGGTCCAAGGGCACCACCATGCCGGGCAGGACGACCTCGTCATCGAGGGGCAGCACGGGCAGAGTGAGCGATGTGGGCGTCGATGCCATGATCTCCCCTTCGGCAAGCAAGTTGAGCTGTACTCACTCAATGCGGAGGGGTGGGGAGATGTTCCCCGAAGCGTGTTCGCTGTGAGCGATCGGAGACGGCGCCCCGGGCCTCGGGGCCGCGCTCGGGGGCCGCTACCAGTGCGCGGGCCGGGTCAGCCCGGCCGGCAGCCGGGTGGCCGCATCGCCGCGGGCCGCGTTCAGCTGGGCCTGGGTCAGGAAGAAGCCGCCGGTGAGGTCGGCGCCGGAGAGATCCGCGTCGCGCAGATCGGCGCCGATCAGATCGGCCGTGCGCAGATCGGCGCCCCGGAGGTCGGCGGCGATCAGACAGGCCCCGCGCAGGCTCGCGCCCCGCAGCGCGGCGCCCTTCAGCCGCGCCCCGAAGAGGTCCGCACCGCGCCGGTCCTTCTTCCTGCCCGGCACCGCGGCGCGTACGCGCTCGCTCGCCCGCAGCAGCAGCGCGTTGACCTCGTCCCGGTGGGCGGGGACGTCCAGCGCGAGGAGCTCGTCCGGGGTGCCCCGGGTGAGGCGTTCGGTCGTCTCCAGGGCGGCCCGCAGCGCGGGGTGCACGGGGCGGGCGTCCGGCAGCGCCAGCGCCTCGGCGAGGTACCACAGGAGCTCGTGCAGCTGCCGCATGACGGGGAAGACGTCGAACATCTGCCGGGCCGTGCCCGGGGCCCGGCGCCAGTCCTGCCCGTCGAAGGTGACCTGCGAGACCTTCTGACCGGCCCCGAAGCAGTCGAAGACCGTGCAGCCGGAGAAGCCGCGCTCGCGCAGTTCCCCGTGGATCCCGCAGCGGAAGTCCGCCCGGAGGTTCCGGCAGGGCCGCCCCGCCTCCTTGTCCACGGCGAAGTCCGACGAGGCGGCGAACGGCAGCGCCACACAGCACAGTCCGAAACAGCTGCCGCAGTCGGACAGCAGGTTCAGTTCGGCGTGGCCCGGGGCGGGGCGGTCGTCGGCGCGGGACACGGCGGGTCGGCTCCTGGTGCGGAAAGGGGGTGGCTGGAGTGGCCATTGTCCCAGGAGGCGGCCGCCGCCCGCGCGGCTTTACGGCCGTGCGCGGGCGGGCCGTACGCACCCGCCTCCGTGCGCGGACGGGCCGTACCCGCCCTCCCCGCCGCGCGCCCCGCCGTTGTCAGTGGCGGCCTCTAGCATCCGGAACATGAGCATGATCGGAGAGTACGCACGGGTCACGGCCGCCGAGCTCGACCGGGCCGTCCGCGATCCCGAAGGGGCGCTGAAGCTGGTCACGGGCTGGATGGAGGAGGAGGCGGACACCCTCCCGCCGGCCGCCGAGGCGCGGTGCCTGGACATCGACAAGAGCTGGGACGCCCTCGGCTTCCTGCTGCGCCGTACGGGCTTCCCGGTGGACGTGGTGCACGGCGAGGAGGCCATACCGGGCGCCGACGACTGGGGGTACGGACCGCCGCGCTGCCTGACGCCCGAGCGGGTGGCGGCCGCCGCCGAGGCGATGGCGGAGCTGACCGGTGAGCAACTCACCGCCGGCGCCCATCCGGCCGATCTGGCGGCGGCCGAGGTCTATCCGGTGATCGTCTGGGAGCGCGGCGAATCCCTGGACTATGTGCGCCACCACTACGACGAGCTGCGGGCGTTCTTCCGGGCGGCGGCGGACCAGAGGGAGGGGATGCTGATCTGGCTCGGCTGAGCAGGCGGGCCGCCGCGGGCCGCGTGCCAGCGGCGCAGTGCGGGCCAAGCCGCCACGCCCAGCGACAGGGACAGCAGATGGCCCCAGTCGGTCATCGGGTCGGTGTAGGCGATCAGTCCGGTGACGGCCTGTTGGAAGGCGAAGGCGAGCAGCGGCCAGCGGCACCACGCCGGGAGCACTCCGGCGAGGGCGCCGAGGCAGGTCATCACGCCGAAGCTGATGCCGTAGTCGAGGCGGACCAGGGAGCTGTCGGGCAGACCGCCGGCGGCGACGGTGAAGCCGACGGGGAGTTCGGTGGCCAGCGTGGCCAGGGCGTGCCCGCAGAAGAAGACGGCCGCGGTGCGCAGGGCGCCGATCCGGCGTTCCAGGGCGGTCAGGGTGAAGAGGAAGGCGATGGCGAAGCCGGAGGTCAGACCGCCCGCGATCCACAGCGCGGAGGCGCACAGCACCAGGAGCGGGGCCTGTGCCAGGTGGACGATGTCGGTGCTGGAGCCGCGGAGCAGCTGGTCGACGAGGACGGGGTCGGCGTGGTCGGCGAAGAGTGAGGTGGCGGTGAGCAGGAGGGCGTAGCCGAAGGTGAAGGGGGTGCCGGTGGGGGTGGGCAGCAGCCGCCAGGGCCGCACCTGCCATGCCCGCAGCCGCCGGGCCATCAGCCGCCGGGCCGCCACGGGCCGGGGGCCGGGCCGCCCGGCAGTCGGCACCTCGGCCGGTGGCGCATCGACCAGGGGCGCCTCGGCCGCAGGCGCGGGGAGCGACGAGCCCCCGCGCTGCCGCGGCACCCCGGAAAGGGTGCCCGGCCCTGCGGCGCCCGGCCGCAGGGCACCCGCCCGTGTGCTGTCGGCCGATGTGCCATCGGCGGTGTCCACCCAGCTCATGACCCGGGCCCCCTTCCGTCCAGGGCGTGTTGTCGTCCCGGACTGCCTCGCCGTCCCGGACTCCGTTGGCGACCACCCTGCACGCTCAACCCATGAGTCAGCTGTGGACGTGAGATGCCTCACAGAGATCAACCTTTATGAGATACACCACGTCAGCGGCGTCATATCCGGTTCGGGGACGGAGCCGCCCCGGTCCCCGAAAGGAGTTGGACCCCTGCGGCCCGTGTCGCCCAGGATGGCCGCATGGCTCCCGTACTTCCGCCCCATCAGACGGCCGGCCTCCAGGAGGCCGTGCCCCCGCGCACCCTCGACCGCCGCGAGGGCCCGTACGGAGAGGTGGTGCTGCGGCAGCGGGGCGGCACGGACGGGGCGCCCGCGGTCTACGAGATCATCGCCAACGGCTGCTTCCTGATGGACACTTCCGACGGCCGCTCCGAACGGCTGCTGATGGACGCCGCACTGGCGGAGCTGCCGGCCGGACGGGAGCGACCCTCCGTGCTCATCGGCGGCCTGGGCGTCGGCTTCTCGCTGGCACGCGCCGCGGCCGAGCCGCGCTGGGGCCGGATCGCCGTCGTCGAGCGCGAGGAGGCGGTCATCGACTGGCACCGCAGCGGCCCCCTGTCGGCCGTCTCGGCCAAAGCCCTGGCCGATTCCCGTACCGAGATCGTGCACACCGACCTGGTGGCCCATCTGCGCGCCCCCGGGGACGGGCGCTACGACGCGCTCTGCCTGGACATCGACAACGGCCCCGACTGGACCGTCACCGACGACAACTCCGGCCTGTACTCGCCCGCCGGCCTGGCCGCCTGCCACCGGGCGCTGACACCGGGCGGAGCGCTCGCCGTCTGGTCCGCGCAGCCGTCGCCCGCGTTCGAGCAAACCCTGCGAAATGCCGGATTCCATGGGGTGCGTACGGAAGAGATCCCCGTTGCCCGGGGTGTCCCCGACGTGGTGCATCTCGCGCGCAAGGGCGCGTAGCCGACAGTCACGGCATGGCTTTACGCTGCTGCCCAGCACAAGGCGACCACGCAGGGGCAATGCAGGGGCGGGCGATGGACCAGACTCAGACAACGCAGGGCGGCGCCGCCGCGGCCACGCCGGGTGCCCAGCGCCGGGTGCTGGTCGTGGAGGACGACCCGACGATCGTCGAAGCCATCGCGGCCCGGCTGCGCGCCGAGGGCTTCCAGGTGCAGACGGCCACCGACGGCCCGGCCGCCGTGGAGACCGCCGAGGCCTGGCAGCCCGATCTGCTGGTCCTGGACGTGATGCTGCCGGGCTTCGACGGCCTGGAGGTGTGCCGCCGGGTCCAGGCCCAGCGGCCGGTGCCGGTGATGATGCTCACGGCCCGCGACGACGAGACCGACATGCTGGTCGGCCTCGGGGTCGGTGCCGACGACTACATGACCAAACCGTTCTCGATGCGCGAGCTGGCCGCCCGGGTGCATGTCCTGCTGCGCCGCGTCGAGCGCGCCGCACTGGCCGCGCACACCCCGCGCAGCGGCATCCTGCGCCTGGGCGAGCTGGAGATCGACCACGCCCAGCGCCGGGTGCGGGTGCGCGGCGCGGACGTCCATCTGACCCCGACCGAGTTCGATCTGCTGGTCTGCCTGGCGAACACCCCGCGTGCGGTGCTCTCCCGCGAGCAGCTGCTGGCCGAGGTGTGGGACTGGGCGGACGCCTCCGGGACCCGCACGGTCGACAGCCACATCAAGGCGCTGCGCCGCAAGATCGGCGCCGAGCGCATCCGTACGGTCCACGGCGTCGGCTACGCCCTGGAGACCCCGGCCGCATGAGACGGCGCCGCGCGTGGCGGACGTCCACCCAGGAGCTCTGGCAGCGGTTCTGGGAGGCGCTGCGACCGCTGGACCCCTACCGCTCCGTCAAGGCGGCGCTCGGTGCGCTGGTCATCGTCTCGGTGATCATCACCACCCTGCTGGTGTTCATGGCGATCGCCTCGGCCACCGAGCTGCGGGTGATCACGGTCTTCTCGATCATCGCCTCGCTGCTGGTGACCCAGTTCGTGGCGAACAGCCTGACCGCGCCGCTCGGCGAGATGACCGATGTCACCCAGTCGATGGCGCACGGTGACTATTCGCGGCGGGTGCGCTCCGGACGCCGCGACGAGTTCGGCGATCTGGCGAACGCCTTCAACCGGATGGCGGCCGATCTGGAGGCGGTGGACACCCACCGCAAGGAACTGGTCGCCAATGTCTCCCACGAGCTGCGCACCCCCATCGCCGCGCTGCGCGCCGTCCTGGAGAACGTCGTCGACGGGGTCAGCGAGCCGGATCCGGAGACCATGCGCACGGCGCTCAAGCAGTGCGAGCGGCTGGGCCGGCTGGTCGAGCAGCTGCTGGACCTGTCCCGGCTGGACAACGGCGTGGTGCCGCTGCACACCCGCCGCTTCGAGGTGTGGCCTTATCTGTCGGGGGTGCTCAAGGAGGCCAATATGAGCCGGGGCGCCTCGACGCTGGCCGGCTCGGGCACCCACACCCGTACGGACGTCCATCTGCATCTGGACGTCTCACCGCCGGAGCTGACCGCGCACGCCGATGCCGAGCGGCTCCACCAGGTCGTGGCGAATCTCATCGACAACGCGATCAAGCACAGCCCGCGCCACGGCCGGGTCACCGTGCACGCCCGGCGCGGGGAGGCGCCCGGGAGCCTGGAGCTGGAGGTGCAGGACGAGGGCCCCGGGATTCCGGAGTCCGAGCGCTACCGGGTCTTCGAGCGGTTCAACCGCGGCGGTCCGGGCACGTCCGGTCCGGGGACCGACGGCGGTACGGGGCTGGGCCTGGCCATCGCCCGCTGGGCGGTGGATCTGCACGGCGGACGGATCGGAGTGGCCGAATCCCCACGTGGCTGCCGGATCCGCGTCACCCTTCCGGGGCTGGAGTCGTCGCGAAACTGACGGCCGCCGGTCACCGCTGACGTAGGGTCGGTGGTGGGCGCACCCGTCCGGGGCTCATTACGGGCCCGGCCGGGCCTCCGTACCGGGGGCGCGACGGGGGTGAGCGCTACCCGCACGCGGGTAAACCTCGTGTGTTTCCCGCCAAGTCATGCGCTGAAACCCTCCGGGGAATGTGACGTGCACGACGAGTGGCCCTCTCAGACTGCACCGAAGGTCACAACAGGCGTAGCCTTTATTCCCGCTGTCCACCACCTTTAGGAAGCGGAAGAGGGCGGTTGCCGCCGTGTCGCTACAGTCCCCCAACAGTGCGAGCATCTCGACTGACCAAGAGGGGCAGGGCAAGAACCCTGCTGCCGCGTTCGGTCCGAATGAGTGGCTCGTCGACGAGATCTACCAGCAGTACCTCCAGGACCCGAACTCGGTAGACCGAGCCTGGTGGGACTTCTTCGCCGACTACAAGCCGGGCGGTGCCACCGCTCCGGGCCAGTCGGCGGAGGGCTCCTCCCCCGCCGCGGCCGCCCCGGCCCCGTCGGTCCCGGCTGCGCCGGCCGCCCCCGCGGCCCCGCCGGCCCCGGCCGAGAAGCCGGTGACCCCGGCCGCTCCGGCCGCGGCCGAGAAGCCGGCCGCGAAGGCCCCCGCGGCCCCGGCCAAGCCGGCCGAGAAGCCCGCCGCCAAGCCCGCGGCCACGACGGACGCGAAGGCGGCCCCCGAGGGCGGCCCCGAGTTCGTCACCCTGCGCGGCCCGTCCGCCGCCGTCGCGAAGAACATGAGCGCCTCCCTGGAGCTGCCGACGGCCACGTCCGTGCGCGCGGTCCCGGTGAAGCTGCTGTTCGACAACCGCATCGTCATCAACAACCACCTCAAGCGCGCCCGCGGCGGGAAGGTCTCCTTCACGCACCTGATCGGGTACGCGATGGTGCAGGCCCTCAAGGCCATGCCGTCGATGAACAACTCGTTCGCGGTCAAGGACGGCAAGCCGACCCTGGTCAAGCCCCCGCACATCAACCTCGGTCTGGCCATCGACCTGGTCAAGGCCAAGGGGGAGCGCCAGCTGGTCGTCGCGGCCATCAAGAAGGCCGAGACGATGACCTTCTTCGAGTTCTGGCAGGCCTACGAGGACATCGTCCGCCGGGCGCGCGACAACAAGCTGACGATGGACGACTTCACCGGAGTCACCGCGTCGCTGACCAACCCGGGCGGCATCGGCACCGTGCACTCCGTGCCGCGTCTGATGCCCGGCCAGTCCATGATCATGGGCGTCGGCTCGATGGACTACCCCGCCGAGTTCCAGGGCACCTCGCAGGACGCCCTGAACAAGATGGGCGTCTCCAAGGTCATGACGCTGACCAGCACCTATGACCACCGCGTGATCCAGGGCGCCGCCTCCGGCGAATTCCTGCGGATCATGAGCCAGCTGCTGCTCGGTGACAACGGGTTCTTCGACGACATCTTCAAGTCGCTGCGGATCCCCTACGAGCCGGTCCGCTGGATGCGCGACATCGACGTCTCCCACGACGACGACGTCACCAAGGCCGCCCGGGTCTTCGACCTGATCCACTCCTACCGGGTGCGCGGCCACGTCATGGCCGACACCGACCCGCTGGAGTACCGCCAGCGCAAGCACCCCGACCTCGACATCATCGAGCACGGCCTGACCCTGTGGGACCTGGAGCGCGAGTTCGCGGTCGGCGGGTTCTCGGGCAAGTCGATGATGAAGCTGCGCGACATCCTGGGCGTGCTGCGCGACTCGTACTGCCGCACCACCGGCATCGAGTTCATGCACATCCAGGACCCCAAGCAGCGCAAGTGGATCCAGGACCGCGTCGAGCGCACCCACAAGGGCCCCGAGCGCGACGAGCAGCTGCGCATCCTGCGCCGGCTGAACTCCGCCGAGGCGTTCGAGACGTTCCTGCAGACCAAGTACGTCGGCCAGAAGCGCTTCTCGCTGGAGGGCGGCGAGTCCGTCATCCCGCTGCTGGACGCGGTCATCGACTCCGCGGCCGAGTCGCGCCTGGACGAGGTCGTCATCGGCATGGCCCACCGCGGCCGGCTGAACGTCCTGGCGAACATCGTCGGCAAGTCGTACGCGCAGATCTTCCGCGAGTTCGAGGGCAACCTCGACCCGAAGTCGATGCACGGCTCCGGCGACGTGAAGTACCACCTGGGCGCCGAGGGCACCTTCACGGGCCTGGACGGTGAGCAGATCAAGGTCTCGCTGACCGCCAACCCCTCCCACCTGGAGGCCGTGGACCCGGTCGTCGAGGGTGTCGCCCGCGCCAAGCAGGACATCATCGGCAAGGGCGGTACGGACTTCACCGTCCTGCCGATCCAGCTGCACGGTGACGCGGCGTTCGCCGGCCAGGGTGTGGTCGCCGAGACGCTGAACATGTCCCAGCTGCGCGGCTACCGCACCGGCGGCACGGTGCACGTCGTCATCAACAACCAGGTCGGCTTCACCGCCGCCCCGGAGTCGTCCCGCTCCTCCATGTACGCCACGGACGTGGCCCGCATGATCGAGGCGCCGATCTTCCACGTCAACGGCGACGACCCCGAGGCCGTCGTCCGCGTCGCCCGCCTCGCGTTCGAGTTCCGCCAGGCGTTCAACAAGGACGTGGTCATCGACCTGATCTGCTACCGCCGCCGCGGTCACAACGAGTCGGACAACCCGGCCTTCACCCAGCCGCTGATGTACGACCTGATCGACAAGAAGCGCTCGGTGCGCAAGCTGTACACCGAGTCGCTGATCGGCCGGGGCGACATCACCCTCGAAGAGGCGGAGCAGGCGCTCCAGGACTTCCAGGGCCAGCTGGAGAAGGTCTTCACCGAGGTCCGGGACGCCACGACGACCCCGGCCGTGCCCGAGGTGCCGCAGCCCAAGGCCGAGTTCCCGGTCTTCGTGGACACGTCGATCTCCCAGGAGGTCGTCAAGCGGATCGCCGAGTCGCAGGTCAACATCCCCGAGCGGGTCACCGTTCACCCGCGTCTGCTGCCGCAGCTCCAGCGCCGCGCGGCCCAGGTCGAGGACGACACCATCGACTGGGGCATGGGCGAGACCCTCGCCATCGGTTCGCTGCTGATGGAGGGCACCCCGGTCCGGCTCGCCGGCCAGGACTCCCGCCGCGGCACGTTCGGCCAGCGCCATGCGGTGCTGATCGACCGCGTGACCGGCGAGGACTACACCCCGCTGCTCTACCTCTCCGAGGACCAGGCCCGCTACAACGTCTACGACTCGCTGCTGAGCGAATACGCGGCGATGGGCTTCGAGTACGGCTACTCGCTGGCCCGCCCGGAGGCGCTGGTCATGTGGGAGGCGCAGTTCGGTGACTTCGTCAACGGCGCGCAGACCATCGTCGACGAGTTCATCTCCTCGGCGGAGCAGAAGTGGGGCCAGACCTCCGGCGTCACCCTGCTGCTGCCGCACGGTTACGAGGGCCAGGGCCCGGACCACTCCTCGGCCCGGATCGAGCGCTTCCTCCAGCTGTGCGCGCAGAACAACATGACCGTCGCGATGCCGACGCTCCCCTCCAACTACTTCCACCTGCTGCGCTGGCAGGTGCACAACCCGCACCACAAGCCGCTGGTCGTCTTCACCCCGAAGTCGATGCTGCGGCTCAAGGCGGCGGCGTCGAAGGCGGAGGAGTTCACCTCGGGCGGTTTCCGTCCGGTCATCGGCGACTCGACGGTGAAGCCCGAGGACGTCCGCAAGATCGTCTTCTGCTCCGGCAAGCTCTACTACGACCTGGAGGCGGAGCGGGAGAAGCGCGGCGCGCAGGACACCGCGATCGTGCGGCTGGAGCGGCTCTACCCGCTGCCCGGCAAGGAACTCCAGGCGGAGATCGCCAAGTTCCCGAACGCCGAGAAGTACCTGTGGGCCCAGGAGGAGCCGGCGAACCAGGGTGCCTGGCCGTTCCTCGGTCTCAACCTGATCGATGCCCTGGACCTGGCGGTCGGCGCCGACGTCCCGCACGGTGAGCGCCTGCGCCGCATCTCGCGGCCGCACGGCTCCTCGCCGGCGGTCGGTTCCGCCAAGCGGCACCAGGCCGAGCAGGCGCAGCTGGTGGCGGAGGTCTTCGACGCGTAGGCGTCACCCCGCTCGCAGTACGGCCGAAGGGCCCGTTCCCACACCGGTGGGGGCGGGCCCTTCGGCCCGCGGGCCTGCCTATCCTGGCCGGGACGTCCCCTGATTCCGTAGGGCCCCTGACCCTGTATGACCCCTGGTGGAGAGCGCGTGTATTTCACTGACCGTGGCATCGAGGAGCTGGAGAACCGGCGCGGCGAGGAGGAGGTCACCCTGGGCTGGGTGGCCGATCAGCTGCGCACCTTCGTCGATCTGAACCCGGACTTCGAGGTCCCGGTGGAGCGCCTGGCGACCTGGCTGGCGCGGCTGGACGACGAGGACGACGACGAGTGAACGCGGGCCCCGGCCGAGTGAGGCCGGGGCCCGCTCCGTATACCCCCTCGTCCCCCTCGCGATCCCCTCCCTTGACTTCACCCTACCGCGATATATCGTGTCTACCGAAGACACGATATGTTGCGTTGCACGGCTGCCCGTGTGCGCGCCTATGCAGGGGAGGCCCGGTATGTCAGCCCGGTCCGAGTGGTCGGTCTCCGCACCACGCACGCTGGAGTTCACCGAGCCGGTCAGAGCCCTGAACGTGCGCACGGCCGGCGGCACCGTGAATGTCGTGGGCACCTCGGACGGCGGCCCGCCTCGCCTGGAGGTCAGCGAGATCGACGGGGAGCCGCTGACCGTCTCGTACGACGGCGGCACGCTCACCGTCGCCTACGAGGACCTCCCCTGGAAGGGCTTCCTGAAGTTCTTCGACCGCACCGCCTGGCGCCGCCGGGCCGTGGTCTCGGTGACCGTCCCGGCGGACACCCGCGTCGAGGTCGGTGTGGTCGGCGCGAGCGCGGTGGTCTCCGGCATCTCGGGACGTACGGACCTGCGCGGCGTCTCCGGCGGCTGCACCCTCGTCGGGCTGACCGGTGCGGTGCGGGCGGACACCGTCTCGGGCGCCGTCGAGGCCCAGGGCGTCACCGGCGAGCTGCGCTTCCACACCGTCTCGGGCGATCTGACGGTGATCGACGGCGGCGGCGCCGGGGTGCGCGCCGATTCCGTCAGCGGCGATATGACCCTGGATCTGGACCGTATCGCCACGGAGGCGGACATCCAGCTGACGACCGTCTCCGGCGAGATCGCCATCCGGCTGCCCGACCCGGCCGACGCCCATGTGTCGGTCAACACCACGACCGGCTCGGTCGCCAACGCCTTCGACGATCTGCGGGTCAGCGGCTGGGGCCCGCGGCAGATCACCGGCACGCTGGGCGCGGGCGGCGGCACGCTGCGGGCCTCCACGATCTCGGGCGGGCTGGCGCTGCTGCGCCGCCCCGCGTTCGAGGACACCGGGAAGAAGGTGCTCTGAGCATGCCCCCCGTCTTCGCCCATGGCCGCCTGCGCCTGTACCTCCTCAAGGTGCTCGACGAGGCCCCGCGGCACGGCTACGAGATCATCCGTCTCCTGGAGGAACGCTTCCAGGGCCTGTACGCACCGTCGGCCGGCACCGTCTACCCGCGGCTGGCCAAGCTGGAGGCCGAGGGCCTGGTCACCCATGCCACCGAGGGAGGCCGCAAGGTCTACTCCCTCACCGACGCCGGCCGCGCCGAACTGGCCGACCGCGGCGGCGAGTTGGCCGATCTGGAACTGGAGATCCGCGAGTCGGTCGCCGCACTGGCCTCCGACATCCGCGAGGACGTGAGCGGTTCGGCGCGGGATCTGCGCCGCGAGATGCGGGAGGCCGCGCGGCAGGCCCGGGCGGGGGCGCGCGAGCCCCGGACGCCGGGCGGCCCGGACGCGGGCGGCGGGCAGGCGCCCCCCGGTCCCGCCGACGGCGCGTTCGGCGACAAGGAATCCTGGCGGCAGGCCAGGGAGGAGTTCCGGCGCGCCAAGGAGGAGTGGCGGGAACAGGCCCGCCGCGCCAAGGAGGAGAGCCGCCGCGCCCGGCAGGATGCGCAGCGCGCCCGTAAGCAGGCCAGAGACGCGCAGGCGTATGCCCGCGAGGAGGTCCAGCAGGTCCTGCGGCGGGTCCAGGAGCAGGCCCAGGAGCACGTGCGGTCCGGGGACTGGTCGGGCGCGGTACGCGAGGCGCTGTCCGAGGTCTCCCGCGAGGTCGGCCGCTTCACCGGGGCCGGGCGGTACGACGGCGAGGGGGACGCCGACGCCGCGGCCAAGTCCGGTGCAAGCACCGGCTCCACCGGAGCGGCCGACGCCGCGCCCTCTGCTGCGGCCCCCGAGTGGGCGGGCGAGCCGGGGACCGGCGATCCGGCGCGCGACTTCGACCGCCTGCTGGACCGCTTCCGCGACGATCTGCGCGATGCGGCCCGCGACCACGGCGTCACGGCCGACCAACTCCGGGAGTCCCGCAGTCAGTTGTCCACGGCGGCCGCCCGGATCGGCGCGCTGCTGCGCGGTGCGGAGCGCTCCGGGCCGCCGACGGGCCCGGAGGCGTAGGGGCGAAGACGGGGCCCATCACCCAGAGTTAGTTATCTCGCTCGGGATTCACGGCGCGTAATCGGGGAATTCCTTTCATCGCATAGTCCTCGCGCATTCGCCGTCCACGGCCCCCTCCCCCTGTCCGTTCGCATCGTGAAGGCCCAGAGGTACAGCGATGTCGGATTACCTTTCGGTCGCCCGCCGGATGTGGCATCAGATCGATCCGCTGCACGCCACGCTCTACTTCGCCCCCGAGGCCCGCCAGGTGGCCGCGGACCTCGGTTATGACGTCGCCTCGCGCTGGCCCAGCTATTTCGCCTGGCGTACGGCGCCGCTGGGCGCCGCCGGGCCGGCGCTGGTGGCCGCGACGCACTACAGCCTCAGCCCGCGGCTGATCGCCCGTCATGTCCCGGCGATCTGGACCACCGCCGACCCGGCCAAGGTGCTGGACGCGCGGCTGCTGGCCATGGACCGCGCGCTACGGGCCCTGATCGGCGACCGGCTGACCGGCGGCCAGCTGACCGAGGCGGCCCGGCTGGCCCGCCAGGCCGCCGAGAACGCCGGGATCGCGGCCCGCCCGCTGGCCGCCGCCAACCGCGATCTGCCCTGGCCCGACGCACCGCATCTGGTGCTCTGGCAGGCCGCGACGGTGCTGCGCGAACACCGCAGCGACGGCCATCTGACGGCGCTGCTGACCTTTGGTCTCGACCCGTGCGAGGCGCTGGTGTCGTTCGCCGCGATCGGCGCCGCGCCGGACGCCGACTTCGCGGGGCGCGGCTGGAGCGCCCAGGAGTGGAGCGAGGCCCGCCACCGCCTCGTCGCCCGCGGCAGCATCACGCCGGACGGCGCCGCCACCGACCGCGGCCGCCAGGAACGCCAGGCCATCGAGCAGCTGACGGACCGTCTGGCCGCCGGCCCCTGGCGCGCCCTCGGCCACTGCCGCGCGGAACGCCTCGCGCATCTGCTCCATCCCGTTCGCGGCATATTGCCTGTCCGCTGCGCTTTGCCTGGGCCCCACGTTGTCGGCTGACCCACCGTAGGGGTTTGCCGCCGTTGCGCCTGCCCGTCCGCTGCGCTTTGCCTGGGCCGACGTTCTGGCTCTCCCCCCGTTGCGCCTGCGGCGGGCTGTGCCTCCCCCAGCTAACGCTGGGAGGTGCCCCCAGCGCGGGGCTGTCCGGCAGCGGCACCGGACCTACACGGCTCCGCCGCTACGGCCCGGCACCTCCCCGTTGGGGGTGGAAAAGGACGGTGGGGGTGGACCACCGCCTTTCCTCTCTCCCCGTCGGGAGGGGCCGCACCGGAGGACGAAGTCCGCAGGGGCGGCACCGCGGCCGACAAACAACCCCAGCCCGCCGCAGGCGCAACGGCGAGAAGACGCGCGGCGCCGCAGACAAAAACGTGAGAAACCCCTAGACCGTAAGGACAACCTTCCCGAACAGCTCCCCCTCCGCCATCTTCGCGAAGCCCTCGCGCGCCCGGTCCAGCGGCAGCGTCGAGTCGATGACGGGGCGGATGCCCTTGGCGGCGCAGAAGTTGAGCAGAGCGGCCAGTTCCTCCTTGGTGCCCATCGTGGAGCCGACGATCTTCAGCTCCAGGAAGAAGATCCGGTTGAGCTCGCCGCTCTTGGGGGTGAAGCCGCTGGTGGCGCCGGAGATGACGAGGGTGCCGCCGGGGCGCAGGGACTTGACGGAGTGGGACCAAGTGGCGGCGCCGACCGTCTCGATGACCGCGTCGACCCGCTGCGGCAGCCGCTCGCCGGAGGCGAACACCGCCTCGGCGCCCAGTTCCAGGGCGCGCTTGCGCTTGGCCTCGTCGCGGCTGGTGGCGAAGACCCGCAGGCCCGCCGCGGCGCCGAGGACGATCGCGGCGGTGGCCACGCCGCCGCCCGCGCCCTGGACCAGGACGCTGTCGCCGGGCCGTACGCCGCCGTTGGTGAAGAGCATCCGGTACGCGGTCAGCCAGGCGGTGGGCAGACAGGCGGCCTCCTCGAAGGAGAGCTCCTTCGGCTTGGGCAGCACGTTCCAGGTGGGGACGGTGACCTGTTCGGCGAAGGTGCCCTGGTAGCGCTCGGTGAGGATGGAGCGGGGCTCGCCGGGGCCGACGCCGTGGCCGGTCTGGCCGATGACGGAGTGCAGGACGACCTCGTTGCCGTCCGCGTCCAGGCCGGCGGCGTCGCAGCCGAGGATCATCGGCAGCGTGTCCTCGGTGATGCCCACCCCGCGCAGCGTCCACAGGTCGTGGTGGTTGAGGGAGGCGGCCTTGACGGTGACGGTGGTCCAGCCGGGACGGGCCTGCGGGGCGGGGCGGTCGCCCAGTTCGAGGCCGTTGAGGGGCTGGTCGCGGTCGATGCGCGCGGCGTAGGCAGCAAACATGATCCCAACGTAGAGCGCGGGCGGGCGGCGCGGTAGCGCGTACGGGTGTGACACGCACCGCGTCCGCGCGGTCACCGGGCGGGCCGGACCCCGTACGGAAACGGGCCGGGCCCGCACCCATGACAGGTGCGAGCCCGGCCCGTTGGCGTCCGTGCGCCCGTCCGGTCAGCGGCGGGCGACGCCCTCCGCGCGGGCGGCGGCCGCGACGGCGGCGGTGACCGCCGGCGCGACGCGCTCGTCGAACGGGGAGGGGATCACCTTGTCCGCGCTGAGCTCGTCGGCGACGACGGCGGCGAGCGCCTCGGCGGCGGCGAGCTTCATGCCCTCGGTGATCTGCGAGGCGCGCACCTGCATGGCGCCCGCGAAGATGCCGGGGAAGGCCAGCACGTTGTTGATCTGGTTCGGGTAGTCGCTGCGGCCGGTGGCGACCACGGCCGCGTACTTGTGCGCGACGTCCGGGTGGATCTCCGGGGTGGGGTTGGCCATCGCGAAGACGAACGAGTTCTTCGCCATCTTCGCCACCGCCGCCTCCGGGACCGTGCCGCCGGAGACGCCGATGAAGACATCGGCCCCGTCCAGCGCGTCCTCCAGCGATCCGGTCAGCTTCGCCTTGTTGGTGAAGCCGGCCAGCTCGCGCTTGACGTCGGTCAGATCGCCGCGGTCGGCGGAGACGATGCCCTTGCGGTCGCAGACCGCGACATCGCCGATACCGGCCTCGATGAGGATCTTGGCGATGGCGACACCGGCCGCACCGGCGCCGGAGATGACCGCGCGCAGCTGACCGAGTGCACGGTCGGTCAGCTTGGCGGCGTTGCGCAGCGCGGCGAGGGTGACGACGGCGGTGCCGTGCTGGTCGTCGTGGAAGACCGGGATGTCGAGGCGCTCCTTGAGCCTGGCCTCGATCTCGAAGCACCGCGGGGCGGAGATGTCCTCCAGGTTGACGCCGCCGAAGGAGGGCGCCAGCCGCACGACGGTGTCCACGATCTCGTCGGTGTCGGTGGTGGCGAGCGCGATCGGGACCGCGTCCACGCCGCCGAACTGCTTGAAGAGGATGGCCTTGCCCTCCATCACGGGAAGGGAGGCCTCCGGGCCGATGTCGCCCAGGCCCAGCACCGCGGTGCCGTCCGTGACGACGGCCACGACCTGGGACTTCCAGGTGTAGTCGTGCACGAGCTCGGGATGCTCGGCGATTGCGCTGCACACCTTGGCGACGCCGGGTGTGTACGCGAGGGACAAGTCGTCCTTGTCGCGGACCGGCACGGTCGCCTGGACGGCCATCTTGCCGCCGCGGTGGAGCGCAAAGGCCGGATCGAAGAAGCCTTCGTCCGTACTGCCCGAAACGCCGTCCGAACCGGCGTCCGCGCCCGTGCTGTCGCTGCGAGGATTGACGATCTCCGCTGCCACTGTGTTCCAACCCCTTATTTCTTCGTACATCAGTTGAGGGTGTCCACTCCCTGGTCGAGGGGTGGGCGGGCACCGCGTCCGGTCCCTGCTCGGCGGATGGCCGCCGTGCGGGGGGAGGTCGGACGCCGGGCGCGCCGCACACGCGCCCTGAGCCCCGGATGAGGGGTGTAACGAACCTTTCTACCGGACGGGCGCGGGCGCCGACGAGTCAGATTCATTACCCTCCGGTAGTGAGAACCGACATTAGCGGCGAAACATATAAAGACGCCGAAGTGCCACCCGGATGCGTCCGGATCCCGAGACGCCCAGGTGAGACGGGTTGCGGACGGACGCAGCGCCCGAACCCGTTCACTCCCCCGTCATCCGGGTCATACGGAGGACCGCCCCGTCCGTTATCCGATTTTGACCTGACCGACAGTCCGAATACCGGAGCCGGATGGAAAGATCCGACGCAACCCGAGGTCGCTTGGCAACGGTGTGTGTCCGGCCCCTGCCGTTCCGGCCCCGTTCGCCGGAGACTTGTCCGTACCCGGACTCCGACATCCGCAGGAGGATCAGCATGACCGCAGGTACCAGCCGTCGCCCGGCCGCCGGCAGGTCGCGTACGGCGCGTACGGCCATGGCCTCGGTGGCCGCGGTCGTCGCCTCGATGCTGGTGCTCAGCGCCTGTGGCGACCAGACCAACGAGGCCATCGCCCGCCGCGAGGCGCAGAAGCACCGCAATGTGCATGCCCCGCTGTTCAAGATGCTGCCCAAGGACGTCCAGGACAAGGGCTTCCTCCAGGTCGGCTCGGACATGACGTACAAGCCGGTGGAGTTCCGTACCAACGGGCAGATCGCGGGCATCGACCCGGATCTGGCGCGGGCGATGGAGAAGACGCTGGGCATCAAGCTCAACTTCAACAACGCCACCTTCGACACCCTCATGGGCGGTCTGAAGTCCCAGCGGTACGACATCGCGATGTCGGCGATGACGGACACCAAGGACCGCCAGGAGGGCATCGACTCCACCACCGGCAAGAAGATCGGCGCGGGCGTCGACTTCGTCGACTACCTCAATGTCGGTGTCTCGCTCTACACCCAGAAGGGCAAGACCCAGGGCATCGACGGCTGGGACACGATGTGCGGCAAGAAGCTCGCCGTACAGCGCGGCACGGTCTCGCACGATCTGGCCAACGCCAAGTCCAAGGCATGCCAGAAGAGCGGCTCGCAGCCCATCTCCATCGAGGCGTTCGACAACGACTCCGAGGCCCAGACCCGGCTGCGCACCGGCGGCGTGGACGCGGTCTCCAGCGACTATCCGGTCGCCGCCTACGCCGTGAACGTCTCCGGCGGCGGCAAGGACTTCCAGATGGTCGGCGGCGCGCCGCTCAAGGCCGCCCCGTACGGCATCGCGGTCCCCAAGGGCCAGGCCAAGCTGCGGGACGCGCTCAAGGCCGCGGTGGAACTCACGATCAAGAACGGCTCGTACGCCGAGGTCCTCAAGAAGTGGGACGTCAAGGACGCCGCGGTCAAGGAAGTACAGCTCAACGGCGGCTCCTGAGCCCCGGCCGCGCCTGCTCGCACCTTCCCGCCACACGCTGAAAGGCCACACCCGTGTCAGTTGACGTCGACCAGTCGACCCAGCCGCCGGCGGACTCCCCGCCTCCGCACCCCGAGCCCATCAAAGCCATTCCGGTCCGGCATTACGGACGCTGGGTCGCGGCCGTCGTCGTCCTCGGGCTCGTCGCCCTGCTGTTCCGCGCGTTCGCCTCCGGGGACGTCAACTGGAACGCCATCCCCCAGTACATGTTCAACGCGGACATCCTCAAGGGCCTGCGCAACACCCTGCTGATCACCGTGCTGTCGATGATCATCGGCATCGTGGGCGGTGTGATCCTGGCCGTGATGCGCCAGTCCAAGAACCCGGTGACCTCCACCGTCGCGTGGTTCTACATCTGGTTCTTCCGCGGAACGCCGGTCTACGTCCAGCTGTTCCTGTGGTTCAACCTCGGCCTGGTCTTCCACTACATCGACATCATGCCGATCTACAAGGACGAGTGGTCGGACTTCATGACCCCGTTCCTGTGCGCGCTGCTGGGCCTGGGCCTGAACGAGGCCGCGTACATGGCGGAGATCTGCCGCGCCGGTCTGAACGCGGTCGACGAGGGCCAGACCGAGGCGGCGCACGCGCTGGGCATGAGCCACGGCCGGACGCTGCGCCGGATCATCGTGCCGCAGGCGATGCGGGTGATCGTGCCGCCGACCGGCAACGAGGTCATCAACATGCTGAAGACCTCCTCGCTGGTGATCGCCGTCCAGTACTACGACCTGCTCCAGGCCGCGCAGAACGTCGGACGCGACTCGGGTGTCGTCGTGGAGATGCTGATCCTCGCCGCCGCCTGGTACCTGATCGCCACGACCGTCCTGAGCATCGGCCAGTACTACCTGGAGCGCTACTACGCCCGCGGCTCCAGCCGCCAGCTGCCGCCCACCCCGCTCCAGCGCATCAGGGCGCGGCTGGGCGGCGGCTTCCAGCGCCCCGGAGGTGCCGCATGACCGACAAGACCACGACGAGCAGGGCCGCGGGCACCAGCGGCGGCCCCATGGTCAAGGCCGAGGGCGTGCACAAGTCCTTCGGTGCGGCCCACATCCTCAAGGGCATCGACCTGGAGGTCGCGCCCCGGGAGGTCTTCTGTCTGATCGGCCCGTCCGGTTCGGGCAAGTCGACGTTCCTGCGGTGCATCAACCACCTGGAGAAGATCAACGCCGGCCGGCTGTCGGTCGACGGCGAACTGGTCGGCTACCGCGAGCACAAGGGCAAGCTCTACGAGCTGCGCGACAAGGAGGTCGCCGCCCGCCGCCGCGACATCGGCATGGTCTTCCAGCGCTTCAACCTCTTCCCGCACATGACGGCGATCGAGAACGTCATGGAGGCGCCGGTCCAGGTCAAGGGCGAGTCCAAGGCGAACGCCCGGGAGCGCGCGGCCACAATGCTGGACCGGGTGGGCCTGGCCGACAAGGCCGGCAACTACCCCTCGCAGCTCTCCGGCGGCCAGCAGCAGCGGGTGGCCATCGCCCGCGCCCTGGCCATGGAGCCCAAGCTGATGCTCTTCGACGAGCCGACCTCGGCCCTCGACCCGGAGCTGGTCGGCGACGTCCTGGACGTGATGAAGGACCTGGCCGCCGACGGGATGACGATGATCGTCGTCACCCACGAGATGGGCTTCGCCCGGGAGGTCGGCGATTCGCTGGTCTTCATGGACGACGGCGTGGTGGTCGAGTCCGGGCATCCGCGCGAGGTGCTCGCCAATCCCCAGCACGAGCGGACGAAGTCGTTCCTGTCGAAGGTGCTGTAGCGCTGCGGCGCGGGGCCGCTGTGGCGCTCTCCGGCCGGAGAGCGCCACAGCGGGTTTCCGTGGCCCTACTTCAGCGCCAGCACCAGTGCGTCCGAGGGCGACGCCCAGACCGTCCGGGCCTCCGCGAAGCCGGCGGCGCGCAGCGCCTGGGCATGCCAGTGCGCCGACGGGGTGTCCCCGTCGGCGTGCTCGCCGTATATCGCGAAGCGCTCGGCGGTCGGCCCGGCCAGCAGCGGGTCGGCGGCGGCCAGCTGCCACCACTCGGCCCAGTCCACCGCGCCGGCCGCCTTCGCCTCGTCCATGCGCGCATGCCGGAGGGCCCGCTCGGCGGCGTTGATCCGCGGGGTGGCCTCGTCGGGCATATGGTCGGCGTTCATGAAGACCCCGCCGTCGCGGACCAGGGTGGCCAGCTGCCCGTACAGCGTCCGCAGGTCATCGGCGTACAGCCAGTGCAGGGCGGTGGCCGTCAGCACCGCGTCGTAGGAGTCGTACGGCAGCTTCGTGCGCCACTGCGGGTCCTTGAGGTCGGCCCGTGTGAAGCGGACCCGGGGCTCGTCGGCGAAGTACCCTTCCGCGATGGCCAGCAGCGCGGGATCCAGATCCACCCCCACACTCTCGGCCTGCGGGAACCTCCGCAGCAGCCGGTCGGAGATACTGCCCGTGCCGCAGGCCAGGTCCAGCACCCGCGGAGCCGGACCCGCCACCGCCTCCACCATGTCGAGCATCACCCGGAACCGCTCCTCGCGGTCGGGGAGGTACCACTCCTGCTGCCGGTCCCAACTGGTCTGCCAGCCCTGCCAGTCGGCCCCGGCGATGGTCTCGGTCATTCCCGTCCCTCCAGCCCGTACTACCCTGGTAATACCCAGCTAGCCGCAAAGCCTCTTACAGGAGGCGCGCACCCGCACCTTATTCCCATGCCGTAAGGACTACAAGTGGAACTGGCCTATTACTCGGATTTCGCCGTGCGACTGGTCAACACCGAGCAGCCCGAGCGCGGCGGCGACAGCCTGACCACGGTCGAGGCGGTCCGGGAGCTGTTCGGCCCCGCGCAGCAGTCCGCCCGGCGGGCGACGGACAGCGACGTCACCCGGCTGCGGACGGTCCGCGCCCGGCTGCGCGCCGTCTTCGAGGCCGCCGACACCGGCGACGAGGTGCGGGCCGTGGACCTGCTCAACGCCCTGATGATGGAGTTCCCGGTCAGCCCGCAGATCTCCGGGCACGAATTCCGCGACGACGACGGGCGTCCCAACTGGCACATGCACATCGCCGACCATGCCGCCAACGCCACCGCGAGCTACACCGCGACGGCCTGCATGGGCCTGGCGTTCCATCTGACCGAACTCGGCGTCGACCGGCTGGGCATCTGCGAGGCCAAACCGTGCCGCAACGCCTACCTCGACACCTCCACCAACCGCTCCCGGCGCTACTGCTCCGACCGCTGCGCCACCCGCGCCAACGTCGCCGCCTACCGCGCCCGCAAACGCCGCGAAAGCGAACGCTCCGAGGGCAGCGGCCGCACCGCCGAGACCGCCCAGGACAGCGCGGCCGCCGGGGAGTGAATCCCGCGGGGCGGCCGCACCCGCAGCCAGGCGCGGGCGATGACCAATTCGTCCGGGACCACCCCGAATTCCCGGCTGTCGTTCTCGACGTACGGATTGTCCCCGCGCACCCACCACCCGCCGTCCCGCCGCTCCACCGCGCGCTTGACGATCAGCAGGTCCTGACGGAACGGATGCCGCAGCACCACCACCGCGCCCGGCCGCACCACGGCGCCGTACTGCACCACCAACTGGTCGCCCGGCCGCAGGGTGGGCACCATCGACGGGTTGTAGACCTCGGCGAGCCCGAACGCCCGCAGCAACCCGCCGGACGCGCCCTGTTCCCGCCCCGGCCCGCGCTCCTGCACCCGCTCCGGCATCCCGTACCTCCCGGCCTCGCCCCGGTCCGTCCGGGGGCGCCCCCGTCTCGCTTCGCTCACCGGTCCATCCTCCATCAGCCCCGGCGCGACACTGGACTTTTGCCCTAAGACCCCCGGGGCGCCCGAGAAAAGCCTTCCCGCACCGAGTAATCTCGCACGTGAGAAGACGATCACGAGGAAGGACTGAACATGCTTTCCCGCCTGTTCGCCCCCAAGGTCAAGGTCAGCGCCCACTGCGACCTGCCCTGCGGCGTGTACGACCCGGCCCAGGCCCGCATCGAGGCCGAGTCGGTCAAGGCCGTCCAGGAGAAGTACCAGGCCAACGAGGACGCGGACTTCCGCGCCCGCGCGATCCTCATCAAGGAGCAGCGCGCCGAGCTGGCCAAGCACCACGTCTCGGTGCTGTGGAGCGACTACTTCAAGCCCCCGCACTTCGAGAAGTACCCGCAGCTGCACCAGCTGGTCAACGACACCCTCAAGGCCCTGAGCGCCGCCAAGGGTTCCAACGACCCGAAGACCGGCGAGAAGGCCCTGGAGCTCATCGCCGAGATCGACCGGATCTTCTGGGAGACCAAGAAGGCCTGAGCCTTGTCTGGGCGGTCTGACCTGCACGTTCTCCGGTCGCTTCGCCTAGCTGCCCGCACCCGGCCCGCATGCCGCCGATCACGGCGGTCGTGACGGTCCGGGTGCGGTCTTCTTTGTGCTCGAAGGTTCCGGTGTGTGCGGGAAAGCATCTGTTTGTGTGTGAAGGCGCCCGGCGACGCCATGCGTTGGGCCCGGGGGGGGCGTCACGCGGCGGCGCGTGCCTGGCGTCGGTACATTCCCGGGGCGAGCCCGAACTCCCGCTTGAACGCCTTGGCGAAGGCGAACTCCGACCCGTATCCCGTCCGTGCCGCCACCTTCGTCAGCGGTGCGTCGGACTCCTGCAACAACCGCGCGGCGGTCGTCATCCGCCAGCGGGTCAGATAGGCCATCGGCGGCTCGCCGACCAGCGCGTTGAAGCGGCGGGCGAAGGCCGCGCGGGACAGGCCGGAGCGGGCGGCCAGGGACTCCACGGTCCACTGCGTCGCGGGGGTCCGGTGGATCGCCGCCAGTGCGGGGGCGACCGCGGCGTCGCTCAGGGCGGCGGCCCAGCCCTGCGCGGTATCGGCGGGCTGGTCGTCCAGCCAGGCGCGCAGGATGTAGAGCAGCAGCGAGTCGATCAGACTCGGCACGATGCCTTCGGAGCCGATGCGCGGATTGTCCAGCTCGGCGCCCAGCAGCTGGACGGCGGCGCTGAGTTCGGGGTGGCGGCCGTGCCGGGTGGGCAGGTGGATGATCTCGGGCAGCCGCATCACCAGGGGGTGCGGACGGCCCTGATCCAGATGGTAGTTGCCGCACAGCAGACTGGTGCGCGGCCCGTCACCGCCCAGCGAGAGGGAGCCGATGGGCATATCGTCGCCGAGCTCGTACTGCTCGGGGCGGGGCACCTCGGCCGGAGTCGAGGGGTGGTCGGCGAGGACGTGGCCGCGGCCGTCGCGGACGAAGATCACGTCGCCGGGGGCGAGCGGGATCGGCGGGGTGTCGTCCAACGGGACGAGCCAGCACGTTCCGTGGAGCACCACATGGAAGCCCGCGCCCGCGACCGGCGGCAGCCGCAGCCCCCACGGCGCGCGGCCGTCGGTACGGACGGACGCCGGGCTGCCGGTGCGCATGGAGGCCAGCGCCTCGGTAAGGATGTCCATCGCCGTTCCCCTCTTCGGTGACGAAACGATACGGGCCGCCCCCGCGGAGGAGGGCGGCCGGTATCCGCAGCGGGCCGTCGGCGTCAGACCGTCAGCACGATCTTGCCCTGCACCCGCCCCGACTCGATCAGCTCATGCGCCTTGCCGGCCTCGGCCAGCGGGAAGGTCTCCTCGACGTAGGGGCGGATCCGGCCGGCGTCGACGAGTTCGGCGATCGCCTCCAGGCTCGCGTAGTCCGGCTCCACGGAGACCCCGGCGAAGCGCCGCCCGGCCGCCGCGACCGTGGCCGCGAGCTCGGCGTCACCGTGTTCGAGGATGCTGACCAGCACGCCTCCGGGCCGCAGCACGCGCAGCGAACGCGTCCCCTGGGCGTTCGAGTCGAAGACCACATCGGCGTTCCGCACCGCCTCGGTGAAGTCGGTGGTCCGGTAGTCGATCACCTCGTCCGCCCCCAGGCCGGTCAGGAACTCGTGCCGGGCGGCGCTTGCCAGGGCGATCACATGGGCGCCGCGGGCCTTGGCGATCTGCACCGCGAGGTGGCCGACGCCGCCGGCGGCGCGGTGGATCAGCACCCGGTCGCCCTCCTTGATGCCGGCCGCGTCCACCAGCCCCTGCCAGGCGGTCAGCGCGGCGAGCGGCAGGGCGGCGGCGTGGACGTGGTCGAGGGTGGCGGGCTTGCGGGCGACCTGCCGCGACGGGACGGCGACGTACTCGGCGTACCCGGTGGCCGCGCGGGGGAAGAACGGCATCCCGTACACCTCGTCGCCCACCGCGAACCGGGCCCCCGGTCCCGTCTCCTCGACGACGCCCGAGACGTCCCAGCCGACGCCGAACGGCGGCTCGCCCAGGAGCGGGAACGCGCCGGACCTGACCGCGGCGTCGACCGGGTTGACCGCGCTGGCGTGGACCCGGACGAGTACCTCGCCGGCCAGCGGGCGGGGTCGTTCGGCCTCGGTGACCTCAAGGACCTCCGGGCCGCCGAAGGTCTTCTGGATGACTGCGCGCATCGGGATCTCCCCTGTCGATGTCGGTGCCGGGTCGGTGTCGACCCGGTACCGGTTCGGTGTGGTGCTCTCCACCGTAGGGAGATCGAATGAGCCGCTGAATGGCCCACAGTCTTGCTCACATGTCCGATCGTCTCGCGCGGCGAGCGTCCCGGTCAGGGGGGCGACGGGCGGTGCCGTCCCCCAGCCGCCCGGCCCAGTCCAGCAGTTCCGGTTCATCCAGGCCGGCGCCCAGCCAGTCGTGGTCGAGGCCGGCCCCCGGAAGGGACGGGACGACGGCGACGTAGAGCCCGGCAGCACGGGCCGCGGAGATGCCCGTGGCCGAGTCCTCGAAGGCGACGGAACGCGTCGGGTCCGCGCCGAGCGCCTCACATGCCGTCAGATAGAGGTCCGGTGCGGGCTTGGGCGAAGGCACCTCGTCGGCGGCGAAGGTGTGGGTGACGTACGCGGCGAGACCGGCCGAGGCCAGTGCCGCATCCAGCAGTTCCCGGGGGCTGTTGCTGGCGACCGCGATCGGCACGGCCGCCCGGCAGGCGCGCACCAGCTCCACCGCCCCGGGGAGCGGCGCGGCGCCCCGGGCCAGCTCCTCACGGACCCTTTCGAGAAGCTCGGCGGCGAGGTCGCCACCGGCTCCGGGCCGCCCGAAGCAGTCCGCCATGGCCTCTCCCGCCGCCTCCACGGTACGGCCGATGACCAGCGCTTTCTCGGTGTGGCCGAAGACGCGGCCGTGCGCGGCGAAGAGGGCCGTCTCCGCGACGGTCCAGCACACCTCGGTGTCGACCAGCAGGCCGTCGCAGTCGAAGACCACGGCCTGGGCGTCGGCGGGGAGCGCGCGCATCGTCACTCCCCGAGCGCGAGCCGGAGCCCGAAGGCGGCGATGACCGTACCGGTGATCCGGTCGAGGAGGCGGCGCATCGAGGGCCGTTGCAGGCGGTCCCGGAGCACCTGGGCGAGGGCGATCAGCGCGCAGGCCCAGAGGACGGCCAGCACGATGTGCACACCGGTCAGGAGCACGCCCGCGGCGAGGTGCGAGGCGTGGGCGGGGAGGAACTGCGGGAGCACCGCGACGTAGAAGGCGCCCATCTTCGGGTTGAGGAGATTGGTCGCGATCCCCTGACGCCAGCCGCCGCGCAGGGTGTTGCTCGCCCCGGCCCCGACCGCGGCCTCGGCCCCCGCCCCGCTCCCGGTCGCCCCCTGGTCCCCCGAGGTGCGCCACGTGGCCCACAGCAGCCTGCCGCCCATCCACACCAGATACGCGGCCCCGGCCCAGCGGAGTATCGCGTACGCGAGGTGCGAGGCGGTCAGCAGCGCGGTGACACCGAGCGAGGTGAGCACGCCCCAGATCAGCGTGCCGCTCTGGATGCCGAGGACCACACCCCAGGCGCGACGGCGGTGGCCGAGCGCGGCGGTGCGCAGGACGAGGGCGGTGTCCAGCCCGGGAGTAAGGGTGAGAAGTCCCACCATCAGGGAGAAAGTCCCCAATGCGTTTATGGCGATCATGGATCGTCACCCTAGGCCGGGGGTCGTCGAACATCCAGCTTCCTGCCCGCAATCGGGCAGGAATCGACGACTGCTCGCCGAACGGCACCTGCGGCACGCCGCGGCAGCGGTGCGGGTGACGGCGAGTGGGGCCCTACGGAGCCGCAGCCGGGACCGGCAGTGGCAGCGGCCCCTCCTGCCGCATCAGCCACTCGCGGTAGGTCTCGCTGGACCACGCGATCTCCATATAGGACGCGGTCAGATCGGCGAACAGGGCGTCCGCGGGGGCGGCCAGGGCGCCTTCGGGACGGACGGCCATGAAGAGGCGTACGGCCAGCGGGTCGCCGTGCAGGGGGCGGACGGCCATCCCGGGGCGGGAGCGGGCGGTGGGCTGACAGGGGGTGACCACCTCGCCGGCCGTGACCAGGTCGACGGTGGTGAGGTAGTCGCCGTGGACGACCCGGGGGTTGATGCCCGCGGCGGTCCAGATGCGGCGCAGCCCCGCCCATTCGCCGTCGACGGACGGGTCGACCATCCACTGGTCGTCGGCGAGGTCACCGAGGTGGACGACGTCGCGGGCGGCCGCGGGGTGGGCGTCGGACAGGGCGATGAACTGCGGTTCGCGGGCGATGAGTTCGTGTTCGGCCAGGCCGTCGGGGACCCGCAGCGGCGCACCCTCGACCTCGTGCACGAACGCGACGTCGAGCTGCCCCATCGCGACCATGTGCAGCAGCGCGTTGGCGGAGACATCGGTCCTGATGGTGGTGTCCGTGTCCGGGAGGCGCACGCGCAGCCGGCGCAGCCACCCGGCGACGGCGCGGCTGTTGGTGCTGCCGATGCGCAGCCGCACGCCCCGTTCACGAACGGACGCGGAGGCTATCTCGTCGATCAATGCGCGCATTTCGGCCACAATCGGGCGCGCTCTGCACAGCACGGAATGACCCAGCGGCGTCGGGCGGCTGCCGGTGGCGCCGCGGAAGAACAGCTGGCCGCCGAGGGCCTTTTCGATGCGTCGCAGCTGCGTCGTGAGGGAAGGCTGAGTCATCCCCAACTCCCGGGCCGCTCTGCGTACGCTGCCCGCGTCGGCGATGGCACACACTGCGCGAAGATGCCTTACCTCGAGCTCCACGCTTCGGAGCATAAATCGTCGGCAACGGACACACCAGAGTCTTAAACCTCGTGAACTCGCTCTTTTTCGGATGGTGTTCGACTGCGCGCCACAGGGGTATTGCCTGGCGCTATCGCTAGTTAACATCTCCGCCGCACGGGTGAACTCCGTCCAGACTCAACGGCACCAAGAAATCCGCAGGGCCCCGGTCGCCGCCCCACACGGCGACCGCGGCCCTCGGAGATTAAGGAGCCCCCCACATGAGCTCTCCCAAGACGGCGCTGTCGGCAGCGCTCGGACTGGGCCTCGCTGCCGTGTTCGCCGCCGCGGCGCCGGTTTCGGCAGCGTCCACCTCTCCGTCCCCCTCCTCCCACCAGAGCACGCCGGCCTCCATCGCGGCCTACACCGGATCGGCGGCCGAGAAGGCCGACAGCAAGGCGTTCTTCCAGGCCGTCATGAAGTCGGCCCTGGCGAAGATGAAGGCCCACCCGGGCCTGAAGTCGGTCACCGTGACGTACGACGCGAGTGCGGCGCCGACGTACAAGGACCAGATAGCCCAGAGCGCGTCCATATGGAACGGCGCCGTGCAGAACGTCAAGCTCCAGGAAGGCAGCGGCGGCGACTTCCAGTACAAGGAAGGCGACGACCCGCGTGGCTCGTACGCCAGCACCGACGGGCACGGCAAGGGTTTCGTGTTCATCGACCACAAGCAGTCCCAGGAGTACAACTCCACACGGGTGGTCGCCCATGAGACCGGCCATGTGCTGGGGCTGCCGGACCACTACGAGGGTCCGTGCAGCGAGCTGATGTCCGGCGGCGGGCCCGGCCCGTCCTGCCAGAACACCCAGCCCGACCAGAACGAGCGCGCCAAGGTGGACCAGCTGTGGGCCAACGGCCTGACGCACTGATCCGCTGATCCACCCCTTTGACCGGCCGCCTGTGCGGCCGCGGCCACGACTGCGGCGTGGCCGCCGAGGGCCGGTACCTGGCGGTCGGTCTTCGGCACACCCAGCGACGCCGGTCCGCGGTCACCGCCGACGACAAAGGCGCCGCCGGCAACGATCGCGTACCTCCCACGCGTTCGCGATGACAGCGGTGGGGCCCGGTGAGGTATATCTCCCGGGCCCCAGCGCTTGCGCCCGTACGGCGGGTGCGTGCGTCCTACGGCAACGGGCGGATCCACGCCTCCGGTTGCGGGCCTGCGGGGCCGTCGCCGGACGGGCCGCCGTCCCACGGGCGCCAGCCCCAGGAGCGGAACGCGGCCCGGGCGGGGGCGTTGTCCGCCGCGATGACGGCGAGGGCCAGGGTGGCGGTGCTGCGCAGCAGCAGCGTCTGCATCAGGCGGGTGGCGACGCCGGTACGCCGGTACGCGGGCAGCACCATCAACCCCGCCACCAGGAACAGCCTTCCCGCCGCGGCCGCCTCCCCCACCTCACCCGGCGGCACCCGGTCGCCCCACGGCCCGGCGGCATACGTCCCGGGCCACTCGCCCTCCCGGTCGGCCGGATAGCCGTAACAGCAGCCGGCCGGCGCCGGATCGCTGCCGATGACCATCTCGAAACCGGGGCGCTGGATGTCGTGCCCGGTGAACCGCCGCAGGAAGTCCTCCCGTTGCAGGGCGTGTGCGGCGGCGGGCGGATCGCGGTGCGCCGCGGCGTACAGTCCGGCGACCGACTCCCGCTGGGTCTCCGCCTGCCACCTGGTCAGACGCCGCAGAAACACCTCTGCCACGGTCCACTCCCCCGGTCCCGGTCCGCCGGCCATGCCGGATACGCGGAGGATACCCACGGGCGGCCGGAAAGTACCGGGCGGCGGCGGGCCGGACCTGCCGGTCAGCCCCACAGCGCCCGTGCGCAGAGCACCCCCGCGAACGCCGCGCCCAGCCCGGCGGCCACGCTCGCCACCGCGTTGGCGACGGCGTACAGGCGGGCGCCGTCCACCGCCAGCCGCAACGTCTCGTAGGAGAAGGTCGAGTACGTGGTCAGGGCGCCGCACAGTCCGGTGCCGAGGAGGAGCTGGACGTGCGAGGAGGCGGCGCCGACGGCGACGGCGCCGCTCAGCATGCCGAGGATCCACGAGCCGATGGCGTTGACGGTGAACGTCCCCCAGGGGAAGACGCTGTCGTGCCGGGACTGCACCAAGCGGTCGGTGAGATACCGCAGCGGCGCGCCGACCGCCGCACCGGCCACCACCAGCAACCAGTTCACCCGCGCCCGCCCGCCCCGCCGCCGTCCGTACCGGTCGCGTCCCCGGTCCCGTACGCGATGATCTCGCACCGGTCGACGGTGACCAGGCCCCGGTCCCCGACCAGTTCGGCCAGCTGCGGCAGCAGGCCGCGCACCCGTTCCTCGGTGTCCACGACCACGACCGCGACGGGCAGGTCCTCGCTCAGGGAGAGCAGCCGTTGGGTGTGGATGACCGACGAGGCGCCGAAGCCCTCGATACCGCGGAAGACGCTGGCGCCGCTCAGCCCGGCCGCATGCGCACGGTGCACGATCTCCGCGTACAGCGGCCGGTGGTGCCACACCTCGTGTTCGCCGACGATCGCCGTCAGCCGCAGCGCCGGGGTGCCGAGTCCGATCATGCCGCGCGCTCCTTCCGTTCGAGAACTGCCAGAAGTTCGCGGGTGGCGGCCCCCGCACCCCATACGGCCGCCAGCGCGGCGAGCAGGGTGCCCGCCAGATAGGCCAGCGCCAGGGGCGCCCGCCGGGCGTCCACCAGCTGCTGGATGTCCACCGCATAGGTCGAGAAGGTGGTGAACCCGCCGAGGATGCCGGTGCCCAGGAAGGGCCGCACCAGCCGGTGCGGTGAGAACAGCTCGGTGATCAGCACCATCAGCACGCCCATCAGCGCACAGCCGACGACGTTGACGGCCAGGATCGTCCAGGGGAAGGCGCCGGCGGCCGTCGGCCACAGCAGCGTGGCGCCGTAGCGCGCCACGGCGCCGATCGCGCCGCCCGCCGCGACCACGCCGATCACCGGCCACTGGCCCTTCCAGGGCGACACCCGCCGGGCGCGCATGTCCATGGTCCTTCGGCCCTCTCCCCAGGCGTTCACCGCGTCGTTCCGCGTCCTGCCGACGCGCTCGCCGGCGTACGTGCCGAAGCGCTTTCCGACACGCTTTCCGACGCGTTTGCCGAGATCATCGGCGCCCTCAGGCTAGCCCCGCCCGTTTGACACCGCGAAACATGGGATGTTCCCATCACCGGTGGAATCACACGGAGGACTTGCCATGCCGCTGCGCAGCACCGCCCGTACCAGCCTGGTGGACCTGGTCATCGAGCAGATGGAGAGCCTGATCGCCGACGGCGAGTGGCCGGTCGGGACGAAGATCCCCGCCGAGCCGCTGCTCGTCGAGCAGCTCGACGTCGGCCGCAACACCGTCCGGGAGGCGGTGCGCGCCCTGGTGCACACCGGGATGCTCGAACCGCGGCAGGGCGACGGCACCTACGTCCGCGCCAGCAGCGGCTTCGGCGCCGCCGTCCAGCGCAGACTGCGCCGGGCCGGCGATCTGGAGACCTACGAGGTGCGCGCCTGTCTGGAACGCGACGCCGCCCGCCATGCCGCGCTGCGCCGCACCGACGAGGACCTCACCGCGCTGCGCGCCGCCCTGGCCGAACGCGACCGCGCCTGGCACAGCGGCGATCTGCCGGCGTTCATCGACGCGGACCTGGACTTCCACCGCACCATCGCCGCGGCGGCCCACAACAGCGTCCTGGCCGAGCTGTACGACCACCTCAGCGACGCCCTGCGCTCGACGCTCCGGTCGGTCGTCGGCGCCCCCGTCCCCGATTCCGTACGCAACCAGTACGCCTCCCACGCGGCCATCGTCGACGCCATCGAGGCCCGCGACGCCGAGGCGGCCGAGCGGGCGGCGCTGGCGCATCTGACCGAAGCCATGGACGCCCTGCGCGGGACCGACGAGATACCGGAAGACCACACCCATGCCTGACGACGGACCGACGGCCACCCGCGAAGCACCCGCCGCACCGCCGCTCCCCTCCCCCGCTCCCCCCGTTTCCTCGGTCACCGGCCGCCGCGCCCTGTGGCTCGGCGCCGGCGTCGTCCTCCTGGCGCTCAATCTGCGCCCGGCGCTGGTCGCCGTCTCGCCACTCGCCGGGACCATCCGCGCCGACAGCGGGATGTCGGCCGCGGCCACCAGCCTGCTCACCGCCCTGCCGCTGCTCTGCTTCGGGCTGCTGGCACCCCTCGCGCCGCGGCTGGGGCGGCGCCTGGGGACGGAGCGGGCGCTGCTGGCCACCATGGCGCTGATCTGCGCGGGCACCGCGCTGCGGCTGCTGGACTCGGTCGTCGCGCTGTTCGCCGGAACGGTCGTGATCGGCGCGGGCATCGCCGTCGCCAACGTCCTGCTGCCCGGCCTCATCAAACGGGACTTTCCGGCCCGCGCGGGGCTGATGACCGGCCTGTACTCGATGTCGCTGTTCGGCGGCGCGGCCCTGGCGGCCGGTGTCACCGTTCCCGTCCAGCGGGCCACCGGCCTCGACTGGCAGGCCACGCTGGCCTGTTGGGGCGCGCTCGCGGCGCTCGCGCTGCTCGTCTGGCTGCCCCAGGTGCGCTCCGGCAACCGGGCGGCGGCCACCGCCCACCGGGTGGCCCGGCCCGTCCGCGGTCTGTGGCGCGATCCGCTGGCCTGGCAGGTCACCGGCTATATGGGCCTTCAGTCGCTGAGTTACTACGCGGCCGCCGCCTGGCTGCCGACGATGCTGGAGGACGCCGGGACGAGTGCGGGCGACGCCGGATGGCTGCTCTCCTACTCCTCCCTGCTGGGCATCGCGGGCTCGTTCCTGGCCCCTGTCCTCGTCGGCCGCAGGCTGCGCGCCGGGGTGCTGGCGGCACTGGGGGCGGCGCTGTGCGCGACGGCCTTCGGGGGCATGCTGGCCGCTCCGGCCGCCGGGGCCTACGTATGGATGACGCTGCTGGGCCTCGGCCAGGGCGCGGCCATCAGCCTGGCGCTGCTGTTCATCGTGCAGCGCGCCCCGGACGCCCGGCACACCGCCCAACTCTCCAGCATGGCCCAGTGCTTCGGCTACATCCTGGCCGCCACCGGCCCGGCCGTCCTGGGCGCCGTACACGACCTGTCCGGCAGCTGGACCGTTCCGCTGGCCGTCCTGCTGGCGCTGCTGCTCCCGCAGATCGCGGTGGGCTGGGGTGCGGCGCGGCCCCGGCAGGTGGCCGGGCGGTAGCGGGAGCCGGGCGGGTCGGCCGCGGTGACGAGGGCGGCTAGAGCCAGCCGTTCCGCTTGAACCCGCGGTGGATCACCCAGCACGCCACCACGATCAGCACCATCACCAGCGGATACCCGAACGTCCAGTTCTTTTCGGGCATATAGCGGAAATTCATCCCGTACACCCCGCACACCATGGTCGGCACCGCGAGGATCGCGACCCAGGCGCTGATCCGGCGCATGTCCTCGTTCTGCGCGACGGCGACCTGGGCGAGGTGGGCCTGGAGTATGGAGTTGAGCAGTTCGTCGAAGGACGTGATCTGCTCGGTGACCCGGTCGAGGTGGTCGGCGACGTCGCGGAAGTAGGCCGTGATCCGCGAGTCGACCTGCCGCACCGGCCGCGTCGCCAGCTCCCGCATCGGCCCGTCCAGCGGGGCCACCGCCCGCTTGAGCTCCAGCAGTTCGCGTTTGAGCTGGTAGATCCGGCCGGCCCCGCCGCCGCCCCGTTCGGAGAAGACCTCGCTCTCGACGTCGTCGATGTCCACCTGGACGGCGGCCGTGACGTCGAGGTAGTCGTCCACGACGAGGTCGGCGATGGCGTGCAGGACGGCGGACGGGCCGATCGCCAGCTGCTCCGGCGTGGCCTCCAGGGCCTCGCGCAGCGGGCCGAGTGAGCCATGGCCGCCGTGCCGTACGGTGATCACGAAGTCGGCGCCGGTGAAGAGCATGATCTCGCCGGTCTCGACCACCTCGCTGGTGTCGGTGAGCCGGTCGTGCTCGACATAGCGGACCGTCTTGAAGACGGTGAACAGCGAATCGTCGTAATGCTCCAGCTTGGGGCGCTGATGGGCCTGCACCGCGTCCTCGACGGCGAGCGGATGCAGTCCGAACAGCTCGACGATCCCGGCGAATTCCCGCTCGGACGGCTCGTGCAGCCCGATCCAGACGAAGCCGCTGCCGGACGCGCGGACCTGGCGTATCGCCACGTCCGCCGGATGGTCGCCGTCCTGCCGCACGCCGTCGACATACACCGCGCAGTTGACCACGGCGGTGCCCAGCGGCGAACGCGCCGGGTGGCTGAGGTCGACTCCCCGGGTGCGCGGCTGCGGCAGCCGGACGGCCTTGCGGAGGTTGCTGATCATCGACACCCGGTCAGTATGGCGGGCGGCGGGCCGGGACGGTACGGCCGTGGGGCGGTTTTTACGTCCGGGTGGGGCGATATGCCCCACAGTGTGACGGCGTTCCGCAGGCCCGTACCGCACGGCCCGTGCCGGAGGACTCCGCCCCTTCCCCGTCCCGCATCATCAACGCATGAGTGCGACATCGGCGCGACTGCTGAACCTGCTGTCCCTGCTCCAGACCCCCCGCGACTGGCCCGGCAGCGAGCTGGCCGGGCGGCTGGGGGTGACCTCCCGGACCATCCGCCGCGATATCGAGCGGCTGCGCGAGCTGGGGTATCCGGTGCACGCGACGATGGGCGCGGAGGGCGGCTACCGGCTGGCCGCGGGGGCGGCCATGCCGCCGCTGCTGCTGGAGGACGACGAGGCGGTGGCCATCGCGGTGGGCCTCCGCTCGACCGCCGGGCAGACCGTCGACGGCGTCGAGGAGGCGTCCGTACGGGCGCTGGCCAAGCTGGAACAGGTGCTGCCGTCCCGGCTGCGGCGCCGGGTGGGCACCCTGGGCAGCGCCACCGTCCCGATGCCGGCGGGCGACGAGCCGACGGTGGACCCCGAGCAGCTGACCGTCCTCGCCGCGGCGATCACCAACCACGAGCGGGTGCGCTTCCGCTACCGGACCGGCGCCGGCGAGCACACCCGGCGCCTGGTGGAACCGCACCGGCTGGTGGCGTCCGGGCGGCGCTGGTACCTCGTCGCGTACGACAACGACCGCGAGGACTGGCGGACCTTCCGGGTGGACCGGCTGACCGACGCCTTCGCCACGGGCGCCCGGACCGCGCCGCGCGAGCTGCCCGCCGCCGACGCCGCCGCCTATGTGCGGGAGCGGATGCAGGGGATGGGCGCGAACCCGCAGCGGGCGGTGGCGACGGTGTACGCACCGGCCGCGGAGGTCGCCGCGCGGCTGGGCGGCCGGGCGGGCGAGGTGACGGCGCTCGACGAGGGGTCCTGCCGGTGGCACAGCGCACCGGACTCGCTGGCGTGGCTGGCGATGCGGCTGACCATGCTCGGGCGGGAGTTCACGGTGCACGGCCCACCGGAACTGGCCCGGTACCTGCGGGCGATGGGCGAGCGGGCGCTGCGGGGGACGGAGGGGGAGGCCGGGGAGGGGGAGACCGGGGAGGCGTGACGGAGTGCGGCGCGGGCCATGGCGGAATACCCTAGGGGGGTATATGGTTCCCCGTACTGACGCGGCCGGTGCCGCGCCGTCGCGAGAGGAGCAGTCATGACGACCACGGCCACGGACCACCGCGTCGAGCTGGAGATCGGCGGGATGACCTGTGCCTCCTGCGCGGCCCGGATCGAGAAGAAGCTCAACCGGATGGACGGGGTCACCGCCACCGTCAACTACGCCAGCGAGAAGGCGCAGGTGGCGGTCGCGGAGGGCAGCGGCGTGGCGACCGCGGACCTGATCGCCACGGTGGAGCGGACCGGCTACACCGCCGCCGTCCCCGAGCCGCCGGCCGCCGCCCCCTCCCCCGACGAGGACTCCGCGGCCCGGCCCGCCGACGAGGACGCCCTCGCCCCGCTGCGCCGTCGCCTGCTCGTCTCGCTGGCCCTGTCCGTCCCCGTCGTCCTGATGGCGATGGTCCCGCCGCTCCAGTTCACCAACTGGCAGTGGCTCTCGCTCACCCTGGCCGCCCCGGTGGTCGCGTACGGCGCCTGGCCCTTCCACCGGGCCGCGTGGACGAATCTGCGGCACGGCGCCGCGACGATGGACACCCTCATCTCGATGGGCACCCTGGCGGCGTTCGGCTGGTCGCTGTGGGCGCTGTTCTTCGGCACGGCGGGGATGCCCGGGATGACGCACCCCTTCGAGCTGACCATCGCCCGTACGGACGGCAGCGGCAGCATCTATCTGGAGGCGGCGGCCGGGGTGACCACCTTCATCCTGGCGGGCCGCTACTTCGAGGCCCGGTCGAAGCGCAGGGCGGGCGCGGCGCTGCGGGCGCTGCTCGAACTGGGCGCCAAGGACGTCGCCCTGCTGCGGGACGGCCGTGAGGTGCGCATCCCCACCTCCGAGCTGCGCGTCGGGGACCGGTTCGTCGTACGGCCCGGGGAGAAGATCGCCACCGACGGGAAGGTCGTGGAGGGCGCTTCCGCCGTGGACGCGTCCATGCTCACCGGCGAGTCCGTGCCGGTGGAGGTCGCGCCCGGCGACGGCGTCACCGGGGCGACGGTCAACGCCGGCGGCCGGCTCGTCGTCGAGGCCACCCGGATCGGCGCGGACACCCAGCTGGCCCGGATGGCGCGCCTGGTGGAGGACGCGCAGAACGGCAAGGCCGCGGCCCAGCGGCTCGCCGACAGGATCTCCGCGGTCTTCGTCCCGATCGTCATCGCGCTGGCCCTCGGCACCCTGGGCTACTGGCTGGCCACCGGCGCGGGCGCGGTGACCGCCTTCACCGCCGCCGTGGCCGTACTGATCATCGCCTGCCCGTGCGCCCTCGGCCTGGCCACCCCGACCGCGCTGATGGTCGGCACCGGCCGGGGCGCCCAGCTGGGCATCGTCCTGAAGGGGCCCGAAGTCCTGGAGTCCACCCGCAAGGTCGACACCATCGTCCTGGACAAGACCGGCACGGTCACCACCGGCGTGATGACGCTGACCGGCGTCCACCTCGCCGAGGGCGTCTCCCGCGACGAGGCCCTGCGGCTGGCCGGCGCCCTGGAGCACTCCTCCGAGCACCCGATCGCCCGCGCCATCGCCACCGCCGCCGAGGACGCGACCGGGGCGCTGCCTGCCCCGGAGGACTTCGCGAACGTCCCCGGTCTCGGCGTCCAGGGGATCGTCGAGGGGCACTCCGTCCTGGTGGGCCGCGAGCGGCTGCTGACCGACTGGAGCCTTGAGCTGCCGCCCGTGCTGGCGGCGGCCAAGGCCGAGGCGGAGGCGGCGGGCCGGACCGCGGTCGCCGTCGGCTGGGACGGCGCGGCCCGCGCGGTGCTGGTCGTCTCCGACGCGATCAAGCCCACCAGCGCCGAGGCGGTGCGCCGGCTGCGCGCCCTGGGCCTGACCCCGGTGCTGCTCACCGGCGACAACCGGGCGGTGGCCGCATCGGTCGCCGAGGAGGTCGGGATCGACGAGGTGATCGCCGAGGTGCTGCCCGAGGACAAGGTGGCGGTCATCGCGCGCCTCCAGGACGAGGGCCGCTCGGTCGCGATGGTCGGCGACGGCGTCAACGACGCGGCCGCCCTGGCCCGCGCCGATCTGGGGCTGGCGATGGGCACCGGCACCGACGCCGCCATCGAGGCCGGCGACCTGACCCTGGTGCGGGGCGATCTGCGCGCCGCGGCCGACGCCATCCGCCTGGCCCGCGCCACCCTCGGCACCATCCGCACCAACCTCTTCTGGGCCTTCGGCTACAACGTCGCGGCGCTGCCGCTGGCCGCCGCCGGGCTGCTCAACCCGATGATCGCGGGCGCCGCGATGGCCTTCTCGTCGGTCTTCGTGGTCGGCAACAGCCTGCGGCTGCGGCGCTTCACGGCGCTGACCGGGGAGCCGGCCCGCGACTGACCCGGCCGGGACGGCCCGGGGCCCGGGCCCGGTGGCAGTGCGCCGCCGGCCCCGGGGGCACCCCCGAGGAATAGGCGGTGCGGTCGGATCTCTCCAGTTCTGACGGCGGAACATTGGCGGATCTCGCAACCGCCCGCCGCCACCGAGAGGTGAGACTGGTCGGACACCCGCCCGCCCACGTACCTTCAGGGGATTCCATGACGGGGTCACGCGTCCTGGCGCTCGGCCACTACCAGCCGTCCCGCGTGCTCACCAACGACGACCTCGCCCGCCTGGTCGAGACCGACGATGCCTGGATCCGCAGCCGGGTGGGCATCCGTACCCGGCACATCGCGGCGCCGGACGAGACGGTCGACGCGATGGCGGCCGAGGCGGCGGGCAAGGCGCTCGCGGCGAGCGGGCTGGCCCCGCAGGACATCGACCTGGTCCTGGTCGCCACCTGCACGGCCACCGACCGCAGCCCGAACGCCGCGGCCCGGGTCGCCGCCCGGCTCGGCCTGGACGCACCCGCCACGATGGACATCAACGTGGTCTGCTCCGGCTTCACCCATGCGCTGGCCGCCGCCGACCACGCCATCCGGGCCGGTTCGGCGACGAACGCGCTGGTCATCGGGGCGGAGAAGTTCACCGACGTGGTCGACTGGAGCGACCGTACGACCTGTGTGCTGGTCGGCGACGGGGCCGGGGCCGCGGTCGTCACCGCCTCCGAGGACCCGGAGCCGGGCATCGGCCCGGTGCTGTGGGGTTCGGTCCCGCAGATGGGCGGCGCGGTACGGATCGAGGGCGAGCCGGCCCGGTTCGCACAGGAGGGCCAGACCGTCTACCGCTGGGCGACCACCCAGCTGCCGGCCATCGCCCGCCGGGTCTGCGAACGCTCCGGGATCCTGCCCGAGGACCTGGCCGGCGTCGTCCTCCACCAGGCCAATCTGCGGATCATCGAGCCGGTCGCGGAGCGGATCGGCGCGGTCAACGCGGTGGTCGCCAAGGACGTCGTCGACTCCGGCAACACCTCGGCCGCCTCGGTCCCGCTGGCCCTGTCCAAGCTGGTCGAACGCCGCGAGATCCCCTCCGGCGCGCCCGTCCTCCTCTTCGCCTTCGGCGGCAACCTCTCCTACGCCGGGCAGGTCATCCGCTGCCCGTGACGGGCGGCGTGCGGCGCCCGCCGCCGCTCACGGCTGTTCGCGCAGATAGTGCGCACCGCACAGGAAGCAGAACGGCTCGGCCTTGGGCGTGCTCCAGGTTTCCGGGGGGAGCGTGGCGGCCGCCGGGGCCAGCTGCCGGCCGCACATGGCCGTGGTGGCGCCGACCCGGCACATGTGCCAGAGCTTGACCGGCGTGTCCTCGTGCGGCAGGACGCCTTCGTCGTATTCGGCACGGATCTCGTGGTCCATGGCGGTGCACCTCCTAGCCCAACGATGCGCCGAGCGGGGACGGCCCACAACGCAGACGAGCGCATGCGGGGGCCTGCACCGGCTTTCGGGAGCCTTCATCGGCCTTTGGGGGCCTAGAACACCGACCAGCCCGTCAGCGTCGTGAAGTGGTCCAGCGCCGCCGCACCCGCGACCGAGTTGCCCCGGGCGTCCAGGCCCGGACTCCAGACGCACAGCGTGCAGCGCCCCGGGACCACGGCCACGATCCCGCCGCCGACGCCGCTCTTGGCGGGCAGTCCCACCCGGTAGGCGAACTCCCCCGCCGCGTCATACGTTCCGCAGGTCAGCATCACCGCGTTGATCCGCTTGGCCTCGCGGGCCTCCAGGAGGCGGCTGCCGTCGGCCCGCAGCCCGTGGCGGGCCAGGAAGCCGCCGGCGACGGCCAGATCGCGGCAGCTCATCTCGACGGAGCACTGCCAGAAGTAGTGCTCGATGACGCTGGGGACGGGGTTCTCCAGGTTGCCGAAGGACGCCATGAAGTGCGCCAGCGCCGCATTGCGGTCGCCGTGGTCGGCCTCGGAGTCGGCCACCGCCTGGTCGAAGGCCAGATCCGGGTTGCCGCTCTCCTCGCGCAGGAAGTGCAGCAGCGCGGTGCTGGCGTCGCCGGTGAGGGTCAGCAGGCGGTCGGTGACCACCAGGGCGCCGGCGTTGATGAACGGGTTGCGCGGGATGCCGTTCTCCGCCTCCAGCTGGACCAGCGAGTTGAACGGCGTACCGGACGGCTCGCGGCCCACCCGGCGCCAGATCTCGTCCTCGTGGTACCCGGCGCTGCCCCCGGGGCCTCCGGCGCTGCCGTGCCCCTGGGCCATCACCAGCGCCAGCGAGAAGGTCTTGGAGATGGACTGGACGGAGAACGGCACCTCCCAGTCGCCGGCCCCGTAGACCTCGCCGTTGATATCGGCCACCGCGATGCCGAAGCGGTCCGCACGCACCCGCTCCAGCGCGGGTATGTAGTCGGCGACCTGTCCCCGTCCCACGTAGGGCCGGGCATGGGCCGCTACCTCGTCGATCACGGCCTGGTAGTCCATGACGCACACGCTAACCCGGCGCCGCCGCGCCCCCCATCGGGGCCCCCGCCCGCGGCCGCACCCGGTGCGCCGCGCCGCCCCGTTCCGTCCCGTCGCGGTAACCGCTTGCGCCGTGCGGCCCACTCTCGTCGCGCCGGCGCCTCCCGTCCGCCAGCCTGGCACGGGAACCCCGCGGCCGTCCGCGCCGTTGATCCCATTGATCGCTTTCATCCCGTACCCGTACGGCGGCTACGGCACCGAGTTCACGGAGGCAGCAGATGTCAGGGTTTCTCGACCGGGCCAAGGAGCAGGCGCAGCGCGGACTGGCGGAGGGCAAGAAGAAGGTCGACGAAGTCCAGGCCCACCGCGCCGGGTCGGAGCTGCTGAAGAAGCTGGGCTCCGCGTACTACGCCGAGCGCAGCGGCAGCGGTTCGCCGGAGGCGACCCGGGAGGCGCTCGGCGCGCTGGAGGCCCATATCAACACCCACGGGGACGCGTTCCTGCGCGGCTGACGCATGGGGGCGTGCGGGGCGCGGCCGGAATCGCTCGCACACCCCCGAACAACCAGTCCGTTTTATGCCGTTCCACAGCATCGGTTCCGACCCATCCCGTAGAAGCGAGGCATGAGGCGGTGCGCGGTCGGCGGCCGCCGCACACGGATCGGAGCCGGTCATGGCCGTACCGCTGTCCGCTGCCCGCTTTCTCGAGGCCCTGAAGGCCGAGGGGCTGAGGGTCGTCGAGGTGGGCGACTGGAAGACGCACAACCGCGCGCACATGGGGCCCTGGGGCCCGGTCCACGGGGTCATGGTGCACCACACCGCGACGTCCGGCACCGAAAGCACCGTACGGCTCTGCTACAACGGCCACGCCGACCTCCCGGGCCCCCTGTGCCACGGCCTGATCGCCAAGGACGGGACGGTGCATCTGGTCGGCTGCGGCCGCGCCAACCACGCCGGGCTCGGCGACGGCGACGTGCTGCGCGCGGTGATCGCCGAAAAGCGGCTGCCGCCGGACAGCGCCACCGACACCGACGGCAATCAGGTCTTCTACGGCTTCGAGTGCGAGAACCTCGGCGACGGCACGGACCCCTGGCCGCCGGCCCAGACGGCGGCCCTGGAGAAGGCCGCGGCGGCCCTGTGCCGGGCGCACGGCTGGAACGAACGCTCGGTGATCGGCCATCTGGAGTGGCAGCCGGGCAAGGTCGATCCCCGGGGCTTCACCATGGACGCGCTGCGCGAGCGGATCCGCGAACGCCTGAAGTGACCTCGCGGGCCTGGCGGCCCGCACCGCACCGCGCCCCACCCGGGGACAATGGCGGTATGCCCCACCCCGACCCGGCCGCCCTGCGCCCCCGCCTCCCCTCCCCCCTCCAGGAGATCGAGGACGCGCCGTTCGCCCGCCGCGGTGTGCGGCTGCTGCTCAAACGGGACGATCTGATCCACCCCGATCTGCCGGGCAACAAGTGGCGCAAGCTCGCCCCGAACCTGCGGGCCGCGGCGGCGGCCGGGGAGCGCGCGCTGCTGACCTTCGGCGGCGCGTACTCCAACCATCTGCGCGCCACCGCGGCGGCCGGCCGGCTCCTCGGCTTCACCACCATCGGCGTGGTGCGCGGCGACGAGCTGGCGCGTGCGCCGCTCAACCCGTCGCTGGCCCGCTGCGCCGCCGACGGCATGCGGCTGCACTTCGTCGACCGGGCCCGCTACCGCCGCAAGACCGACCCGGACGTGCTCGCCGACCTGCACGACCGCTTCGGCCCCTTCCGCGTCATACCGGAGGGCGGCAGCAACTCCCTTGCCGCGCAGGGGTGTACGGAGCTGGGCCGGGAGCTGCGCGGGGCGGCGGACACGGTGGCGGTGGCCTGCGGTACCGGCGGCACCCTGGCCGGCCTGGCCGCGGGCCTCGCCCCGGGGCAGCGCGCCGTCGGCATCCCCGTCCTCAAGGGCGGCACCGGCGCCCCGCACTTCCTCCAGCAGACCGTCGAGGACCTCCAGCGCGCGGCCTTCGGCGGGCCGCGCGGCAGCTGGCACCTGGACCCCCGCTTCCACTGCGGCGGCTACGCCCGCAGCACCCCCGAACTGGACGCCTTCGCCGCCGCCTTCGAAGCCCGCCACGCCCTCCCGGTGGAACGCACCTACGTCGCCAAGCTCCTGTACGGCCTGACCGCCCTGGCCGAGGAGGACGCCTTCCCCCGGGGCAGCACCGTGGCGGCCGTCGTCACCGGCACCCCGTAACCGCCGCTACGCCCGCTCGCGGTAGGCCGCCGCCTCCTCCAGGTCGAGCCGGCGCAGCAGCGTGCGCAGCATCTCGTCGTCGATGCGGCGTGCGTCGCGCAGTTCGACGAAGACCCGGCGTTCGGCGTCGATCATGTCGCGGGAGAGCCGGCGGTAGGTCTCGTCGGCGGATTCGCCGGTTTCCGGGTTGACCGGTCCGAGCCGCTCCCACACCGCGTTGCGGCGCCGCTCCAGAATGATCCGCAGCCGGTCGGAAAGGGGCCCTGGAAGCGCGTTGCGGGGATCTTCGAGGAGTTCATCCAGCCGCGCCTCCGCGGCCCGTGAGGCGTCGTTCTGGGCCTGCGCCTCGATGAGTGTCTCGGCCTGCGGGTCGCGGCCGGGCAGCCGCAGCACGCGGATCAGCGGGGGCAGCGTCAGGCCCTGGACGACGAGGGTGGCCAGGACGGTGGTGAAGGTCAGGAAGAGCACGAGGTTGCGGGCCGGGAAGGGTCCGCCGCCGTGCACCACGGCCGGGATGGAGAAGGCGATGGCCAGCGACACCACGCCGCGCATCCCGGCCCAGCCGACGATGACCGGCGCGGTCCAGTGCGTATCGGGTTCGCGGGTACGGATCCGGGCGGACAGGGCGCGCGGCAGAAACGTCGCGGGAAAGACCCAGACGAAGCGCGCGAGGACCACGACGGCGAAGACCACGGCCGCGTACCCGAGGGCCTGGGCCGTCCCGAACTCCCCCAGACCGCGCAGCACGACCGGCAACTGGAGCCCGATCAGCGCGAAGACCGCGGACTCCAGCACGAAGGAGACGACCTTCCAGACGGCCTCCTCCTGGAGCCTGGTCTCGAAGTCGACCTGCCAGGAGCGGTGGCCCAGATAGAGACCGACCACGACGACGGCCAGCACCCCGGAGGCGCCGACCTGCTCGGCGGCCGCGTACGCGGTGAACGGGATGAGCAACGAGAGGGTGTTCTCCAGCAGCGCCTCGTCCCGCAGCCGGCAGCGCAGCCAGTGCAGCGGCACCATCAGGACGACGCCGATGCCGATGCCGCCCAGGGAGGCGACCGCGAACTCCCGGATGCCGTCGGCCCAGGTGGCGGCGGCCCCGACGGCCGCGGCCAGCGCCACCTTGTAGGCGGTGATCGCGGTGGCGTCGTTGACCAGCGATTCGCCCTGGAGAATCGTGGTGATCCGGCTCGGCAGCCCGAGTCTGCGGGCGATGGCGGTGGCCGCCACGGCATCCGGCGGCGCGACGACCGCGCCGAGCACCAGCGCGGCGGTCAGCGGAAGGCCCGGGATGAGCAGGTAGGCGGCCCAGCCCACCACCAGGGTCGCGAAGAGGACGTACCCGACGGACAGCAGCGCGACCGGTCGCACGTTGGCCCGCAGGTCGAGGTACGAGCTGTCGAGCGCGGCGGTGTGCAGCAGCGGGGGCAGCAGCAGCGGCAGCACGATGTGCGGGTCGAGGGTGTAGTCGGGGATGCCGGGGATGTACGAGGCCGCGAGTCCGGCGGCGACAAGCAGCAGGGGCGCCGCGACGGGGGTGCGCCGCGCCAGCCCGGCGACCGCCGCACTCCCCGCGACCAGCAACAGCAGCGGCATCACATCCATGGTCCCCGTCCCGTCCCCGCGGCTCTCCGGTGGCGGCCTCGACGGCCCTCCTGGCGATCTAACCTGGCCATCATGAGCGACTGCACGCATGTTCCAGAACTGCCGCGCGCCGAACCGGCTCCGCTGAGCGTCACCTGCCGGGAATGCCTGGCCGTCGGCAGCCACCCCGTGCAGCTGCGGCTCTGCCTGGTCTGCGGGCACGTCGGCTGCTGCGATTCCTCGCCGTACCGCCATGCGACCGCCCACTACGAGCAGACCGGCCATCCGGTGATGCGGTCGTTCGAGCCGGGCGACGACTGGCGCTGGTGCTTCGTCGACCAGGTCCTGGTGTGAGCGCCGGCGACCGGCCGCATCCGCACCACCCTTGGCCGTAGCCTTACGGAATGATCCGCGAAGCGACACCCGACGACATTCCCGTGGTCCTGGCCATGATCCGCGAGCTGGCCGCCTACGAGCGCGTCCCGCAGGAGGCGCGGGCCACCGAGCCGCAGCTGAAGGAGGCGCTCTTCGGCGCCCACCCGGCGGCCTTCGCCCTGATCGCGGAGGCGGACGGCACCCCGGTGGGCTTCGCCCTGTGGTTCAGGAACTTCTCCACCTGGACGGGCACGCACGGTGTCTACCTGGAGGACCTCTACGTACGGCCCGAGGCGCGCGGCGGCGGCCACGGCAAGGCGCTGCTCGCGGCCCTGGCCGAGATATGCGTGGCCCGCGGCTATCAGCGTTTCGAGTGGTCCGTCCTGGACTGGAACGAACCGTCCATCGGCTTCTACCGGTCGATCGGTGCCGAGCCCATGGACGAGTGGACGGTCTACCGCCTCACTGGGGACGCGCTCCACGAACTCGCCGCCGCCTCGCCTGCCAACGCAGCGTAATCGGGAAGGATTTGGCCGTGCAGCCCTCTAGCCACGGTCCGTACGCATGGCCGTACAATAGGTAACAGCGAGTGACGACTACGGCGCGCCGCGACCGCGAGCCGCAGTGCCGCCCGGACAGCGGTCGTGCTCCTTCCGGGCGACACCGGACCGCCGATCGCGATAGCGTCACAGCCGAACCATGTGCTGCGCCGGATCGTTCTCCTTTCATCCGACGGGAGAATGCGACCGGCGTGGGTGTCCCGAGGCCCTCGGAGCACCCGGCCTTCCAGCTCAACCAGCTTGTGCCACCTTGGAGGTGAGGGTGTCCCAGATCGCAGGCGAGCCCGGGACTCAGGACTTCGTGGAAGTCCGTCTGCCCGCTGCGGGTGCCTACCTGTCCGTGCTGCGTACGGCCACGGCCGGGCTCGCAGCCCGCTTGGACTTCACCCTCGACGAGATCGAGGATCTGCGCATCGCGGTCGACGAGGCCTGCGCGATCCTTCTGCAACAGGCCGTCCCCGGCAGCGTGCTCAGCTGCGTCTTCCGCCTGATCGACGACGCGCTGGCGGTGACCGTGTCGGCCCCTACGACCGACGGCCGTGCCCCGGAGCGCGACACCTTCGCCTGGACGGTGCTCTCCGCACTGGCCGGCAAGGTCGAGTCCGCCGTCTCCGAGGACCGTACGGTCACCATCAGCCTGTACAAGGAGCGCGGCGCCGGTCCCGGACCGTCATGACCGAACAGGGGGCCCCGTGAAAGATCTCGAACGCGGCACGCGGATGGCGTCCGTGGCCATCCCCGAGCAACAGGCCCGGCCGCATCCGGTGGGCACGGACGACCACGGCGGCCGGTTGGACGCGGCGGAGCAGGCAGAGCGGGCGGACCACATGGACCACAGCGAGCAGCAGGGGCAGCAGGCCGACCGGCACGATCCGCCGGCCGCCGTGCCAGAGCCCCACGACGAACAGCACCCCCGCACACCGCACGATCCCCAGGACCGCAGCGGTGCGCGGGCGATGTTCCATGAGCTGCGCAAGCTCCCCGACGGCTCCCCGGAGCGCGCGGAGCTGCGCAACACCCTCGTACGGATGCATCTGCCGCTCGTCGAGCATCTGGCCCGGCGGTTCCGCAACCGCGGTGAGCCGCTGGACGATCTGACCCAGGTCGCCACCATCGGCCTGATCAAGTCCGTGGACCGCTTCGACCCGGAGCGCGGTGTGGAGTTCTCCACGTACGCCACGCCCACCGTGGTCGGCGAGATCAAGCGGCACTTCCGCGACAAGGGCTGGGCGGTCCGCGTCCCGCGCCGCCTCCAGGAGCTGCGGCTGTCGCTGACGACGGCGACCGCCGAGCTCTCCCAGCGCCACGGCCGGGCCCCGACGGTCCATGAGCTGGCCGAGCATCTGGCGATCTCCGAGGAAGAGGTCCTGGAGGGCCTGGAGTCGGCGAACGCCTACAGCACGCTGTCCCTGGACGTGCCGGACACGGACGACGAGTCCCCGGCCGTCGCCGACACCCTCGGCGCCGAGGACGAGGCGCTGGAGGGGGTGGAGTACCGCGAGTCGCTCAAACCGCTGCTGGAGGATCTGCCGCCGCGGGAGAAGAAGATCCTGCTGCTCCGCTTCTTCGGCAATATGACCCAGTCGCAGATCGCCCAGGAGGTCGGCATCTCCCAGATGCATGTATCGCGCCTGCTGGCCCGTACGCTCGCGCAGCTGCGGGACAAGCTCCTGGTGGAGGAGTGAGCACGCGCCGGTGAACGAGCCGTGCCGAGCGCGGCGTGAAAACGGCGGTGGGCGGGTCCCTACGGACCCGCCCACCGCCGTGTCGTGTCCGGCGGTCCTACGGCGTCTCGCGGGGGTCGATGCCCAGCGCCATGGTCGCCGTCGGGTTGACCAGCAGGGCGAGCACCACGACCGCCGCGGCGGCCAGCGCGGCCCCGGCGGCGATCAGCGCCCCGCCGCCCTTGATCAGCGTCCAGGCGATCGGCAGCGCCACGATCTGGGTGATCAGCGAGGGGCCGCGGCTCCAGCGGCGCAGCAGCCACAGCCCGCGGGCGGCGACCAGCGGCAGCACGGCGAGCGCGAGCACGGTCAGCCCGCCCATCTCCGCCTGCTGCGGACTGTCCGGCGCCCCGGTCAGCCCCATGACCAGCATGTATGCGCCCAGGGCGGCCAGTGCCAGGCCCTCGACGCCGGTCAGCGCCGCGGCGGCGGTGATCCGGGCGGGCCGCGGTCCGGGCGTCGTGGGAGCCTCGGCGGCGCGGCGGGCGGACTGTTTCGGCTGACTGCTCACCCCAGCAGGGTAGCGCCGGCGGTGCCGGCGCCCGGGGCGGCCCGCACCCCGGGACGGGCGTGAGGCGGGTACCAGCAGGTAGGTACGCTGCTTCCTATGCGCGCACTCCTCGTGGTCAATCCCGCAGCAACCACCACCAGTGCCCGCACACGTGAAGTGCTCGCGCACGCCCTCGCCAGCGATCTGAAGCTGGAGGTCGCCGAGACGAAGTACCGCGGGCACGCCCGTGACCTGGCCCGGCAGGCGACGGAGGGCGGCGAGACGGAGCTGGTCGTGGCCCTCGGCGGCGACGGCACCGTCAACGAGGTCGTCAACGGCCTGCTGACCAGCGGCCCCGACCCGGACTCGCACCCCCGGCTGGCCGTCGTCCCCGGCGGATCGACCAATGTCTTCGCCCGCGCGCTCGGCCTCCCCAATGACGTCGTGGAGGCGACCGGCGCCCTCCTGGACGCGCTGCGTGACCGCAGCGAACGCACCGTCGGCCTGGGTCTGGCCTCCGGCACCCCGGGCAGCAAGGACGAGGGCGCGCCACCCCGGTGGTTCACCTTCTGCGCGGGCTTCGGCTTCGACGCGGGCGTGGTCGGCCGGGTGGAGCAGCAGCGCGAACGCGGCAAGCGTTCGACGCATGCCCTGTATGTGCGGCAGTTCGTACGCCAGTACCTGGGCGAGCAGAACCGCCGGCACGGCTCCGTCACCCTCGAACTCCCGGGCGGTGCGGACGGCGCCCCGGAGGTCGTCGAGGACCTCGTGATGTCCATAATCTGCAACACCGCCCCCTGGACCTACCTGGGCAATCGCCCGATCTACCCGTCCCCCCGCGCCTCGTTCGACGCCGGTCTGGATCTGTTCGCACTGGGCAGGCTCTCGGCCTCGGCGGTGGCCCGCTACGGCACTCAGCTGCTGACGTCAACACCGCATCGCGGCCCCCGGGGCAAGCACGTGGTCTCGCTCCACGACCTCACCGAGTTCACCTTGCATTCGCAGGCTCCGCTGCCCTTTCAGATGGACGGGGACCACCTGGGGCTGCGTACGAGTGTGACGTTCACAGGCGTTCGCCGTGCACTGCGTGTGATTGTGTGAGCAGTAGGGCCTAAAGTCCTTTCACTCGAACGTTTAGACTGTCTTCCACCCCCTGGAATGACGGCTGTGACCGAGGCGACACCAAGGAATCAAAAAAAAGTTTCCGGAAGGGGTTGTATCCGCAGCCGAGGTTTGCGAGTCTCTTCATGGCGATCGGGACGGCCTCCACAGGCCCCCTTGAGAGCCCGAATCCTCCTCCTCATTCCACAGGACCGCACCAGTTCACGACTGGGTTTCGGCCCTTCCCTTGTGGAGGGATTCGTGAAAGCGTTCACATTCACAAGCAACGTTCTTGTCACACGAGGAGATGGAGCAGCCATGGACTGGCGTCACCGCGCCGTTTGCCGCGAGGAAGACCCCGAGCTCTTCTTCCCCATCGGCAACACCGGTCCCGCGCTGCTGCAGATCGAGGAAGCCAAGGCCGTCTGCCGCCGCTGCCCCGTCATGGAGCAGTGCCTGCAGTGGGCGCTCGAGTCCGGCCAGGACTCCGGCGTCTGGGGTGGTCTGAGCGAGGACGAGCGCCGCGCGATGAAGCGCCGTGCAGCTCGCAACCGGGCGCGCAACGCCAGCGCCTGAGCCAGTAGCCCCGTGGCCCCCGAGCCGCAGCGCGCAGTACCCCCGATGCAGCCCCGGCGCTGAAGCCAGGTCGTTATCGCATCGCAATAGCTTTGAGCCCCGGACCGGATGGGTCCGGGGCTTGTTGCTGTTCCCTGTGCGCTTCGCCGGGAATCGTTACCGCTTCGAGTCCGGTCGGCCCGGGGCCCTCAGTGCTGCTTCTCGGCCCGTACGGGAATGTCCAGGACGACCTGGGTGCCGCGCTCGGGTGCCGGCAGCATGTCGAACGTTCCGCCCAACTCCCCCTCCACCAGGGTCCGTACGATCTGGAGCCCCAGGTTTCCGGCGCGCTGCGGATCGAAGCCCTCGGGCAGACCGCGGCCGTTGTCCTGGACGGTGACCAGCAGCCGCGGCTCGCTGCGGCTGCCGCCGCGTACCGCGCCGACCTCCACGATGCCGCCTTCCGCCTGGTCGAAGGCGTGCTCCAGGGCGTTTTGCAGGACCTCGGTGAGAACCATCGACAGCGGGGTGGCGACCTCGGCGTCCAGGATGCCGAAGCGGCCGGTGCGCCGGGTGGTCACCTTTCCGGGGGAGATTTCGGCGACCATGGCCAGCACCCGGTCGGCGATGTCGTCGAACTCGACCCGTTCATCGAGATTCTGCGAGAGCGTCTCGTGCACGATCGCGATCGAACCGACCCGGCGGACGGCCTCGTTGAGCGCCTCGCGGCCCTGTACGGAATCCATCCGGCGGGCCTGAAGACGCAACAATGCGGCAACGGTCTGGAGATTGTTCTTCACCCGGTGGTGGATTTCCCGGATGGTGGCGTCCTTGGTGATCAGTTCCCGCTCGCGGCGGCGCAGTTCGGTGACATCGCGCAGCAGTACCAGGGAGCCGATATGCGTTCCCTTGGGCTTGAGCGGGATGGCACGCAATTGGATCACACCGTCATTGCCCTCGACCTCGAATTCCCTGGGGGCCCAGCCGCTGGCCAGTTTGACCAGCGCCTCGTCCACCGGGCCACGGGCGGGCGCCAGTTCGGCGGTGGCCTGCCCCAGGTGGTGGCCCACCAGGTCGGCGGCGAGGCCGAGCCGGTGGTAGGCGGAGAGGGCGTTGGGGCTGGCGTACTGGACGACCCCGTCGGCGTCGAGCCGGATCAGCCCGTCGCCGGCGCGCGGCGAGGCGTCCATGTCGACCTGCTGGCCGGGGAAGGGAAACGATCCTGCGGCGATCATCTGGGCGAGGTCCGAGGCGCTCTGGAGGTAGGTGAGCTCCAGGCGGCTGGGCGTGCGTACGGTCAGCAGATTCGTGTTGCGGGCGATCACGCCCAGCACCCGGCCCTCGCGACGCACCGGGATCGACTCGACCCGTACCGGCACCTCCTCGCGCCACTCCGGGTCGCCCTCGCGGACGATCCGCCCCTCGTCCAGGGCGGAGTCCAGCATGGGGCGGCGGCCACGGGGAACGAGATGGCCGACCATGTCGTCCTGGTAGGAGGTGGGCCCGGTATTGGGCCGCATCTGGGCGACGGAGACATATCGGGTGCCGTCCAGGGTGGGGACCCAGAGCACCAGGTCGGCGAAGGACAGGTCGGAGAGCAGCTGCCACTCCGAGACCAGCAGATGCAGCCACTCGAGGTCGGAGTCGCTCAGAGCGGTGTGCTGGCGTACGAGATCGTTCATGGAGGGCACATCTTGGAGCCTACCGGCGTACGGTATACCTGCTGCCCGCACGTCCGGCTCGTCCCGTCTCGTGGCCGGGCCCTTGTTCGCCCCGTTGTTCGTCGGCCTCCCGGGGTCGCTTCGCGCGTATACGGGTACCTTGCAAGGGCATGGACAACCGAGAATGGTCTAGTCCACAATGTCGGGTGCACCACACCCTCTGGGGTCCGCCCCAGACCGTGAACCTCCGCTCTCCCCGCACAGGAGGGCGGAACGAGGCCCAAGGCGCTCTCTGCCCTGACTGCGCCGGGCCTCCGATCGACCGGCTTCGGGCCGGGGCTTGCCCCTACCGCACACGGGGCACCTCCCGGCCGGTAAACGGAGTCGGTTGATGTCAGCTCCGGGCTGCGGTGCCGGACAGGTTGAGGGTCCTGTCCCGGCGCCGCGGCCCGCGGGTGTTTCGGGGCCTGGGGCGATTTCGGCCGCTGGGTGTTTCAGGCTCCCGGATGTTTCAGGCACCCGGCCGTGGGCCGGCCTCCTTCTCCCCCTCTGCCCCCTTCTCCACCTTCTCCTCGTTCTCCTCGTTCTCCCCTGCAGTCGCACCCTCTCCCCCCGTCCGCGGCCAGGCCCGCATCGCCAGTTCCGCGATGACCTCCAGCGTGGCCCGATCCGCGCCGTCGCGCGCCTGCTGTGACATGCCCTGCATCACCGCCACTACGTAGTGGGCGAGTGCGGCCGCGTCCGTGGTGGTGGGGAGTTCACCAGAGGCGACGTCCGCGGTGATCGCCCGCTGGATGTCGTGGACGTTCGCCAGCCTCATCTCCCGCAGGGATTCGGCGACTTCGGCGGAGGCCGGTGCGGTGTTCAGGGCCGCGCTGATGACGAGGCAGCCGCGAGGACGGCCGGGCAGGGTGTATTCGGCCGCGGCCTCGCGCAGCGCCCGTTCGACGCCGCGGCGGGCGGTCGGTTCCTCGGCCACGGCGCGGGGGAGGAAGCCGCCGTAGACCCGTCCGTACTCGGTCACGACCTCGTCGAACAGCGCCCGTTTGTCGCCGAAGGCGGCGTAGAGGCTGGGGGCGCTGATGCCCATGGTGCGGGTGAGGTCGGAGATGGACGTGGCCTCATAGCCCTGCTCCCAGAAGGACCGCATCGCCTGCTCGAGCGCCGTTTCGCGGTCGAAGGACCGGGGTCGGCCCCGCCGTTTCGTGTCCTTGGTCGCCATGGAGTGAATTTTATAGCGGGCGGTAGGGAAGTCGGCGAAGGCGTGCTAGGTTTTTCTGTAGCGAGCGATACAAAAATCGCTCGCCGTCGGACGGGCGTGCGCATGGGGTGCGCGCCGAGCGGCGCATACGGAACCGGGAGGGGCAGGCCATGGGGACACTCAGCGGCAGGACGGCGCTGGTGACGGGCGGCAGCAGGGGAATCGGCCGGGCGATTGCGGAGCGGCTGGGGCGGGACGGGGCGCGGGTCGCCGTGCATTACGGACGCGACGAGGTGGCGGCGAAGGAGACGGTCGCGGCGATCGAGGCCGAGGGCGGCCGGGCCTTCGCGATCCGGGCCGAGCTGGGGGTGCCGGGGGACGCCGCGACGCTGTGGGCCGCGTTCGACGAGCAGGCCGACGGACTGGACATCCTGGTCAACAACGCCGGGATCAACAAAGCGGTGGACGGCACGCTCAAGCGGATCGGCGAGGTGACGGAGGAGGACTTCGACCGCCTCTTCGCGGTCAACGCCAAGGCGCCGTTCTTCATCGCCCAGCAGGGGCTGCGCCGGATGCGGGACGGCGGGCGGATCATCACCACCTCGACGGGGCTGACGCGCGGCGCGGCCAAGCCGGAGCTGATCGCCTACGCCATGAGCAAGGGCGCGGTCGACGTCTTCACCTCGACGCTCGCAAAGGACCTGGGCCCGCGCGGAATCACGGTCAACGCCGTGGCGCCCGGCGCGGTCGACACAGATATGAACGCCGGATGGCTGCGCGGGGAGGGCAACTCCGAGGCGCGTACGGCACTGCGGGCGATATCCCCGCTCGGGCGGGTGGGGCAGCCCGCCGATATCGGTGACGTGGTGGCGTTCCTCGCCTCCGACGACAGCCGTTGGGTGACGGGGCAGTGGATCGATGCGACGGGAGGTGCGCTGCTCTGACGCCGCGCGGCCGGGGGCCGACGCCCCCCTGGGGCGGCGTCGGCGAAGGCCACCGGGACGACGGTGAAACGTCCCTCGCCGTTCCCTTCCGGCACCCCGTCGCCTGAGCCTCCCTCTGCTAGATTGGTCTATACCACATAGCCCATTCTCCAGAACGGCAGGCCAAGCGTGGAAGTTGTCATCGTCCCGGACGCCACGGCAGGCGGCGAGCTCATCGCGGAGGCCATGGCCGCCCTGATGCGCCGCAAGCCCGACGCGCTGCTCGGCGTGGCCACCGGCTCGACCCCGTTGCCCATCTATCAGGCGCTGGCGGCGAAGGTCCGGGCCGGCGAGCTGGACGCCTCACGGGCGCGTATCTGCCAGCTCGATGAATATGTGGGTCTGCCGGCCGGGCATCCCGAGTCCTACCGTTCGGTGGTACTTCGGGAGGTGGTGGAGCCGCTGGGTCTGGGCGAGGGCTCCTTCATGGGGCCGGACGGTACGGCACCGGACGTCCATGCCGCGTGCGAGGCGTACGACACGGCGCTGAGCGCGGCGGGGGGTGTGGACCTCCAGCTGCTCGGCATCGGCACCGACGGGCACATCGGCTTCAACGAGCCGTGTTCGTCGCTCGCTTCGCGTACCCGTATCAAGACGCTCACCCGGCAGACCCGGGAGGACAACGCCCGTTTCTTCGACAGCCTCGACGAGGTCCCGCACCACGTCATGACCCAGGGCATCGGCACCATCCTGGAGGCCCGGCATCTGGTGCTGCTCGCCACCGGCGAGGGCAAGGCCGATGCGGTGGCCCATGCGGTCGAGGGCCCGGTCGCCGCGCTGGTGCCGGCCTCGGCCCTCCAGCTCCACCCGCATGCGACGGTCGTCGTCGACGAGGCCGCGGCCTCCAAGCTGAAGCTCGCCGACTACTTCCGGGCCACGTATGCGGCCAAGCCGGAGTGGCAGGGGATCTGACTCCTGGGGGGACGCGGGCGCTCGGCGGGGCGGGGGCGGACGGGTGGGCCCATCGGGCGCCCGTCGGCCGCCGCCCCACCGCGTGTCAGCGCCTCGCGTCCCTGCCGGTCAGGGCCTCCGCTGCGGCGCGGGCGCAGACGCGGGCCGCGCCATGGGTGGCGATGTGGACGGCGCCGGTGGGCGGGGACTGGGGGACGCCCATTTCCACCACGGCGGTGTCGGGGCGGGCGGCGGTGAGGGTGCGCAGGGCATCGGCCATCCACGGATGGCGGTGGGCGTCGCGGACGACGGCGACCAGGGGACGGCCGGCGGCCTCGGTCAGCAGGGCGTCCACCAGGGCGCGGGTGCCGAGGGCGGCCGCGGCGGGGGCGCCGTAGGTGGCGGTACGGGTGCCGGGCAGCAGACGGGCGAGTTCGGCGGCGATGCCCCAGGGGGTGTCGTCACCCACGGCGATATTGGCGAGGGGGGTGAAGGCGGCGACGTAGGCGGGTCCGGTCAGCGGTGCGCGGGGGCCGTCGGCAGTGGTGATGCGCAGGGCGCGGCGGGCGGCGGTCAGGCCGATGCCGGGTGCGGGCGCGGTCCCCGCCGCCGCGCCCGCGCTCCGGGTCCAGCAAGCCAGGGCGCGTACCCGTGCCGCGGCGTCGGCGAGCCGCTGCTCGGCCAGTTCGCCGTCGCGTACCGCCCGTACCAGGGCATCGCGCAGGCGTAGCACGGTGTCCTCGTCGGCCAGTCCGCCGCCGACGCAGATGGCGTCCGCGCCGGCCGCGAGGGCCCGTACGCTGCCGCGTTCGATGCCGTAGGTGGCGGAGATCGCCCGCATCTCCATGCCGTCGGTGACGATCAGCCCGTCGAAGCCGAGTCCGCCCTCGGTGACGGGTGCGCGCAGCAGGCCGTGCAGGGCGGCCGGGCTGAGGGTGGCCGGATGGTCGCCGTCCAGCGCGGGCAGCAGGATGTGCGCGCTCATGACGGCCTTGGTGCCGGCGGCGATGGCGGCGCGGAAGGGGACCAGTTCGCGTTCCTGAAGGGTGGTCAGGTCGACGGTGATACGGGGCAGGTCGTGGTGGGAGTCGACGGCGGTGTCGCCGTGGCCGGGGAAGTGCTTGGTGCAGGCGGCGACACCGGCGGACTGGAGTCCTTCGACGTAGGCGGCGGTGTGCCGGGCGACCAGCTGCGGGTCGGCGCCGAAGGAGCGTACGCCGATGACCGGGTTGTCGGGGTTGGAGTTGACGTCGGCGGAGGGCGCCCAGTTGAGGGTGATACCGCAGTCGGCCAGGCGGCGGCCGAGTTCGCGGGCCACCGCACGGGTCAGGGCGGTGTCGTCGACGGCGCCGAGCGCGAGGTTGCCGGGGAAGGAGGAGCCGCCGCGTACGTCGAGGCGGGTGACGTCGCCGCCCTCCTCGTCGACGGCGATGAGGAGATCGTCCCGTACGTCCTTCAACTGGGCGCACAGGGCGGCGAGTTGGTCGGCGTCGTGCACATTGCGGCCGAAGAGGCCGACGGCGGCCAGGCCCTGGTCGAGGCGGCGGAGCAGCCAGTCGGGGGCGGTGGTGCCGGTGAAACCGGGTTGCAGGACGGCGAGGGCGTCGCGGGTGAGCGTGTCGGTGGCACGAACGGGGGTGACCATGCGTTATCCCTTCACTGCGCCGGAGGTGAGACCGCCGACCGCCTTGCGTTGCAGGAACAGGAAGAGGAGCAGGATCGGGACGGCGAAGAGGGAGGCCGCGGCCATGGTGGCCCCCCAGTCGTCCCCGAACTGGCTCTGGAACTGCGAGAGCCACAGCGGCAGCGTGCCCGCGTCGGGCTCCTTGTTGAGGACCAGCACGAGCGGGAATTCGTTCCAGGCGGTGATGAAGCCGAAGAGGGAGGTGGCCATCAGCCCGGGGGCGAGAAGCGGGAAGACCACCTTGAGGAAGGCCTGGCGGCGTGTGCAGCCGTCGACCATCGCGGACTCCTCCAGCTCCCTGGGCACGGCGGCGACATAGCCGCGCAGCGTCAGCAGGGTGAAGGGCAGCACCATCAGCATGTAGAAGAAGGTCAGCGGGAGGAGGCTGTTGAGCATGTCGGCGTCGCGGACGATCAGATAGACCGAGATCACCATGACCTCCCAGGGCGCCATCTGCGCGACCATGAAGGTCAGCAGGACGCCCCGGCGGCCCCGAAAGCGCATCCGGGTCAGGGCGAACGCCCCGCACAGCGCGATGACCAGGGACAGGACGACGGCGAGGACGGTCACGACGGCCGAGTTCCCGGCCAGGGTCCAGAAGTGGGGCGCGCCCACGGCCGTCGCGAAGTGCGCGAAGGTGCCGTGGAACGGGAACCACACCGGGTCCTCGCTGATGATGTCCCGGGTCGGCTTGAAGGCCGTGTTGAACATCCAGTACACGGGAAAGACGAAGCCGGCGGCCAGGACGAGCGCCGTGGCGTTGGGCCAGATGCGGCCGGCGAGCGAGCGCTTCACAGCGCGGCCTCCTCTTGTTCCTCCTGGGCTTCCTGCTTCAGCGTCAGCCGCAGGTAGTAGGCGGTCACGGCCAGCAGCACGGCGATCGTCAGCAGCGAGATCGCAGCGCCCATGCCGAAGTGGAGATTGCCCACGCCCTCGGTGAAGGCGTAGATCGGCAGGGTCTCGGTGAGCCGGTCCGGACCGCCCTGGTTGATCGCGAAGATCTGCGGGAACGCCTTGAACACCCAGATGACCTCGAGGAAGGTCGTGGCCAGGAAGAAGGGCCGCAGAAAGGGGAAGGTGACGCGGGTGAAGACCTGCCAGGTGCCGGCACCGTCCATCCGGGCCGCCTCGTAGAGCTCCTGGGGGATGGTCGTGGTGGCGGCGTAGAGGTTGAGCGCCACGAAGGGCAGTGACTGCCAGACGATCAGTACGGTGATGACGAAGAAGGTGGACAGCTGGGTGCCGACCCAGTCGTAGTGCGCCATGGCGTGCCAGCCGAGCCGGTCCAGCACCCAGTTGACGACGCCGTAGCGGGAGTCGAAGAGCCACTGGAAGACGGTGGTGGCGGCGATCACCGGCATCGCCCAGGCCAGCACCAGCGCGAGGGAGAGGGTCAGGCGCATCTTCTTGCCGAGGCGGGCCAGCAGCAGTCCGACGAGCGTGCCCAGCGCCATGATCAGTACGACGTTGACGGCGGTGAAGACGAGGGTGCGCCCGGTCACCCGCCAGAACTGCTCGCTGCCCAGGATCTCCTGGTAGTTGCCGATTCCGCGCCATTCGGTGAGGTGCTGGATCAGCTCCTTCATATTGAGGTTCTGGAAGGAGAGCAGGAGGTTGCGCACCATCGGCCAGCCGAGGAAGACCGCGGTGGCGAGCAGGGCGGGGAGCAGCAGCAGATACGGCGTGCCGCGCCGTCGGCCAGGGCCGTGTCGGCCGGGTGGCACGCCTGGGGTGCCGGTCCGCCCCGCGCACCGGTCGGTCGCGGCCTTCGCGCCGTCGAGCTGCACTGCCATGGGCCCCTGATCCCCTCGTTTCCCCTCGGATGCACCCGTGCCGCAGGCGTACGGGACCGGGGACGGCCGGCCCCGTACGCGGGGTGGTCGTTATTGCTTGGCGAGCCGGGCGTTGATGTCCGCCTCGACGTCCTTGGCGGCCGCGGCCGGTGACTTTCCGCCGAGCACTGCCGTCATATAGCTCTTGATCGGATTCGGAACGTTCTCCACCGCGGCCCACTGGGGAATCAGCGGAGTGGTGCCGCCGGACTTGGCCGCGGCGGGTGCGGCGGCGGCCGCGGCGGGATTCTCCTCGGCGGCCGCGGCCAGGGCCGGGGATTTCGGTGTCCAGCCGGATTCCTTGACCATCTGGGCGTCGTTCTGCTTCGACAGGGCGATCTTCAGGAATTCCTTGGCGAGTTCCTGGTTCTTGCCCATTCCGGCGACGGCGAAGTTGGAGCCGCCGAGGAAGACACCCTCGGGCTTGTCGGCGGTTTCCCCGGGAATGGTGAAGAAGCCGATGTCCTGCTTGATGGCCGGGTTGGTCTTGACGGCTTCGGCCGCCTCGTACCCCATGGCGATGATCGCGCCGGTCTTCCCCTTGGCGAAGACATCGGCCTGCTGCGGGGTGGCCTCGTCCTTGTTCTTCGGCGCGGTGCTGAAGGACTGGTACTGCCGGTAGACGTCCATGGCCTTGGCGACCTTGGGGTCACCGAGGTTGGAGACCCATGTGCCGCCCTGCTTCCTGACCAGGTCGGCGCCGGTGCCGATGGTCAGCCCGTCGAAGAAGTACCAGTTCTGGCCGGGGAGATAGAGCGGTTCGGCGTCGGTCTTCTTCTTGATGGCGGCAAGGTCCTCGAAGAGCTCGCCGCGCGTCTTCGGAATGCCCTTGAGGCCCGCCTGCGCCCAGATCTTCTTGTTGTACATGACGACGCGGTTTCCGGCGTACCACGGAAGCGCGTACTGCATTCCGTCGACCATCGCGGCCTTGTTGAAGGCGTCGTTCCAGTCGGCGCCGATCTGCTTCTTCAGATCGCCGAGGTCGGCCAGGGCGCCCGCCTTGGCGTAGGCGGCGGTCTGGGTGTTGCCGATTTCGACGACGTCGGGCGGGGTGTCCTCGGACAGTGCGGTGCTCAGCTTCTGCTGAATACCGTTCCACTGCTGGACCTTGAACTCGACGGTGGCGCCGGTCTTCTTCTTGAATTGCGCGGAGACCTGTTTGGTCCACTGCGCCGGATTCGATCCGCTCATCACCCAAACGGTCAGCTTTTTTCCCTGGAAGCCGTCCGCGCCCGCATTGCCGTCGCCTGAGCCACAGGCAGCGACACCCACCAGCATTCCCGCGACCGCCGTCGCCGCTATGAGCCCACGCTTCATCGCGCTCTCCCCTAAAGGCCGGGTGTGGTCTTTAATAGAGTTGTCCGAATGGTTTAGACCAGTGATCGCAGCTTGGCCTAGACCTTTAGGGGTGTCAAGGGTGTATAAGAGTCGCTGTCAGGTCCGTTACCGGACCGACATCTGGCGGGTCGGGACCCGAGGAAGCGCGGGGAAGCACTCGTGCCACCATGTGAGCCGCTACGTACGGAGGAGCCGGTGACGGCAGCGCGACAGGAGTCGGAGAGGCGGGTCATGGAGACCGAAGGCGGCAGTGCCGACAGCGGCGGCGCGCGCACCGCTCGGGTGCCCAAGTACTACCGCCTCAAACGGCACTTGCTGGAGATCACCGAGACGCTGCCGCCCGGCACCCCGGTACCGCCCGAGCGCACCCTCGCCGCGGAGTTCGACACCTCCCGTACGACGGTCCGTCAGGCCCTCCAGGAGCTCGTCGTCGAAGGCCGGCTGGAGCGGATCCAGGGCAAGGGCACCTTCGTCGCCAAGCCCAAGGTCTCCCAGGCGCTGCAACTGACCTCCTACACGGAGGACATGCGCGCCCAGGGGCTGGAGCCCACCTCCCAGCTGCTGGACATCGGCTATGTCACCGCCGACGACCGGCTCGCCGGACTGCTGGACATCACCGCCGGCGGCCGGGTGCTGCGCATCGAACGGCTGCGGCTGGCCAGCGGCGAGCCCATGGCCATCGAGATCACCCATCTGTCGGCCAAGCGCTTCCCCGCGCTCCGCCGCAACCTCGTCAAGTACACCTCGCTCTACACCGCGCTGGCCGAGGTCTACGACGTGCGGCTGGCCGAGGCCGAGGAGACCATCGAGACCTCACTGGCCACCCCGCGCGAGGCCGGGCTGCTGGGCACGGACGTCGGGCTGCCGATGCTGATGCTCTCGCGGCACTCCCTCGACGCCCAGGGCCGTCCGGTGGAATGGGTCCGCTCGGTCTACCGCGGCGACCGCTACAAGTTCGTCGCCCGGCTGCGCCGCCCCGCCGACTGACCGCCCGCCGGCCCGGTCGGCGCGTGCGCAACTCACCTATGCCATACCGATATGCGGAAAGCTGGTGACGCGCGCCACGCCTCTGGCTTAGATTTCCAGCCGATTGCCCAGGAGATCACGCCACGGACGGAGCCCCCATGCCAGAGCCGGAGTCGCCAGCCTCCTCCCCGGAGCGCAGACCTCTCGTCACGCCCACCCGGGTGGTGGCCGGGGTGTGTCTGGTCGCTCCCTTCGTGGCGATGCTGTGGGTGAGTTCGTACGCCAGGATCGAACCGAGGCTCGCCGGGGTCCCGTTCTTCTACTGGTACCAGATGCTGTGGGTGCCGGTCTCGACGGCGCTGACGGCGGTCGCGTACAAGCTGGTGCAGCGTGAACAGCGCGCCCGCAAGGGGGGTGTGGCCCAGTGAGCCGCCTCGCCTCCCCCGCGGCCCTCGCCGCCGGCGCCCACGGCGGCGTCAACGGCGTCGCGCTGGCCGTCTTCGTCTTCTTCTTCCTGGCCGTGACGGTCATGGGCTTCCTGGCCGCGCGCTGGCGCAACGCCGAGCAGTCCGCCAGCCTCGACGAATGGGGTCTGGGCGGCCGCAGCTTCGGCACCTGGATCACCTGGTTCCTGCTCGGCGGCGACCTCTACACCGCGTACACCTTCGTCGCGGTCCCGGCGGCCATCTACGCGGCGGGCGCCTCCGGCTTCTTCGCCGTGCCGTACACGATCCTCGTCTACCCGCTGATCTTCACCTTCCTGCCCCGCCTCTGGTCGGTCTCGCACAAGCACGGCTACGTCACCACCTCCGACTTCGTGCGCGGCCGCTTCGGTTCCAAGGGCCTGTCGCTGGCCATGGCGCTCACCGGCATCCTCGCCACGATGCCGTACATCGCCCTCCAACTGGTCGGCATCCAGGCCGTCCTGGACGTGATGGGCGTCGGCGGCGGCGAGCACACCAACTGGTTCGTCAAGGACCTGCCGCTGCTGATCGCGTTCGCGGTGCTGGCGGCCTACACCTACTCCTCGGGGCTGCGGGCGCCCGCCCTGATCGCCTTCGTCAAGGACGGCCTGATCTATCTGGTCCTCGCCGTCGCGATCATCTACATCCCCGCCAAACTCGGCGGTTTCGGCCACATCTTCGACGCGGCGGGCAAGGCGCTGGCTCAGCCGGGCGCCGTCCCCGGAAAACCGCGCGGCGAGCTGGCCAGCGGCCCCCACAACCAGTGGGCGTACGCCACGCTGGCGCTGGGCTCGGCGCTGGCGCTGTTCATGTACCCGCACTCCATCACCGCCACGCTGTCCTCCCGCAGCCGCAACGTCATCCGCCGCAACACCACCATCCTCCCGCTCTACTCCCTGATACTGGGCTTCCTGGCGCTGCTCGGCTTCATGGCCGTCAAGGCCGGTACGGACATCCAGGGCAATCCGCAGCTGGCGGTTCCGCAGCTGTTCGAGGACATGTTCCCGAGCTGGTTCGCCGGCGTCGCGTTCGCCGCGATCGGCATCGGCGCGCTGGTGCCCGCCGCCATCATGTCCATCGCCGCGGCCAACCTCTTCACCCGTAACGTCTACAAGGACTTCCTGCGGCCCGAGGCGACCGCCGAACAGGAGCACAAGGTCGCCAAGCTCGTCTCCCTGCTGCTCAAGTTCGGTGCGCTGGCCTTCGTCCTGACCATGGACAAAACCGTCGCCATCAACTTCCAGCTGCTGGGCGGCATCTGGATCCTCCAGACCATGCCCGCGCTGGTCGGCGGACTGTTCACCCGGTGGTTCCACCGCTGGGCCCTGCTGCTCGGCTGGGCCGTCGGCATGGTCTACGGCACCCTCGCGGCGTACGGCGTCGCCAGCCCCACCCAGGCCCACTTCGGCGGCCCCAGCGCCGAGATCCCCGGCATCGGCGAGATCGGGTACATCGGCCTGACCGCGTTCGTCCTGAACGTCGCGGTCGCCGTCGTCTTCACCTTCGCCCTGAAGGCCGCCAAGGCCCCCGAGGGCACCGACGAGACCAGCCCCGCCGACTACACCGCGGACCTCGGCGACGCGGAGGCCACCGCCACCGACCTGCCCCCGGCCGCGGCGGAGGCACCGGCCGGGCGCTGACGCCCCACCACGACTGAGGGCGAAGGCCACTGACAGACACCGCTTGATCACCGAGGACACACTAGATGTGGGGGTGCACGCGAGAGGGCACCCCCACATGTATGCTCGTGCTCGCTGTCGCCGCAGGGGAATCCGGTGGGAATCCGGAACTGTCCCGCAACGGTGTACGAGTGCGCCCGATGCCTTATACGGCCATCCCGCGCCCCTGAAGTCCGAGGACCTGCCGACAGTACGTCCGTGCCGCCATGGGTGCGGACGTCGACACGTCCGGGCCCCGAGGGCTGGGCCGGTGGACGCCGCGCGGTATGCCCGCGCACCCCTGACCGTCTTGGGGTGCCGCATGCCCGCGTGCGCCCGTCGCGCCTTCCTCCCGGCCCCCGCCGAGTGAGGGAGAGCATCACGTGACCATCGCGCCAACGGAGCCCGCGTCAGACGCCGAGGTCGTGCAGCCTGCGGTGACCACGCCTGCCACCCCCGCCGCCGGCGGGCCGGGCGAGGACGGACCGGGTGTCGCGCTGCTGCGCACGCTGACCGAGCTGACCGTGGACCTCACCGCGACCGACCCCGGCAAGGTGGCCGCCGCCGCGCTGCGCGGCCGTCACCGGGACTCGGACGAGTCCGAGTTGCGCGCGCTGGCCACCGAGGCCGCGGCCGGGCTGATCGGCGACGAGCCGCAGTACTCCAAGCTCGCGGCGCGGCTGCTCACCCTCGCGATCTCGGAGGAGGCGGCCGGACAGGGGGCGGTCGCCTTCTCCGCCTCCGTGGCGGTCGGCCACCGCGAGGGGCTGATCGCCGACGAGACCGCGGAGTTCGTACGGACGCATGCCGAGCGGCTTAACGCCCTGGTCGACAACGCGCTCGCGGAAGGCGCCGACGACCGGTTCGGGTACTTCGGGCTGCGCACCCTGCACTCGCGCTATCTGCTGCGCCACCCCACCACCCGTCAGGTCATCGAGACCCCGCAGCACTTCCTGCTCCGGGTGGCCTGCGGCCTGGCGGAGGACCACAGCGACCGGGCCCTGGCCGACGTGGCCGAGCTCTACCGGCTGACCAGCTCGCTGTCCTACCTCCCGTCCTCCCCCACCCTCTTCAACTCCGGCACCCGCCACCCGCAGATGTCGTCCTGCTATCTGCTGGACTCCCCGCTGGACGAGCTGGACTCGATCTACGACCGCTACCACCAGGTGGCGCGGCTGTCCAAGCACGCCGGCGGCATCGGCCTGTCCTACTCCCGTATCCGCGCCCGCGGTTCACTGATCCGCGGCACCAACGGGCACTCCAACGGCATCGTGCCGTTCCTGCGCACCCTGGACGCCTCGGTCGCGGCCGTGAACCAGGGCGGCCGGCGCAAGGGCGCGGCCTGTGTCTATCTGGAGACCTGGCACGCCGACATCGAGGAGTTCCTGGAGCTGCGCGACAACACCGGTGAGGAGGCCCGCCGGACGCACAACCTGAACATCGCGCACTGGATCCCGGACGAGTTCATGCGCCGGGTCGAGGCGGACGCCGACTGGTCGCTGTTCTCGCCGTCGGACGCGCCGGAGCTGGTGGACCTGTGGGGCGACGAGTTCGACGCCGCGTACCGCAGGGCCGAGGCCGAGGGCCGGGCGCTCAAGCAGATCCCGGCCCGGGTGCTCTACGCCCGCATGATGCGCACCCTGGCGCAGACCGGCAACGGCTGGATGACCTTCAAGGACGCCGCCAACCGCACCGCCAACCAGACCGCCGAGCCCGGCCAGGTCGTGCACTCCTCCAACCTGTGCACCGAGATCCTGGAGGTGACGAACGACGGGGAGACCGCGGTCTGCAACCTCGGATCCGTCAACCTCGCCGCGCACCTGGGCGCGGACGGCGAGATGGACTGGGAGAAGCTGGACGCCACGGTCCGTACGGCCGTCACCTTCCTCGACCGCGTCGTGGACATCAACTTCTACCCGACCGAGCAGGCGGGGGCCTCCAACTCCCGCTGGCGGCCGGTCGGTCTGGGCCTGATGGGCCTCCAGGACGTCTTCTTCCGGCTGCGGCTGCCCTTCGACTCGCCCGAGGCGACGGAGCTGTCGACCCGTATCTCCGAGCGGATCATGCTCGCCGCCTACGAGGCGTCGGCCGATCTCGCCGAGCGGCACGGTCCGCATCCGGCCTGGTCGGCGACGCGTACGGCGCGCGGGGTGCTGCACCCCGACCACTACCCGGCCGCCGAGCCCCGCTGGGCCGACCGCTGGGCCGCGCTGCGCGCCCGCATCGCGAAGACCGGGATGCGCAACTCCCTCCTCCTGGCCATCGCGCCGACCGCCACCATCGCCTCCATCGCGGGGGTGTACGAGTGCATCGAGCCGCAGGTGTCCAACCTCTTCAAGCGCGAAACCCTGTCGGGCGAGTTCTTGCAGGTCAATGCGTATCTGATCGAGGAGCTCAAGGCGCTGGGGCTGTGGGACGCGCGGACCCGTGACGCGCTGCGCGAGGCCAACGGCTCCATTGCGGACCTCGGCTGGATCCCCGAGGACGTCCGGGCCCGCTACCGCACGGCCTGGGAGATCCCGCAGCGCGCGCTGATCGACATGGCCGCGGCCCGTACGCCCTACCTCGACCAGAGCCAGTCGCTGAACCTCTTCATGGCGTCGCCGACCATCGGCAAGCTCAGCTCGATGTACGCCTACGCCTGGAAGCGCGGCATCAAGACGACGTACTACCTGCGCTCCCGCCCGGCGACCCGGATCGCCCAGTCGGCCCGCGCCTCCGTCCCCGTACCGCAGCAGGCCGCCGACCCCGAGGCGGTCGCCTGCTCCCTGGAAAACCCCGAGTCCTGCGAGGCCTGCCAGTAATGACCACCGAAACAAGCGCTTCCGCGGCCCACACCGCCACCACCGGTGAGAAGAACCTCCTCGACCCGGGCTTCGAGCTGACCCTGCGGCCGATGCGGTACCCGGACTTCTACGACCGCTACCGCGACGCGATCAAGAACACCTGGACCGTGGAGGAGGTCGACCTCCACTCCGACGTCGCCGACCTCGCCAAGCTCTCGCCGGGCGAGCAGCACATGATCGGCCGGCTGGTCGCCTTCTTCGCGACCGGTGACTCGATCGTCGCCAACAACCTCGTGCTGACGCTCTACAAGCACATCAACTCCCCCGAGGCGCGGCTGTACCTGAGCCGTCAGCTCTTCGAGGAGGCGGTGCACGTCCAGTTCTATCTGACGCTGCTGGACACCTATCTGCCCGACCCGGAGGACCGCGCCGCCGCCTTCGCGGCCGTGGAGAACATCCCGTCCATCCGGGAGAAGGCCGAGTTCTGCTTCAAGTGGATGGACTCGGTCGAGAGCATCGACCGGCTGGAGTCCAAGGCCGACCGCCGCCGCTTCCTGCTGAACCTGATCTGCTTCGCGGCCTGCATCGAGGGCCTGTTCTTCTACGGCGCCTTCGCGTATGTGTACTGGTTCCGGTCGCGGGGCCTGCTGCACGGCCTGGCCACCGGCACCAACTGGGTCTTCCGGGACGAGTCCATGCACATGGAGTTCGCGTTCTCGGTGGTCGACACGGTCCGTGAGGAGGAGCCCGACCTCTTCGACGACAAGCTGGAGCAGCAGGTCACCGAGATGCTCCAGGAGGCCGTCGAGGCGGAGCTCCAGTTCGGCCGGGACCTGTGCGGTGACGGCCTGCCGGGGATGAACACCGAGTCGATGCGCGAGTACCTCCAGTGCGTGGCCGACCAGCGGCTCCAGCGCCTCGGTTTCGCGCCAGTCTACGGCTCGGAGAACCCGTTCTCCTTCATGGAGTTGCAGAACGTCCAGGAGCTGACCAACTTCTTCGAGCGGCGGGCCTCGGCCTACCAGGTCGCCGTGGAGGGCTCGGTCTCCTTCGACGACGAGTTCTAGACGCCGGGTTCCCCACGCCCGGGTTCCGGACGTGACGCATTCCGGCCGCCCGCCGATTATGAGCATCCTGTGAGCGGGCGGCCGGAACGGCAACCGGCCTGCTGTTCCGTACTGTCTACGGAGATATGAAGGGGCTGAGGAAGACGGTGCGCGGCCTGCCGTGGCGCCGGGTCATCGACTATCCGCGCCGGGGGCGAGTGGGGCTGCGGCGCTGGCTGCCGTCGTGGAAGCTGCTGCTGGGCACCTTCGGGTCCGCTCTCGGTGGCCTGGCGGCGCTGTTCGCCGTCGTCTACGTCACCGTCGACATCCCCAACGAGAACGAACTGGCCGCCCAGGAAGCCTCCATCTACTACTGGGCGGACGGCAGTCAGATGGTCAGCGTCGGCGCCGTCAACCGGCAGAACGTCACCCTCGACAAGGTCCCCGATTCCGTCGAGCACGCCGTCATCGCCGCGGAGAACGCCACCTTCTACTCCGATTCCGGCGTCTCCCTCCAGGGAATCGGCCGGGCGGTGGTGAACATGATGTCCGGTGAGGACACCCAGGGCGGTTCCACCATCACCCAGCAGTATGTGAAGAACACCTATCTCTCGCAGGACCAGACGGTCACCCGCAAGGCGAAGGAATTCATCATCTCGCTGAAGGTGAGCAACCAGAAGTCGAAGCGGGATATTCTGCGCGGTTATCTCAACACCAGCTGGTTCGGCCGGAGTTCGAACGGTATCCAGGCGGCCGCGCACGCCTATTACGGCATCGACGCCGAGCGCCTGAACCCGAGCCAGGGCGCGCTGCTGGCCGCGCTGCTGAAGGGGTCCGAGCAGTACGACCCGTCGCTGAGCAAGGCCAACCACCAGCGGGCGGTGGCGCGTTGGAAATGGATACTCGACCGGCAGGTCAGCCTCGGCATGATGAGCAAGCAGGAGCGCGCAAGGTACACGAAGTTCCCCGAGCCCCGGGCGCTGGCGAAACCCACCAGCCAGGCCGGCCAGATCGGGTATCTCGTCGACGTGGCCAACAAGTTCATCCAGAGCAGTACGGGGCTGACCGACAAGGATCTGGCGCGCGGCGGCTACCGCATTCACACCACCTTCGACAAAAAGCTCACCCAGCGGCTGGAGAAGGCGGTCACCGACGTCCGTCAGCAGGCCATCGATCCGAAGAAGCGGAGCGCCGACACCTTCGTGGAATTCGGCGCGGCGTCGGTCCGTCCCAAGGACGGCGCGATCGTGGCGCTGTACGGGGGCGCGGATGCCACCCGGCATTTCAGCAACAACGCCGACACCGGCGCCGTCCCGGCGGGCTCGACGTTCAAACCGTTCGTCCTGGCGGCCTCGCTCCAGCAGCAGTCCGACGCCTGGGCCGGCGAGACGCTTCCGGAGGACGACCAGCGCGACACCGAGGCGCTGCGCGAGGCCCTGATGTCCGCGCAGAGTCCGCCGTTCGTGCAGGCCGGGCAGCGGATCGGGCTGGAGCGGATCAGGGATCTGGTGACGGCCGCGGGGCTGCGCGAGGAGAGCCTGGCGCAGCTGGAGCCGACGTTCCCGCTCGGCACCTCGGCGCCCAGCGCGATCCGGATGGCGAGCGCGTACACCACCTTCACCAACGGGGGGCTGCACGCCGATCCGTACGCGGTGTCCAGGATGACCGTCGACGGCAAGCCGGTGGAGGGGTTCGACCGGAAGAATCCCGAGCGGGTGCTGGACGCGGGGGTCGCCCAGCGGATGACCGGGATCCTTCAGGGGCTGGGCTGGCGCGTCCTGGGCGCTCCGGAGGGCGCGGCGGCCGGCCGGCCGGTCGCGGCGGGCGTCAGCGAGCCCGGTGACCGGATGAAGTCGGCGTGGTTCGTCGGCAGTCCGTCCGGCGCCGCCTTCCCGGCGGACGAGGTTCCGGCGCCGCGCGCCACCGCGAGCCCCTCACCGGGTGCGGACGGCGGCTTCGGCAAGGGCCTGGCGTCCGGCGACGAGCCGACCACCGCGATCACCATGTTCCGCAACAAGCCGGGCGCCCCGCAGCTGCTGCCGATGAACGGCGTCGGCGGCCCGGACACGGGGCTGGGCACGACCCTTCCGCCCCGGGTCTGGACCGCCTACCAGGAAGCGTCCTGAGGACCGGCGCGGCCCGCTCCGTCCGCGGGCCGCTCCGTCAGTCGTTGGCGACGACGGGGTAGCGCGGCTCCTTCTCGGCCATCTGCTTGAGCGCGTCCTTGCGGTCGCGCTTGGAGAGCCGGTCGATGTAGAGGTAGCCGTTGAGGTGGTCGGTCTCGTGCTGGAGGCAGCGGGCGAAGTAGCCGGTGCCCTGGATGGCGATCGGCTCGCCGGTGGCGTCCTGGCCGCGGACGACGGCGTAGTCGGGGCGGGGCAGCTCGGCGTAGGCGCCGGGCACCGACAGGCAGCCCTCGTTGGAGTCGTCCAGCACCCGGCGCTCGGCCGGCAGCTCGTCCAGGACCGGGTTGCAGACCGCGCCGACGTGCCGTACGCCCTGGTCGTCCATGCAGTCGTAGACGAAGACCTTCAGGTCCACGCCGATCTGGTTGGCGGCCAGGCCCACGCCCTCGGCGGTGCGCTGGCTGGCGAACATGTCGTCGATGAGCCGGGCGAGCTCGTCGTCGAACGCGGTGACGTCCTTGCACTCCCGGTGGAGCACCGGGTTGCCGACGACCGTGATCGGCCGCGAGGTGCCGCGCTCGCGGTGCGCGGCCTCCCGCTCGTCCGCACCGGTCACATCGTCGATGAACTCCCCGTCCACCTGCTGGCCACCGTCCTGATCAAACCCCGGCTGCTGCGCCATGTCCGCCGTATGCCTTCCTGAAAACCCTGATGAGTCGCCGTACAGCCTACGGGGAGCGGGGCGGCCGCTCAGCAGACCTCTTCAAGATCGCGCCATTCACGGGTGTCCGGGCTGTCGGCGACCCAGCCGTCCAGGAGGCCGCGCACCAGGGCGGCGGGGGCCGCGATACCGCATTCCCGCTCGGGGACCCACAGGGAACCGGAGCCCGCGGTGCGGTGGCCCAGGGGGCCGGGGTGGCCCGGTTCGCTGTGGTCGTGGGGGTCGAGATGCTCGCCGTCGCCCTCGTCGCTGGGCATCCGGCTCTCGGAGCACGTACGGCACAGCAGACGCACCGACGAGGACCAGTCCTCGGCGGCGAAGCCCGCATCGGCCGCCAGCCGCTCCAGGGCGTCGCGGTCGGCCTCGGTGGCGGCCTCCAGGAGGACCACCCAGGTGGGGACCGGGGAGGGCGCCCACAGCTCGATCTCGTCGAAGACGGGGTAGGCGGCCCCGGCGGCGGTGGTCCGCTCGCCGTGCGGGACGCCGTCGTGCAGGACGACCTCGCCCCAGCGGCGCCCGGAGGACGGCAGCGGGATGGACAGCACCTCGATACGGGCCGGGTCCAGCCGGCGGCCCCAGACCACCTCGGCCTCGCCCTCCGGGGACAGCCGCACCGCGGCGCTGCCCAGGGCCATCCCGACCGGCTCACCGGACGGGGAGCCCTCGCCGGGGACCTTCAGGCCGTACGCCTGCCAGGCGCGGCGGGCCAGCGGCCAGTCCTGGAGGGCGGTGGCGGCGATGCCGACGTTCCACCAGTCGGGGGCGCCGGTCTCACGGTCGAGCAGGGCCACGGCGCGCAGTCCGGCGGCCCTGGCCTGCTCCCAGTCGTGGCGGAACTTGTGCAGCAGGGCGAGGTTGAACCAGGACTCCGACAGCCACGGCTCCATGTCCGCGGCGCGGGTCAGCAGCGCCCCCGCGTCGTCGTAACGGCCGTCGCCGATCAGCGTGAAAGCGCGGTCGGTCGCCTGCCGCCACGAGGCGGAGGGCCGATGCCGTACCTTGCCGAAGATCCTCACGATTCCCGCCTGCTGGTTGCTCTCGATACCGCTGCCGGGGCGGCTCCCGGGACCTGCCGGGGGTCCCACTCGACAACCTGCCACAGATTGCCGCCGGACTCAGCCCGATTGCCGTGGCCCCTGCGGCTCCTTGCCTTCTGCCGGATCCCTCAATCCCCCGAAACCCCAAAAGCCTCCGGGCCTGTCCTTCGAGGCTTCCTTCGCATCCAACCATGCCCCTGTCACGGGGCGCTCATTACCCATGGGTTCCGCGGTCGCCGACGGCCCGGCCGCCATGCGCTCCCACCTTGAGTGATGCCGTCGCCGCCGCCGCGTTACACCCCGTCGACCCTCTGGTTTCCCTGGTTTTCCCGGGATTTTCGCCCGCCGGCCGCGGCCAGGACCCGGGCGAGCGCCTCGACGACGCGGGGGTCGTGGTCGTGGGCGGTGGACAGCCGCAGCCGCTCCAGGGCGCGCAGCGCGCCACCGGGCGGCGCGGTCTGCCGTGCCAGGTCGGCGTAGGCGGTGACGGTGCGCACGATACGGGCGGTGACCGGCTGGTCGCGGTACGGATCCGCCTGCCGTTCGACGATCGCCGCGACCTGGGGCGGGGCGCCGGTCTGGCGGACAACGGCGCCGCCCAGCAGCGCGATCCGGCGCTGCCGGTCGGGCGGCAGCGGGGCCGCGGACCCGGCGGGGAGGGGGTCGGGCAGCGAGAGGCGGCCGATGTCGTGCAGCAGCGCGGCGTGTTCGAGGATGTCCAGGTCCGTTGCGCCCAGGCCCAGTTCGCGGCCCACCGCGCGGCCGAGCGCGGCCACCCGGCGGGCATGGCCGGGCGGGGTGCAGCCGGCGATCTCGGTGGCCCGGGCCAGCGAGGCGACGGTCTGGCGGTAGGTGGTGCGTACGGCGGCGAAGCGGCGGAAGGCGAACTGGGTCAGCAGCAGCGGCAGCGCACAGACCGGCAGCGCCCACAGCCCGGCGACGGCGGTGGCGAGCGAGATCACCACGCCGGTGGCACAGATCGCCGAGCCGATACCGGGCAGCGCCCGCAACTCGTCTCGCAGCAGCGGTCCGTACGGCCAGCCGGTACGGGCGCGGGCGAGCGCGGCGGTCAGCACCGCATCGCACAGCGCGGTCAGCGCGAGCAGGGCGACCAGGAGCGGGGCGCGCAGCGGGCCGTCGGCGCCCCAGCGAGCCAACGCGCCGCTGTGGTAGAGGGGTTGGAAGCAGGTGGCGGCGAATCCGGCGGTGAGCAGCCGGCGGGCGAGGTGGTCGAGGGTGCGGTCCCGGCCGAGGGCGAGCGGCCGGACGAGGCCCACCAGGGCGGCCGCGAGGACGACGGACACGGTCTGCGCCGGCCCGTGGCCGGCGGGCCGGGCGCCGGCCTCGCCGAGCAGCGCGTAGGCCAGCGCGCCGGCCGCCCCCAGGGGCGCGCTCTCCCGCTCGCCGGGCCCCAGGCGCAGCAGCTCACCGGCGGCGATCAGCACCCCGAAGGCCAGCGCCGTGCCGGGCCGGTCCACGCCGTCCCACAGGGTCCGGCCCAGGCTCCAGGCGGCGAGGACGGCGGCGGCGCCGTGGACGGCCGCGACGAGGGGCGCGCCGCCGCCCGCGGGAGCCGTCACGGGGCGCCGTCCTCGGCCGCTGCGGTGCGGTGCGGCACGGTCGCTCTCGGGGGCCCGTCGGCCGCTTGCGAGGGGCGGTCGGCAAGGTCAGGAGGGACGTTTCCGCACGGGGACGGTGCCGCCGCCGTCGCCAGGCCGGGCTGCCAGCCGTCCCGCTCCAGCGCCGCGGCGAGCGCGGCGACCATCCGCGGGTCGAACTGCGTCCCGGCGCAGCGGCGCAGCTCGGCGACGGCGGCCGCGACGGGGCGGGCGCGGCGGTAGGAACGGGTGGAGGTCATCGCGTCGAAGGCGTCGGCGACGGCCACGACCCGGGCGGCCTCGGGGATGCGGTGGCCCACCAGTCCGTACGGGTAGCCGCTGCCGTCCAGCCGTTCATGGTGGTGCAGCACCGCCGCCCGCGCCTCGCCGAGGAAGCCGATGCCGCGGACGATCTCGTGGCCGTACTCGGGGTGCAGTTCGATCACCGCGCGCTCCTGCGGTGTGAGGGGTCCGTCCTTGCGCAACAGCCGGGTGGGGACGCCGAGTTTGCCGACGTCGTGCAGGATCCCGGCGAAGCGCAGGACCTCCAGCCGCTGCTCGGTCATGCCCAGCTCCCGGGCGATCATCGCCGAGGCCCGGCCGACGCGTTCGCTGTGCCCGCGGGTGTAGTGGTCCTTGAGGTCCACGGCCTGCACCAGGGCGCGGATGGTGGCCTGGTGGGCGGCGCGTTCGCGGTGGTACTGGGCGAAGACCCAGCGCGACAGGTACATCGGCAGCAGCACCAGCAGGGCGGCCGGCGGTCCGTACGCGCTGCGCCACAGGACCGCCGTCATCAGCCCGGCCGCCCCGTGCACGAGGAAGGGCCCCAGGGCGGGGACGAGCAGTCCGCGCCAGGCGGTACGCGGCGGGCGGCGTTCGGCGGCGATCAGGATGGCGCCGTCGAGTGCGGCGAGTACGGCGCAGAAGGCGAGGGCGGCGGCCGCGGCGGTCAGCAGGGCGCCGGGGAAGTACGGGGCACGCGGCGGGTGGTGGCCGAGGGCGGCGGTCAGGAGACCGGCGAGGCGGCCGGCCGCGCAGCAGGCCAGCGCGAGTTCGGCGGCGTGCCAGATACGGCGGGCGGCGACCGGGGCCTCGACCGGGGCGGTCAGCGCGCCCGGCAGGGCGGTCAGTGCGGCCAGCGGGGGCGGCAGCAGCAGGGCCGCGGCCAGCAGGACGGGGCCGGCCCAGCCGGGGCGCAGCCGCTCGCACAGCGCGTACAGGACGGTCAGGGCCAGGGCGTCGGCCCAGGGGGCGTCGGCACCGAGCCGCAGGGCGGGGGCGGCGCACAGCACCGCGGCCAGTGCGGCGCAGCCGATGAACCCTCGCGCGGCCGCCGGAATCGTCCGCATCGCGCCCTCCTCCCACTCCCCCGGCGCTCGCAGGGAGCAGGGGGCAGCCCGCTTTGTGCGCCCTCTCCGTGGCGCACTGGGGTTGGAGAGGATAGAGGGGCCGGGGCGCCGCAGAAGGCGCATCGGCGGACCGGACGGGACGAATCGCCTCGCCCCTCACCCCTTGGGGTGATGTCGTGGTCAACTCCGCCCGCGCGGCGCCGAGATGTGCATCGGCCGCGCCCGTGCGGTGCGGGCGGTCAGGAACCCGCGGCGTCGGAGCCCGCGGCCTCGGCCCGCTGCTCCTGCGCGGCCTTCTCGGCCTGCGCCTGCTCGTGCCGGGCCTGGTCGAGCACGCTGACCTCCGGCACGGCCTCCCCGGCACGGATCAGATCGATCCGGCCCATGACCTTGGAACGCAGGTCGGTGGGCACGTCGTCATGGCCGCAGCAGCGCTTGACCAGCTTCTTGACGGCCTGTTCGAGCCCGTACTTCTCCAGGCACGGGGAGCATTCGTCCAGATGCACCTGGAATTCCGCGCACTCCCCTGCGGGCATCTCCCGGTCGAGATACTCATAGAGGTGATCAAGGACCTCGGAGCAGTCCTTCTCGTGCGGATCTCCGCAGCTCATGATCCCGAGCCTTTCCGGTCGTGCGACTGAGACGTCCGCGCGGCCTGCGGATCCGCGGCCGTCGCACCCGCGGGGACCAGCCCGCGTTCACGGGCGTAATCCTCCAGCATGCCGCGCAACTGGCGGCGGCCGCGGTGCAGACGGGACATCACCGTGCCGATGGGTGTCCCCATGATGTCCGCGATCTCCTTGTACGCAAAGCCCTCGACGTCCGCGAGATAGACCGCGATACGGAATTCCTCCGGAATCGCCTGGAGTGCGGCCTTCACATCCGAGTCGGGAAGGTGGTCGAGCGCCTGGGACTCGGCGGACTGGAGCCCGGTGGACATATGCGACTCGGCGCGCGCCAGCTGCCAGTCCTCGATCTCGTCGGCGGCGCTGCGCTGCGGCTCCCGCTGCTTCTTGCGGTAGGAGTTGATGAAAGTGTTCGTGAGGATGCGGTACATCCACGCCTTGAGGTTGGTGCCCTCCCGGAACTGGTGGAAGGACGCATACGCCTTGGCATAGGTCTCCTGCACCAGGTCCTCCGCATCGGCCGGATTGCGGGTCATGCGCAGCGCGGCGGAGTACATCTGGTCGAGGAAGACCAGTGCATCCCGCTCGAAGCGCAAGGCGCGCTCGGCGTCGCTCTCCCGTCGGCCCGCGGTCTCCTCGGCCGTGCCGTCGGTCCCCCCTGCGTCGGTGCCGGTGACCGGACCCACCTCCTCCAGCAGCGTCGCGGATCCGGATGCGGACCCCCGTGAATCGGAGAATAGACGACGATCCGGTGCTGCCGCCGCTCCAGCCAGGGCGGGCTGCGCCACCTGCATCTGCGACCACGGCAGGTCGGCGACCGAGCGGGCCGGGCAAGCGATTCCCATGCGGCGGACTCCCATTTCTCGTGCGGTGTGCGCGGCGGACGTGTTCCCCACGCCTGGCACAACAGCCGCGGCCGGCACGGCATTCCCGGCCGGCGAGGTGATTTCGCGGACTGGGCCGTCCGTGCGGGCGGGGCCCCGACGCGCGCTCAGCCGAACATGCCGTCCAGCCACCCCGTCACGGCGTCGGCGAGCCCGGCCATCGACTCCGCCTCGCCGATCCCCGCCGACTTCGGCACCGCGAACCCGTGGTCACCGTGAGCGACCTCGGTCAGCGTGGTCCCCGGCGGGAACTCCGCGGGCCGGCCGAAGGGGTCGCGGCCGCCCTGGACGACCAGGGTGGGCACCCCGGCGCCGGTCAGCTCGTCCGCGCGGGACTTCTCCGGCTTCCCCGGCGGGTGCAGCGGGAAGCTCAGGGCCAGGACGGCGTGGGCGCCCAGTTCGCGGGCGGTGCGGCAGGCGACCCGGGCGCCGGCGCTGCGGCCGCCCGCCACCACCGGCAGGCCCGGCTTCTCCAGGGCGGGCCACAGCGCCGTCCAGGCGGTGTCCAGGGTCCGGGGTGCGGGCGCCACCTTCTTCCCGGCCACCCGCCACGGCTGCTCGACCAGCGCCACCGTGTAGCCGCGGGCGGGCAGCGCGGCGGCCAGCGCCCGCAGATCGCGGGCCTCGATTCCGCCGCCGGCGCCGTGCCCGACGGCCACCACGGCCCGCGCCGGCGTCTCCTCGCGGTACCAGGTGATCCGCGCGTCGCCCGCCGGCGTCGCGACCGTCTCGCTCTCGTTCGCCCTCGTGCTCATATGTCCATCCTGCCCCGGCCCGGCCTCAGAACAGCGTGCCGACCTCGGGGGCGGCGAGCTCCGTCAGCAGCTCGGGCCCGTTGTTGCGCACGTTGCTGACCTCCGTGGGAACGGGGTGGGCCCGCATCATTCCGGCGGGCGGCGGCTCCAGCAGCGTGCGCAGGTCGTCCGGGTCCGTACGGGCCGGGTCGAGCCAGGCGTCCCAGCGGTCGGGGGTGAGCACCAGCGGCATACGGGGGTGGATGTCGGCCAGCGACTGCGGGCCCTCGCCTCCGGCGGCCCCGGCCAGCGGGGTGGTCTCGGCGTCCGTGGTGACGACCGTGCAGGTCACCCACCACGCCTCCGGATGGTCGGGCGGCAGCGTCGGGTCGCGCCAGAACTCGTACAGCCCGGCCATCGCCATCACCGACCCGTCGGCGGGTGTGACGAAGTACGGCTGCTTACGGGGCCGCTTCTTCCTGCCCTGCTCCTCCAGCTGCCGCTCGGCGGCCGCGGTGACCCACTCGAAGTAGCCGTCACCGGGCAGCAGGCACCGGCGGGCGGCGAAGGCGGCCCGGAACGACGGCTTCTCGTGGAGCGTCTCGGACCGCGCGTTGATCATCTTCGCGGCGCCCTCGGGTGACTTCGCCCACGACGGGACCAGCCCCCACCGCAGCGCGCGCAGCTGCCGCACCGGCCCCGGCGGGAAGGCCGCGGCCGCCTCGCCCTTGACCGGCCGCTCCAGCACCGCGTGCACCCGGGCCGTGGGGGCGACGTTCCAGCTGGGTGCCAGGGTCTCGCGCGCCTCCCACTGCTGGACGCCGAACGCCCCCACCAGTTCCTCGGGGCCACGACTGGCTGCATACCTACCGCACATGCATGCCACACTGCCATGCCACACGAAGGGGAGACATGCAGACCGACCACATCACGGATATCTGGGACCGGGTCGTGGGGGTCCAGCCGGACCCGTCCCTCTGGCTGGTGATCGCCACCGGAGTGCTGGCGCTGGGCGCCGTCGTCCCGCACTCCCTGTGGCGACTGTCACGCAACGCCGTCACCATCGCGCACGAGGGCGGGCACGGGCTGGTCGCGCTGCTGACCGGCCGCCGCCTGCAAGGCATACGGCTGCACTCGGACACCTCGGGGCTGACCGTCTCGCGCGGCAAGCCGACCGGACCGGGCATGGTGCTGACCGCCGCGGCCGGCTACACCGCCCCCTCGCTGCTGGGCCTGGCGGGCGCCGCGCTGCTGGCCGCCGGGCACATCACGGCGCTGCTGTGGGGCGCCACCGCACTGCTCGTCGCCATGCTGATCATGATCCGCAACGCCTACGGGGTCCTCACCGTCGTCCTGGCCGGCGCCGCCTTCCTCCTCGTCTCCTTGCTGACCACGCCGTACGTCCAGGCGGCGTTCGCGTATGCGGTGGTGTGGTTCCTGCTGCTGGGCGGCGTGCGTCCGCCGTTCGAGCTGATGGGCAAGCGGCGCCGGGGCGGCCCCGGGGACTCCGATCCGGACCAGCTGGCCCGGCTCACCCACGTCCCGGCCGGCGTGTGGCTCGGCTTCTTCCACGTGGTGACGCTGTGCTCCCTGATGGGCGGCGGGCGCTGGATGCTCGGCATATGAGGCGCTCGGCGGCCCGGCCGTCTCCGCTCCCGTGGCACCGGGGCGCACTACCAGCGCCATGTTTCCCCGATGTTGCGACGCTTTGCGCCACTTTTGATCAAGATCGGCACTCTTGCCCAGCCATTAAAGTAAGGGCATGACCGACAGCCCCGCACTCCCCGCCCTGTGGCCCGCCCCCGTCGCCCCGGGGGCCGTCGACGCCACCGTCACCGTGCCCGGGTCCAAATCGGTCACCAACCGCGGTCTGGTCCTGGCCGCCCTGTCCTCCGAGCCCGGCTGGCTGCGCCGCCCGCTGCGCTCGCGCGACACCCTGCTGATGGCCGAGGCGCTGCGCACCCTGGGCGTCGGCATCGAGGAGACCGCCTCCTCCAGCTCCGCCGGCTCGGCGGGCGCCGACGCGCTGCCCGGCGGCGGCGAGGCATGGCGGATCATCCCGGCGGGCCTGCACGGCCCGGCCACCGTCGACGTCGGCAATGCCGGAACGGTCATGCGTTTCCTGCCGCCGGTCGCCGCCCTGGCCGACGGCCCCATCCGCTTCGACGGCGACCCCCGCTCCTACGAGCGACCGCTGGACGGTGTCATCGACGCGCTACGCGTCCTGGGCGCCCGGATCGACGACGACGGCCGCGGCGCGCTGCCGATGACGGTCTTCGGCGGCGGCGCCGTCGAGGGCGGCGCGGTCGAGATCGACGCATCCTCGTCCTCCCAGTTCGTCAGCGCCCTGCTGCTGTCCGCCCCGCGTTTCAACCAGGGCGTCGAGGTCCGGCACGTGGGCGCGGCGCTGCCGTCCATGCCGCACATCCGGATGACCGTCGACATGCTGCGCAGCGTCGGCGCGCAGGTCGACACCCCCGAGGCGGGCGGCGAGCCGAACGTCTGGCGGGTCACCCCGGGCGCGCTGCTCGGCCGCGACCTGGTCGTCGAGCCCGACCTCTCCAACGCCCAGCCGTTCCTGGCCGCCGCCCTGGTGACCGGCGGCCGGGTCACCATCCCGGACTGGCCCGAGCACACCACCCAGCCCGGTGACGCGCTGCGCGAGATCTTCACCGCCATGGGCGGCTCCTGCGAGCTGACCGACCACGGTCTGACCTTCACCGGCGGCGGAAAGATCCACGGCATCGACGTCGACCTGAGCGAGGTCGGCGAGCTGACCCCGGGCATCGCCGCCGTCGCCGCCCTGGCCGACTCCCCCTCCACCCTGCGCGGCGTCGCCCATCTGCGCCTCCACGAGACCGACCGGCTGGCGGCCCTGACCAAGGAGCTCAACGAGCTGGGCGGCGACGTCACCGAGACCGCCGACGGACTGCACATCCGCCCGCGGGCGCTGCACGGCGGGATCTTCCACACCTACGAGGACCACCGGCTGGCCACCGCCGCGGCCGTCATCGGCCTGGCGGTCGAGGGCGTCGAGGTGGAGAACGTCGCCACCACCGGCAAGACCCTGCCCGACTTCCCGGCGATGTGGACCGGGATGCTCGACCCGTCGGCCGCGCCCGCCCGGAGAGCCTGAGGGATCCGGCCGTCATGCGCCGCTACGGCAAGAACCCCGATGAGGACGACGTCCGCGTCCGCCCCAACCGCAAGGGCAACCGTCCCCGTACCAACATCCGGCCCAAGCACGAGGACGCGGCCGAGGGCCTGGTCCTGACCGTCGACCGCGGCCGCCTGACATGCCTGATCGACGGCCGCACGGTCACCGCGATGAAGGCCCGCGAGCTGGGCCGCAAGAGCGCGGTGGTCGGCGACCGGGTCGCCGTCGTCGGCGATCTGTCCGGCGCCAAGGACACCCTGGCCCGCATCGTCCGGGTCGAGGCGCGCACCTCGACGCTGCGCCGTACGGCCGACGACGACGACCCCTTCGAGCGGGTGGTGGTCGCCAACGCCGACCAGTTGGCCATCGTCACCGCGCTCGCCGACCCCGAGCCGCGCCCCCGGCTGATCGACCGCTGCCTGGTCGCCGCGTACGACGCGGGGCTGGACCCGCTGCTGGTGCTGACCAAGTCCGATCTGGCGTCCGCCGACGCCCTGTTGGAGTCCTACGGCGCCCTCGGCGTCCCCTATGTCGTCACCAACCGCGACGAACTCGCCGACGGCGGCGCCGCCGAGCGGGTCCGGGAACACCTGACGGACCGTATGACGGCGTTCGTCGGGCACTCCGGGGTGGGCAAGACCACCCTGGTCAACGCGCTCGTCCCGGAGCGCCGCCGGGCCACCGGCCATGTCAACGCGGTCACCGGCCGCGGGCGCCACACCACCACCTCGGCGCTGGCCCTGCCGCTCCCCGGCGGCTCGGGCTGGGTCATCGACACCCCGGGCGTCCGCTCCTTCGGCCTGGCCCATATCGACCCGTCCCGCGTCATCCACGCCTTCCCCGACCTGGATCCGGGCACCGACGGCTGTCCGCGCGCCTGTAGCCACGACGAACCGGACTGCGCCCTGGACGCCTGGGTCGCCGACGGCCACGCCGACCCGGCCCGCCTCTACTCGCTGCGCCGGCTGCTCGCCACCCGGGAGCGACGCGAGGGCGACTGATCGCGCGATTCCCCTGCCGCCCGTCCGGGGCAACTGCATAATCGCAGCGAGGCGGACCGAGGGGCAGGCCGATGGGCGGGCCATTCGGCGTCAACGGGCCGAAGCGGTCGTCGACCTGACGGAGGCAATGGGACATGGCGTGGCTGCTGGTGGTGGTGGCGGGAGTTCTGGAGACCGGTTTCGCCGTCTGCCTCAAGCTCTCCCACGGCTTCACCCGCCTCTTCCCCACCATCGCCTTCGCCGCGTTCGCCCTGGGCAGCTTCGGCCTGCTGACCCTGGCCCTGCGCCGCCTCGACGTCGGTCCGGCCTACGCCGTATGGACGGGCATCGGCGCCGCCGGCACCGCGATCTACGGGATGGTCTTCCTGGGCGACGTGGTCTCGACCCTCAAACTGGTCTCCATCACCCTGGTCATCATCGGCATCATCGGCCTCCAACTCTCGGGCTCGGCCCACTGACCCGAACCACGAGCCGCGGCCTGCCGGCAGTCATGGGGCCGGGCGCCCCGCCTCCGACCCGCCATCCGCGGCAAACGCCTCGTCTCCACTCCGTACAGAACGCCGCCCCGTTCTCACTCCCTACTGAACGCCGCCCGGTCCCCACCCCCTGCAGAACACCGTCCGGTCCCCGCCCCCTACTGAACGCCGCCCGGTCCCCGCCCCCTGCAGAACACCACCGGGTTCCCGCCCCCCTGCAGAACACCGCCCCGTTTCCACTCCCTTGAGCACGCCTCCCCGGGAACACCGCCCCCGCCCCCGGCGTTGTGGCCTGCAAGGGGCGCCCGCACCCCCTAGGGGATCCGTTCGATTACCCCCTAAGGGTCACCGCCCCTTCCCCCACTCCCGCTCCCCCACCCGGATGAACGCGCCCCGCACCAGCCGTGCCACCGCCTCGGGGCCGCTGCGGTCGGAGGTTTCCGCCGGGGCCACCACGCAGGACAGGGTCAGCCGGGCGGCGGTTTCGCAGGCGGTGCCCAGGGCGGGAAGTTCCTCCTCGGGCCAGTCCGGCTCCAGGGCGGTGACGGCGCAGTCGCAGAAGCGGCCGACCAGGTCGGCGGGGGCCGGTGGTGGGGCGAGCGGCAGCCGGTCGTTCCAGCAGCCTGTCAAAGCGGCCCTGACCAGCGGGTTCGTCCGTGCGGTACGGAGCGTCCAGGCGGCCGCGGCCACCACGCGGCCGGCCGCGTCGCCGCCCGGACCGGCGGCGGGGCGACGGGTCAGTGCCCGTTCGACGCCGGCCAGATAGCTGTCGGTCTCCCGCCGTACGAGCGCGCGGGCCAGCCCCTCCTTGGTGCCGAACTCGTTGTAGAGGGTCTGCCGGGAGACGCCGGCCGCGGCCGCGACGTCCACCATGCGGACATCGGCCCAGGCCCGTCGCGTCAGCGCCGTATACGCGGCGTCCAGCAAGCTCTCGCGCGCAGCGGGCATCCGTCGCCTCCCCTGCCGGTGGCCCAAATGGCCGTGTGGCGCACAGAATTGACGTGGCGCCAGGGGCTGTCAAGGGTCGCCACAGGGGACGTCCGGCCCCCTGGTGCGGGCCGTACGCCGGCGCCGACGCGGCCAGTGGAATGACCCGTGCGCGGCCCGGGCATGGCCAGGTGGCTCCCGCCCATGGCAGTGGATACTGTTCGCTCATGCCCGACTATCACGATGATCTCCGCCTCGGCCATGTCCTCGCGGACGCCGCCGACGCCGCCACCATGGAGCGGTTCAAGGCCCTCGACCTCAAGGTCGAGACCAAGCCGGACATGACGCCGGTGAGCGAGGCGGACAAGTCCGCCGAGGAGCTGATCCGCGGCCAGCTCCAGCGGGCCCGGCCGCGCGATGCGGTGCTCGGCGAGGAATTCGGCAGCGAGGGCGCCGGACCGCGCCGCTGGATCATCGATCCGATCGACGGGACGAAGAACTATGTGCGCGGGGTCCCGGTCTGGGCCACCCTGATCGCCCTGATGGAGCGCGGCGAGGGCGGCGACCGCCCGGTGGTCGGCATCGTCTCCGCGCCGGCCCTCAACCGCCGCTGGTGGGCCGCCAAGGACCTGGGCGCCTTCACGGGCCGCAGCCTGACCTCCGCCAGCCGGCTGGCGGTCTCCCGGGTCGGCCGCATCCAGGACGCGTCGTTCGCGTACTCCTCGCTGACCGGTTGGGAGGAGCGCGGCAAGCTGCCCGGTTTCCTCGATCTGAGCCGGGACTGCTGGCGCACCCGGGCCTACGGCGACTTCTGGCCGTACATGATGGTCGCCGAGGGCTCGGTGGACATCTGTGCCGAGCCGGAGCTGTCGCTGTGGGACATGGCGGCCTGTGCGGTGATCGTCGAGGAGGCGGGCGGGCGGTTCACCGGCCTGGACGGCAGGACGGGCCCGCACAGCGGCAATGCGGCGGCGTCCAACGGGCTGCTGCACGAGGATCTGCTGACGTATATCGGCGACTGACGCCGGCGACCGAGTCGGTGTCCGTGGGCGGCCGTTCGGTACCGGTCCGCCGCCCACCTGCGCAGGGACGAGTCTTCGGACAGGCGTCCCACATATGCCCCTTGTGGGACCTTGTTGAGTCGGGCTCGGCATGTGAACATGAGAATCCACCCGTTTGTGAACTTGTGAATCCGTTCGCAAGGCACATGCACCAAGGAGGTGGCTCCACTCCATGCCCATGTTCGTCAAAGACGCCATGAGCACGGTGGTCCTCACCATCGGGCCCGCTCACACCCTCCGCCAGGCCGCACAGCTGATGGCGGCCCGCCGGGTCGGCGCGGCGGTCGTCCTCGACACCGACACCAGCGGCCTCGGCATTCTCACCGAGCGCGACATCCTCAATTCCCTCGGCGCGGGCGAGAATCCCGACCGGGAGACCGCCCAGATGCACACCACGTCCGATGTGGTCTTCGCCGCGCCGGACTGGACTCTCGACGATGCCGCGGACGCCATGGTGCGCGGCGGCTTCCGCCATCTGATCGTGCTGGACGACCGCGAACCGGTCGGCGTCGTCTCCGTACGCGACATCATGCGCTGCCGCTCGACGGTGCCGGAGCGGGGCAACCCGATACTGGCCTGAGGCCCCGGCCGGCACGGGTCAAGCACCGGCCCGTCGGCCGGCAGGGCAGCACGAAGAGGCCGGAGCCCATCGGCATCCGGCCTCTCCGCCTTTACGGCAGCGACAATTGAGCAACCCCCACAGCGGCCAACCACCTCCGCGAGAGCGGCGCCGGTTTAGGCGCAAAGGGGGGCAGCGCTAGCCGCGCAGGGCCTGGACCGCAGCTTCCAGCCGCTTGCCGTAGTCCGCATCCGCCTTGCGGAAGTTCTCGATCGCGCGCTGGGCTATGTCGTCGCGCGAGACCTTGGCGATGAAGCCCGCCAGGTTGTTGATCAGGCGCTCCTTCTCGTCCTCCGCCAGCAGGCGGTAGAGGTTTCCGGCCTGGACGAAGTCGTTGTCCTCGGCGTGCGAGGGCGCGGCGTGCTCACCGGTGGCGCCGGTGACCGCGGCGGAGACCCACAGCGGCCGGCCGGTCTGGGCGGGGCCGCCGAAGCTGTTGGGCTCGTAGTTCTTCTGGCCTGCGTGGCGGCCGTCGTAGAGCGCACCGTCGCGGCCGTGGGTGCGCGCCTCGGTGGCGTGCGGGCGGTTGACCGGCAGGTGGTCGGCGTTGATACCGACGCGGTAGCGGTGGGCGTCCCCGTAGGCGAAGAGGCGGCCCTGGAGCATCTTGTCGGGCGACGGGCCGATGCCCGGCACGAAGTGGTGCGGGGAGAAGATCGACTGCTCGACCTCGGCGAAGATGTTCTGCGGGTTGCGGTTGAGCTCCAGCTTGCCGATCTCGATCGGCGGGTAGTCCTCGTGCGGCCAGACCTTGGTCAGGTCGAACGGGTTGAAGCGGTAGTTCGCCGCCTCGGCCGCGGGCATGATCTGCACCTGCACGGTCCAGGTCGGGAAATCGCCGCGCTCGATGGACTCGCGCAGGTCGCGCTGGTGGCTGTCGGGGTCCTCACCGGCGAGAGTGTTGGCCTCGTCCTGGGTGAGGTTCTTGATGCCCTGGTCGGTCTTGAAGTGGTACTTGACCCAGAAGACCTCGCCCGCCTCGTTGTTCCACTGGAAGGTGTGCGAGCCGTAGCCGTTCATGTGGCGGTACGAGGCGGGGATGCCGCGGTCGCCGAACAGCCAGGTGACCTGGTGGGTGGACTCGGGCGACAGACCCCAGAAGTCCCAGACGTTGTCCGCCTCCTGGGAGCCGGTGTACGGGTCGCGCTTCTGGGTGTGGATGAAGTCGGGGAACTTGATGGCGTCCTTGATGAAGAACACCGGGGTGTTGTTGCCGACGAGGTCGTAGTTGCCCTCTTCGGTGTAGAACTTCAGCGCGAAGCCGCGCGGGTCGCGCACCGCGTCGGCGGCACCGAGGTTGCCCGCGACCGTGGAGAAGCGCAGGAACGTCTCGGTCTGCTTGCCGACCTCGGAGAGGAACGCGGCGCGGGTGTAGCGGGTGACGTCCGCGGTCACCGTGAAGGTGCCGTACGCGCCAGCGCCGCGGGCGTGCACGATGCGCTCCGGGATGCGCTCGCGGTTGAAGTGGGCGAGCTTCTCGATCAGGAGCTGGTCCTGGATCAGACCGGGGCCGCCGACGCCTGCCGCTTCGCTGTTCTGGTTGTCCGCGACCGGAGCTCCGGTCTCCGTGGTCAGCGGTCCGGTGCTGCTGTCTACCGACACGTGCGCCTCCTGAAGTGATCTCCACCTGTCCCTTGGCTTGCGCCGTTGCCGATCCTACATTGGACATTGTCTAAGTCAAGAAGCACCCGAAACTCATACCTGATCCGGTGATGGACCGGCCGCTGGTACCCTGGGCTGTATCTGACTGATAGGTGATTGGCATGAGTGACCTGCTGGAACGGCTCCGGGGACGCGGCTGGCGGCTGACCGCGCAGCGACGCGTCGTCGCCGAGGTCCTCGACGGGGACCACGTCCACTACACGGCCGACGAGGTGCACGCCCTGGCGACCGAGCGGCTCCCCGAGATCTCCCGCGCCACGGTCTACAACACGCTGGGCGAGCTGGTCTCGCTCGGCGAGGTGCTCGAGGTGAGCACGGACGGCCGGGCCAAGCGCTACGACCCCAATGCCCACCACGACCACCAGCATCTGGTCTGCTCGCGCTGCGGCACGATCCGCGACGTCCATCTCCAGGGCGACCCGCTCAGCGCGCTGCCCGAGCCGGAGCGCTACGGCTTCGAGGTCTCCGAGGTCACGGTCACCTACCGGGGCCTGTGCCCCACCTGTAGCGGCCACCACGCCTGACCGCCGTCCCGCGCGTCCGGCCCGCCCGCGAGGCCGTGCGTGGAGGCGGCCGGTCGGCGCTTCCACGGCATCGGAAACACGACAAGGGCCCGGATTCTCAAGGAATCCGGGCCCTTGCCCTTCAGTAGCGGGGACAGGATTTGAACCTGCGACCTCTGGGTTATGAGCCCAGCGAGCTACCGAGCTGCTCCACCCCGCGTCGTTGTGGCTTTACCTTAACCCCCAGCCGACGACCGGTGCAAATCCCTTCCCCGTTACCCCCGTGGACCCCGGCAGCGGCCCCCAGTCGGTTCCCGGTCAAGCGCTGAGCTCCTCCTGGAGGGCGGCTCGCAGCCGGGCCGCCCGCTCGGCGACCTCGGGCGGGCCCACTTCGACGGCGCGGGCACACCAGCCCTGCGCCTCCGCGAGCGCACCGCGCCGGGCCGCGAGCAGGGCCAGGCGCAGCGCGGCGCGACCGTGTCCGTCCCGGGCGGCCTTCTCCCACCACAGCGCGGCCTCGGGGAGGCTGCCCTCGCGGGCCAGCAGCAGCCCGAGGTTGAAGGCGCCGTTACGGCTGCCGGCCTCGGCCGCGGCGCGGTACCAGGAGGCGGCCTCGACGACATCGCCCTGGGCCGCCGAGAACATGCCGACCCGGACCTGGGCCCGGCGGTGCCCCTGGCGGGCGGCGCGTTCGTACCACTGGATGCTCTCGTCGTCCGCGGTCCGCTCGCTGTCCGCCAGCCCCTCGCCCGCCGCCGCGGCCCTGCGGTCGAGCAGGTCCGCGAGCCGGAAGGCCGCCTCCGCGCTGCCGCCGCCGGCCGCACAGCGCAGATTGCGCTCGGCGTCCTGGAGTTCACCGTCGCGCAGCTGCACGATGGCCACTTGCAGCGCCGCCTCGGTGTGCCCGGCCGCCGCGGCCCGCTCGTACCAGGCGTGTGCGGTGCGCTCCTCGCCGCGCCCGGCGAACAGGATGCCGAGGTTGAAGGCGGCGTCCACGCTGCCGGCCTCGGCCGCCTTGGAGAACCACGGCTCGGCGCCCGCCGCGTCTCCCCTCTGGAGCAGCAGGATCGCCAGGGCGTTGGCGGCTTCGCGGTGCCCGGCGTAAGCGGCGCGGCGGTACCACTGCTCGCCGCCCTCGGCGCGGCCCTGCTCGGCGCACAGCAGGCCGATGTTGTAGGCGCCGTTGACGTCGCCGGCGTCCAGCGCGACGCGGTACCAGCGCTCGGCGGTCTGGAGCTCGCCGCGGTCGGCGTGGAGTGCGCCCAGGGCATTGGCGGCGTTGCCGTCGCCGTCCTGGGCGGCCCGGCGCCACCATTCGGCGGCGCTCTCCTCGTCCCCGGCGTCGCGCAGCAGGAAGCCCAGCGCGCAGGCGGCGCGGGCCTCGCCGTCCTTGGCGGCGGACAGGTACCACCGGCCCGCCTCCTGGATGTCGCCGCGGTCCTCCAGGAGCGCACCCAGCTGGAGCGCCGCCCGGCGGTGCCCGCGGGCGGCGGCCTGGCGGTACCACTGCTCGGCCTCGGCCTGGCGGGTCAACTCCCCGTAGGCGGGGACCGTCTGGCGGTCGTTGTCGCGGCCGTCCTCGATGATGCGGGCGACGCGGTAGGCGGCCTCGCGGTGGCCGCGTTCGGCGGCGGCGCGGAACCAGCGTTCGGCGCCGATGTCGCCGCGGTGCTCCAGCAGGTCGGCGAGGGCGTAGGCGCCCAGGCAGTGGCCGGATTCGGCGGACTGGCGCAGCCAGTACTCGGCGGCGGGTTCGTCGCCACGTTCGCGGTAGTGGCGGCCGATGGCGTGGGCGGCGGCCGCGGAACCGGCGACGGCGGCGATCCGCCACCAGCCGGCGGCCTCGTCGGCGTAGCCGCGCTGGTGGAGCAGGACGCCGAGGTTGTTGGCCGCGGCGCGGTCGCCGGCCGCGGCGGCGGAGCGCAGATGCGGCTCGGCGCCGTCCAGGTCCCCGCGGCGCAGCAGCAGCGCGCCGAGCGCGCTCATCGCGGCGGTGTCGCCCGCCTCTGCGGCCCGGCGGTGGCCGGACTCGGTGACCGCCTCGGATGCCTCGGCGGCCTCCGCGGCCTCCATCGCGTCCATCGGCAGCTCGGGTTCGCGCCCGTCGTCGGGCGCATGCACAAACCGGTCCGTCTCCAACAACCTTGCCTTGTCCCCCATAACCGCCATCGTCGCACCACCTGAAACCCGCGTACACCTGGTATACCGCAGCCAGTGAGGTCACTTCAGCGGTTTGTCGACTTCCCGACACGGCGACTTGTCAAACTCAAGCACACAGGTTCGCCACATCGGGCGTTCGACGCGACCTTGACCGGCACCGACCGACGGCACACAACACGCATGACGAAGGCCCGGATCCTGAGATCCGGGCCTTCATCTTCAGTAGCGGGGACAGGATTTGAACCTGCGACCTCTGGGTTATGAGCCCAGCGAGCTACCGAGCTGCTCCACCCCGCGCCGTTGTGCACTCCACGCTATCACGCGACCGGTGCGGGGTCTGACCCGGTTTCTCCCGGCCATTCACCCTGCTCTTTCACCCGTGCAGCCGTACGGCCGCCGGTCAGGTCCACCGGCGGCCGCAGGCACCACAGTTGACGCGGGACGGCTCAGCCGCCCGAGGCGCCGCCCTTGCCGGACGGCTTGGCCTCCTGGGACGCCTTCGCTGCCCGGTCCAGGGCCGCCTTGAGCTTCTTCTTCGCCGCGTCGTAAGCGGTCAAGTCCCTGCGCTCAAGGGCCTTCTCGCCCTCGTCGTAAGCCTTCTCGGCGTCGTTGAGGGCCTGTTGGACGGTCTGGTTGGCCGGCGGCTGCTGGCCGGTCCCACCGCCCGGCGGATTGGTGCCCGTACTGGGCGCCTTCTTGCCGAAGACGACGTTCAGCGCGTCCCCGAGGGAGTCCTCCAGGACCGGCTTGCTGTCGCCGTAGCTGACCAACACCTTCTTCAGCAGCGGGTAGTTGGTGCCCGCGCCGCGCAGGTAGACCGGTTCGACGTACAGCAGCCCGCCGCCGAGCGGCACGGTCAGCAGGTTGCCGTACTCGATCTCCGAATCGCCGCGCTTGAGGATGTTGAGCTCATTGGCGATCGTCGGGTCGGAGTTGAACTTCGACTGTGCGAGCTTCGGTCCGGGCACCGGTGTCTGTGCGGGCAGTTTCAGCAGCCGGATCCGGCCGTAGTCGGGGCTCGTCGCATTGGCGTCGACGGCCATGAACGCGCCGAGGTTGTCCTTCTTGTTGGGCGTGAAGGTCGTCGTCAGCGAGAACGCCTGGTCCTTCTGGTCCGGCATCTTCATGCTCAGGTAGTACGGCGGTACGGCGTTGCCCGACTTGGTCGTCGGGTCGCTGGGCACCTGCCAGCGCTCCGAACCGGAGTAGAAGGTCCCCGGGTCGGTGACGTGGTAGGTGGTCAGCAGCTGGCGCTGCACCTTGAACAGGTCCTGCGGGTAGCGCAGATGCTCCTTGAGCTGGGGGCTGATGTCGGACTTCTTCTTGACCGTCCCGGGGAAGGACTTCATCCAGGTCTTGAGGACCGGGTCCTTGGTGTCCCACTGGTAGAGCTTGACCGAGCCGTCGTAGGCGTCGACCGTCGCCTTGACGGAGTTGCGGATGTAGTTGACCTGGTTCTGCTGGGCGACGACCGCGCGCTGCCCGTCGGTGAGCGAGTCGGCGGTGGTGTCCCCGAGGGTGGTGCGCGAGGCGTACGGGTAGCCGTTGCTGGTGGTGTAGGCGTCCACGATCCACTGGATCCGGCCGTTGATCACCGCCGGATAGGCGTCGCCGTCGATGGTCAGCCAGGGGGCGACCGCCTCGACCCGCTCCTTGGGCGTGCGGTTGTAGAGGATCCGCGAACCGTCGCCGATGGCACCGGAGTAGAGGATCTGCGGCTCCCCGAACGCCACCGCGTACGCGGCGCGGTTGATCGGATTGGCGAGGTTCACCCCGCTCTTGCCGGTGTAGCGGTAGCTCTTCTCACCGGTGTCGTCGGAGTAGTCCAGTTCCTTCTGGGGCCCGCCGACGATGGAGTACTGGGTGGTCTTCTCGCCGTAGTACACCCGCTGCTCGTAGCGGCCGAGCTGTCCCTTGGACGGCAGGTCCGACTCGGTGTAGTCCGGTCCGCCGCCGGAGTCGGTCTCGGTGCCCTTGGCGGCGACCGCACCGTAGCCGTGGGTGTACTTGAAGTGGTCGTTGATCCAGTTGTGGTCGGGGATACCGGCGATGTTCAGCTCGCGCAGACCGATGACGGTGTCCTGCTCGTCGCCGTTCTTGTCCTTGTAGCGGTCGACGTCCAGGGTGGAGGGGAACTGGTAGAACGCCCGCACCTGCTGCTGTTGCTGGAAGGCCGGCGAGACCACGTTCGGGTCCAGCAGCCGCATGCTGGCGGTGGTGTCGGCCTCGTCCCGCAGCCGCTGGCTGTCGTCCTTGCCGACCGGCTTGTAGTTGCCCTTGTACGGGGTGACCTCGGAGTCCTGGATGCCGTACGCGTCCCGGGTCGCCTTGATGTTCTGCTTGATGTACGGGGCTTCCTTGCTGGCCTCGTTGGGCTGCACCTGGAACTTCTGCACGATCGCCGGATACAGCCCGCCGATCAGGACGGCCGAGAGCACCATCAGGCCGAAGCCGATCACCGGCAGCTGCCAGGTGCGGCGCCACAGGGTCGCGAAGAACAGCATTGCGCAGATCGCCGCGATGAAGAACAGGATGGTCTTCGCCGGGAGATAGGCATGGGCGTCGACGTAGCGCAGCCCGGTCCAGTTGTCCGCCGAGCGCAGACCGCTGGACTTGACCGCCAGGCCGTAGCGGTCGAGCCAGTAGGCGACGGCCTTGAGCGAGACGAACAGGCCCAGCAGCACCGACAGATGGCCGGTCGCGGCGGCGGTGGCGCGCGAGCCCGGGCTCGTCAGCCGCAGCCCGCCGTAGAGGTAGTGCGTCAGGGCCGCGGCGACCAGACACAGGACCGCGCCGGCGAAACCGAAGCTGAGCAGGAAGCGGTACCACGGCAGGTCGAAGACGTAGAACGCCACGTCCATCCCGAACTGCGGATCCTTTTGCCCGAATTGCACGCCATTGACCCATTGAAGCCAGGTCCGCCACTCACCGGACGCGGAGGCGCCCGAGATCAGCCCGATCACCGCCGTGACCACGATCAGCGCCCACTTCTTGAAGGGTGCGATGCTCATCCGGTAGCGGTCCAGGCTCTGCTGCTCCACGGACATCGCGCTCAGCGGCGGCCGCAGCCGGTGCGCCAGCCAGATGTTGATGCCGACGGCCAGCGCCATGACGGCACCGAAGGCGAAGAACAGGCCGATCTTGGTCCACAGGGTCGTGGTGAAGACCGAGGAGTAATGGACCGAGCGGTACCAGAGCCAGTCGGTCCAGAACCCCGAGAACATCACGAAGAGCATGGCCAGCACGGCCAAGGCGCCCAACGTCATCAGGAGGGTCCTCGCCCGCCGGGACGGTCGGCCGACTCTGATCCGTGGCCCGGAGGGGCCTGAGCCGCGGTCCGGCATCTGGAAAGCCAAGGTACGCACCTCGAAGTTCGCTGTTGTGTGGAACAGGCCCGGCGATACTAGGACCCAGTAAGGCAACTTACGAAGGCTTTACCCAGTTCCCGATTTCGGTGACGGACAAGGCACGATGTGGAGCATGAGCAACCTCCCCGTTGACGGCACCCCCCTCGCCGGCGACCCGCTGACCCGCGCGGTACTCGAGATCGACGAGTACGCCGCCGGGCTCGGCTGGGACCAGCCCGCCCGACTGTTCGCCCTCGTCGACACCGCCAAGCTGCGCGCGCAGGAGCCCTCGCTCGCCGCGCAGCTGGGCATCGACGACTCCACCACCGCCTCGCTGACCCCCGTAGAGCAGGACGAGATCCCGGCCGGCGCCCCGCTGGACGAGTTCCTCGCCACCATCGCCTGGCCCGACGCGGTCACCGGCTGCGCGCTGACCGTCGAGCGGCTGATGCTGCCGCCGTCCGCCGAGGACTCCGTGCCCGAGGGCATGGACGAGAAGCAGCTGGCCGCCTGGGTCGCCGAGCACCCCGACCGCCAGGAGGTGCGGATGACGGTGGCCGTGCTGCGCGACGGCAAGCGGGAATCGGCGCTGCGGCTGCGCGAGAAGGACTCCACCTCCGAGGTCCTCACCGGCTCCGCACTCGTACCGGGCCTCGCGGAGGCACTGGCCGCCACCTTCGAGGCGTAGGACCCGAGGGGACCTACGGTCAGCCCCCGGGCCACGCCCTACGAACGGCCTGCCGGGCTGCAGCTCGGCAGGCCGGCGGTGTGCCCCGTGCTGATCTTTTCGAGCGCCTTGACGGCGTCGCCTATCGTGCCGACCTTGACCAGGGTCAGGCCCTCGGGGGTGTCCTTGGCGGCGGCCGCGCAGTTCTCCTTAGGCGTCAGGAAGAACTGGGCACCCTTGGCCCGCGCGCCGACCGTCTTCATCGAGATGCCGCCGATGGGCCCGACCGTCCCCTTGTCGTCGATCGTGCCCGTACCGGCCACGAACCTGCCGCCGGTCATGTTCCCAGGGGTGAGCTTGTCGACGATGCCGAGCGCGAACATCAGCCCCGCGCTGGGCCCGCCGACATCGGCCAGCTTGATGTCGATGGGGAACGGGAATATGTGGTCCACCCCGGCCTGGATGCCCACGACGGCCCGTCCGTTGTCCGCCTTCGTCGTGGCGACGGTGACCTGCTCCTGACCGCCCGCGGGCTTCTTGCCCTGCTTCTCCGCGGCGGCGGCCACCTTGGCGGGGATGACCGTGAAGACCGTCTTCTCACCGGGCTTGTGGCGGGTGACGAGCTTGGCGACATCGCCGTACGTCCGCACCGGCTTGCCGTCGACCGCCTTGATCACATCGCCCGCGTGCAGCTTTCCGTCGGCCGGCTTGTCCTTCATGACGGAGGCCACCACCGTCTGGCTCTGGACCGGGATGTGCAGCTGCCCCAGCGCCGCGACCTTGGCGCTCTCCTGGGACTGGCTGAACTCCTCGGCGTTCTCCTGGTCGGCCTGCTCGGCCGTCTGCCCCTCGGGGTACAGCGTCTTGTGCGGCACCACCGTGCTGTCGTGGCCCAGCCAGCCGAGGAACGCCTCGAAGGCGTTCATCCGGTAGTCGGGGCCGGTGACCCGGACCGTGGTCATGTTGAGATGACCGGTCGGCTGGTACGTCCTGCGCCCGGAGATCTGCAGCACCGGCGCTCCGTCATGGTCACCGAGGGTGTTGACCGTCGGCCCCGGTGACATCTCGGAGTACGGCACGGGGATCAGCACCCCGGCGATCAGCAGCGCGATCAGCATCAGGGTCGAGGCGAGAAGCGTCGCGAGGCGGCGTGGCATGGAACGACAGTACGGGACGGGTATGACAACCGGCCCGCGGGGCCAGCCGTTGGGGGACGAGGGGATCCGGCCGTTGCTGCTGCGTATGCCGGGTGGGGTCAGGCGACGTCCGAGGCGGGGTCGGAAGCGGAATGCTCACGCTCCATCGCCTCGCGGAACCGGGCATAGCCCGCGAGCTCCGCGCCGTCCCCCGACTTGCGGCTGTTGCGCTGGGTCCAGGTGCTCCACACCGTGGCCGCGAGCGCGGCGAGAACCGGAACCAGCAACCACAGGAGCGCACCCACAGTGACCTCCCAACCCCTTGTACGACCGCAATCGACGATTAGCAGATTAACCATCCGATAGGTCAACGCTTACGCCAGGGGGCGGGTTACGCAACCGGAGCAACGGTGTCGCGGCGCTTGTGCGGCCCCCTTTAAACCCCTACCCACTCCTCTGCACCATCGGTGAACGTCTGGTGCTTCCAGATGGGAACCTGGTGTTTGAGGTCGTCGATCAGCCTGCGACACGCCTCGAACGCCTCGGCCCGGTGCGGGCAGGAGACGGCGACGACGACCGCGAGATCGCCGATGGCCAGTTCACCCACTCGGTGTATCGCCGCCAGCGCCCGTACGGGGTAGTCGGCGGCCACCTTCTCGGCTATGCGCCGCATCTCCGCCTCGGCCGAGGGGTGCGCAGAGTAGCCGAGCCCCTCGACGTCCGCACCGCCGTCGTGCGACCGGACCGTTCCGACGAACAGCGCCGTGCCACCGGACGCGGCGTCCCCGACGGCCGCGAAGACCTCGTCCACGGACAGCGCGGACTCCCGGATCGCAAGGAGGCGGATAGGGTCCGCGGCGGCCTGCTCGCCGGGGTGGTCGGGGCGAGGGCGGGAGACGTCGGCTGGCATGGTCCCATCGTGCCGTACCGGAGGCGCACCGGGAAATGGCCGATTCCACCGGTGGTCCGGGCCGGCGTATGGAGGCTCGTACAGCCCGCCGCCCCGGCCGGGCCGGACGGATCGCACGGACTGCGCGGCCTGCACCGGCCGCGCGGGCCCGCCGCGGGTCAGATGCGGCGGCGGGCCTTGCGGGCGCGGCGGACCAGGGCGGCGGTGCCCAGGAGGGCGACGGTGGCGCCGGCCGCACCGGCGGCGGTGGCGTCCTTGCGGCCCAGGCGGCGGCCCGCGACGGTGTGCCGTCCGGCGACCTCCTCCAGGAGCTCGGCCAGCACCTCCTCGTTGGTCCACTTCGGCCGCCAGCCCGCCTCGTGCAGCCGGCTGCCGCTGACCACCCAGGGGTGCATGGTGTACGCGAGGTCCCCGGCGGGCGACGGCGTCAGCCCGATGCGGTGCAGCCGGGCGGCGGCGCCCAGGGCCACCGAGGACGGCAGTTCCATCCGCCGGATCCCGGACAGCTCCTCGACCTCCTCCTGCTCCAGCCAGCCGTCGCAGCCCACCGCCAGCTCGCCGTCGACCTTCTCCAGGGCGGCGTACTCCAGGGCGCCGACCAGGTCCTCGACATGGCAGAACTGCCAGGCGGGGCGGGATCCGGCCACCACCAGGAGGCGGGGCGACTCGAAATAACGGGTCAGGGCGGTGTCGGTGCCGCCCACCAGGACGGTAGGGCGCACGACCGTGACGTTCAGGCCCGGGTGTGCGCGGGGCGCGCGGCGTGCGAGGTCCTCGATCTCCAGGAGGTCGCCGACGCCGGTGGCGTCCGCGGTGGCCCGCAGTTCGGCGTCCTCGGCCAGCGGAACATCGTTGTCGGGCAACGCCCCGTAGACCATGGCGGAGGTGCACAGCACCACCCGGTGCACACCGGCCGCAGCCGCGGCGGTCAGGACGGTCTGGGTGCCGCGCACGTTGTAGGCGGTGCGGGCGGCGGCGTCGGTCTCCAGGTCGAGATCGATGGCCAGGTGGACGACGACGTCGGCGCCGCGGAGTTTGTCGGCGATGGCCGGGTCGCGGACGTCCAGGACGTGCCAGTGGGCCTCGGCGATGTCACCGCGCCGCTCGTCGATGGCCACGACCTGTTTGATCTCGTCGGATGCCACCAGGGCATGGGTGAGCAGCGCGCCGACCCCGGAGGCGGCTCCGGTGACGGCCACGACGGGGCGGCGCAGCGGCCGGTCGCGGGCGCCGCCTGCGCCGCCTCCTGCCGGCTCGGCCTGGGCCGCAGCGTTTCGCGCTGCGCGAACGGTCGGATCTGGGGAACTCACCGGGCGTCTCCAGCGGTTGAATTCAGTACGTACGCGGATGACGCGTACGTACCAGGTGCTGTCCATCCTGCCGCAGGCACCGCTCCGGTGAAGCACCGAACCCGTAAGCGGGTGCAGTGTCCGGCGCCCGGCCGGTGATCAAGGCCCGCCTTGATCCACGGGCCAGGCCCTACGCTGGAGAGGAATGTCGGGCAGCCGCCGTCGGCACGTGCCGGTGGCCCTACGAGCCGAGGAAACCCGTGAGTGACACCCCATTTGGATTCGGCCTTCCGCCGGAGGAGCCGGAGGACGGCGACAACGGCAAGCAGAAGGGCGGCCAGGGAGGTAGCCAGGGCCCCGCGAACCCGTTCGGGTTCGGCGGCGGGAGCGGCGGCGCGGACAATCCGTTCGCGGCGCTCTTCGGCGGCATGGGCGGCCCCGGCGGCGAGATGAACCCTGGCGACCTGGGCGCCGCCTTCCAGAAGCTCGGGCAGATGCTCTCCTACGAGGGCGGCCCGGTGAACTGGGAGATGGCCAAGGACATCGCGCGGCAGACCGTCGCGCAGGGCGCCGAGGACGGCAGCAAGGACGCGAGCCTGTCGCCGGGCGAGCGGTCCGCCGTCGAGGAGGCCGTACGACTGGCGGACCTGTGGCTGGACGGCGTGACGTCGCTGCCGTCGGGGTCGGGGTCGGTGGTGGCCTGGAGCCGCGCGGAATGGGTCGAGGAGACCCTGCCGGTGTGGAAGGACCTGGTCAACCCGCTCGCCGAGCGTGTCGGGGCGGCCATGGGCGATGTGCTGCCCGGCGAGATGCAGGCCATGGCGGGCCCGCTGTTGGGGATGATGCGCTCCATGGGCGGCGCGATGTTCGGCACCCAGATCGGGCAGGCGCTCGGCGTGCTGGCCGGTGAGGTCGTCGGCTCGACGGACATCGGGCTGCCGCTGGGTCCGTCCGGCAAGGCCGCGCTGCTGCCGGGGAACATCGCCAGGTTCGGCGAGGGCCTGGGCGTCCCCGAGGAGGAGGTGCGGCTGTATCTGGCGCTGCGGGAGGCCGCCCACCAGCGGCTGTTCGCGCATGTGCCGTGGCTGCGCTCGCATCTGTTCGGTGCCGTCGAGGGCTATGCGCGCGGCATCAAGGTCGATACGACCAAGCTGGAGGACGTGGTCGGCCAGATCGACCCGCAGCATCCCGAGGAGCTGCAGAACGCCTTGCAGCAGGGCATGTTCCAGCCCGAGGACACCCCGGAGCAGAAGGCCGCGCTGGCCCGGCTGGAGACCGCGCTGGCGCTGGTGGAGGGCTGGGTGGACGCGGTGGTGCACGCCGCCGCCGCACCGCATCTGCCGTCGGCCGACAAGCTGCGCGAGACGCTGCGGCGCCGCCGGGCGAGCGGCGGCCCGGCCGAGCAGACCTTCTCCACGCTGATCGGTCTCCAGCTGCGTCCGCGGCGCCTGCGCGACGCCTCGCGGCTGTGGGCCCTGCTGACGGACGCCCGTGGCCTGGAGGGCCGCGACGGCCTGTGGGCGCACCCGGACATGCTGCCGACGGCGGCCGATCTGGACGACCCGGACGCCTTTGTGCACCACGAGCACCCGGACTTCTCCGAGCTCGACAAGATGCTGGGCGAGGCCGCGAGCGGCGGCAAGCCGGATCTTTCCAAGCCCGCAGAGGGCACCACGGGCGATGACAAGGCCCCCGGAGACGACAAGGCGGACGGCGACACGTGAGGCTGCGCGAGGACGCGGCGCGGGTGCTCAAGGAGTGGCCCGCGCCATCGCAGGAGCAGGACCGGCTGCGGCTGACGTATCTCGATCACCTCGCCGCCCATCAGGACGGCATGTGGAAGCCCTGCAAGGACGGGCACCTCACCGCGAGCGCGCTGGTGATCGATCCGGCGGGCGGCCGGGTGCTGCTGACGCTGCACCGCAAGCTGAAGATGTGGCTCCAGATGGGCGGCCACTGCGAGCCCGAGGACGCGAGCCTGGCGGACGCGGCGCTGCGCGAGGCGCGCGAGGAGTCCGGGATCGCGCAGGGGCTGACGCTGCTGCCCGGCGGGCCGGTGCGGCTGGACCGCCATCACACGCCCTGCGCCTGGCATCTGGACGTCCAGTACGCCGCTTTGGCGCCCGCGGACGCGGTGCCGGCGATCAGCGACGAGTCACTGGACGTGCGCTGGTTCGCGTACGACGAGGTGCCCGGCGTCGCCGATGCGTCGGTGGTGCGCCTGGTGGAGCGCACCCGCGCGCTCCTGTAGACCGCAGCGGCCTTACGCGTCCGGCGCCCGCCCCTTCCCGGGACGGGCGCCGTGATACCCGTCTGACGTACGTCAGTTGGTGAAGATGTTGCCCTGGTTGGCGCCGTGGGCGCCCTGCTGGCCCATGCCGAACTGGGCGGCCAGCCCGGAGCCGATCGCGGCGTTCTGCGGCGGCAGCAGCTCGCTGGGCTGCACCAGCGCATAGCCCTGGCCGAGGAAGCTGAGCTCCCAGCCCTCGCCGGTGTTGCCCCGGCGCCGCCACACCCCGGATGAGTGCGTCTGCGCCTGCATCTGCACCCGCAGCGAGCTGGACCAGGCGACCACCGCGTCCGCGTCGGCGTTGACGTATTTGTCGGGCGTGACCTCCAGCATCAGCGGCTGGCCGGAGGTCATCAGCACGACCTTGCCCTGCCCGGAGATGTGGAGCTGGTATTTGCCGGTGCCGGAGATGCCGTACTGGCTGTCGATGGAGACGACGTCCCAGTGGAGATGGGAGTCCAGCGCCAGGACGTAGCTGCTGTCGACGGTCAGCCCCTGGTGGTCGACGTCGACGACGTGGACGTGCTGGGCGAGGTTGGCCAGATAGACCGTGCCCTGCCCGGAGACCCGCATCAGGTCCAGGCCCTCGCCGGACATGGCGCGGGCCCGCTGCTGGCCCTGCGTCTGGTAGTTGCCCTCGAATTCGAGCAGCCCCTGGTAGGCGACCATCGAGCCCTTACGGGCGAGGAGGTCGTCATGGCCGGTGAGGGAGACCCGCAGCATCTGCTTGTTCTGCAGGGCGTAGCGGTCCTCGGTCTGCGCCTCGGTGAAGGCGAAAAGCGGACTCTGCATGGCGGTTTCGGTCTCCCCCTCAGCCCCGGGCCCGGAGCCGGTCGGTGCTGTCCTCGCTGGGCTGGACGACGACGAAGCCCTGGCCGGAGAAGGCCAGTTGGTAGGCCTCGCCGCTGCCGCGCCCGATCAGGGAGGACGCCTTGAAGCTGCTCCTGCCCTTCATCTTCAGGTGGGTGGACCAGGCGACGAGGGCGTCCGGGTCCACGAACGTCTCGTCCTCACCACGGCCGCAGTCGACCACGATGGGCGTGCCCCGGGAGGTCAGCGCGACCCAACCGGTACCGGAGATGCCGACGTTGAACAGGCCCTGGCCGGCGAACTTGGCCATCCCCTTGACCCGCTGCACGCCCCACTGGAGGTGCGCGTCGAAGGCGAGGATGTTGGTGCCGTTGACGGAGAGCGCCTCGTCGTTGAGGTTGATGCAGACCACGTCGGCACCGTAGTCGGCGAGGAAGAGCAGGCCGTCGCCGGAGCACTTCATCAGCGGGGCGCCCTCGCCGGTGAGCCACTGGGAGGCCATCTGGCGCACGGCGGGCGGGCTGGGCTCGTACTGGACGAAGCCTTCGTAGGCGACCATCGAGCCGGTGCGGGCGAAGACGTCCTGGCCGCTCTGCATGGCGATCTTCACCATGCGGCTGCCGTGGTTCTCCATACGGGCGGCGGGCGGGGTCGGGGCGTAGCCCGAGAGCTGCTGCTGGGTCATGGTGGCGGGCTCCCTCAGACCTCGTAGGGCTGGACGACGATGAAGTTGCCGGGCGCGCCGCGGAACTGGAGGTTCACGGCCTCGCCGGAGTGTCCCGGATAGGCGTGCCGGCGCACGCTCACCTGGCTGGAGATGATCACCTGGGAGCCGGCGGACCAGGCCACGACGGCGTTGGCGTCGGCGAAGGTGGTCGGGGTGACCGGCAGCACGACGGGGGTGCCGTCGGTCTTGACGACGAGGGTGCCGGTGCCCTGGAAGAGCATGGTGAACAGCGCGCCGCCGGGAATGCTGTGGCCCTCGATGCGGCGGACCTCGTACTGGAGCGACTCGTCGAAGGCGAGGACGTTGTCGGCGGAGACGCAGAGGGCTTCGCCCTCGAGCTCGATGGGGTGGACATGGGCGCCGTTCTCGGCGAAGAACACCTGGCCCTGGCCGGTGCAGCGCATCAGCTGCATCTCCTGGCCGGTGGCGTTGCCGGTGATCCGGCCGCGGAACCCGGCGCCCTTGTAGCCGAAGTCGACCTTGCCCTGGTAGAGCACCATGCTGCCCTGTTTGGCGAGCACCGGTCGGCCGTCGACGCCGAGGTCGGCGCGGATCAGCTTGGCGTTCTGCGGGGTCCAGCGCCGGCCGTTGGGCGCTTCCTTGTACTTGTCCAGCACGACGCCCAGGCCGGCGCCCTGGGGGACGGCGGGGGCCTGGCCGGGCTGCCCGTAGGGCGCGGGCCCGCCCGGGGCCGCCTGGCCGTAGGGGGCGGGCTGCCCGGGGGCGGGCTGCCCGTACGGGGCCTGGCCCGGGACCGGTTGGCCGTACGGGGGCGCCTGCGGGGCCGGCCGGCCCGGGTAACCGCCGGGTGCGGGCTGGCCGTAGGGCTGCTGTCCGGGCACGCCCGGGGGCGGCGGGACGTGGCCTCCGGGCACTCCGGGCGCACCCGGAGGCGGTGGGACGGAACCACCGGGCGGGACCAGGGGCGCGGCGATGGTCGGCGCGCTGTGCACCTGAGGGGCGGCCGGCTGTGGGGGCAGCGGCGGGGGCTGCGGGGCGGCCGGGGGCGCGCCCTGGGGCGCGCCGAAGTCGGGCGCGGGCGGCGGCGGTACGGGTACGGGAGCGGCCGGAGCGGGGGCCGAAGGGGCGGGCGGGGCCTGAGCGGCCGCCGCCGGAGGTGCGAAGGAGGGGGCGGGCGCGGCGGCCGGACCGGCCGGGGGCGCGAAACCGGGCACCTGCTGGGCCTGGGCGGGCGGCTGCGGCTGCTCCTGCTCCTCTTCGAGGACCTCGCCGCCGAAGTTCTTCAGCAGCGCCTCCAGGCCGCCATCGAAGCCCTGGCCGACGGCGGCGAACCGCCAGACGTCCTTGAGGTAGAAGTCGCCCAGCATGACGGCGCGTTCGGTGCTGAACTCGCTGCCGTTGAAGGGGTAGCGGGCGACCTCCTCGCCGCCGGCCACGATGCGGATGTGGCCCGGGCCGATCTGGGAGACCTGGCCGGGCCCGTCGAGCGCCGCGGTGAAGGACAGCTTCCGGATGTGCGGCGGGATCTTGTCGAGGGTGACCCGGAAGGACTCGGCGTCGCCGGCCTGCGCGCCGAGCAGCTGGATGGACTCCTCGGGCGACTTGGGCTGGTTGAAGAAGACGAAGTACCGGTCGTCGGAGAGCCGTTCGTCGGCGTCCAGGCCGAAGCAGCTGATGTCGAAGGTCAGGCCGGGGCCGGCGATGTGCACGCCGACGTACAGATCCGTCCCCGCCGTCAGATCACTGATCCTGGCCTTGTGGCCGCGCTGGAATTCCCTGGCCATACGTTACGACCGTCCCCCGCTCCCGGCTGTGAGTTCGTCACGCGCCAGGCTAACCGCTGGCGCTGACATGCGGCGATGGCAGGGCACGGGCAAAACCGCCCGGTACGGCCGTTATTCACGGCGCGCAGCGGGCAAATGCGGCAATCTGTCGGCCGCGACCACGCCTTCGAGATAGCCGCGGGCGCGTTCGGTCCGCGGATACGACTCCAGCAGCCGCCAGAACTCGGGGCCGTGGCCGGGCACGAGGAGATGGGCGAGTTCGTGCAGCAGGACGTAGTCGATGACGTACTCCGGCATGCCCTGCAAACGGTGCGACAGACGGATGCTGCCCTCGGCCGGGGTGCACGAGCCCCAGCGGGTGTTCTGGTTGGTCACCCAGCGCACGGAGGCGGGGTGCGCCCGGCCCCCGAGGAACTGCCCGGACAGCCGCCCGGCCCGTTCGGCGAGATCGCCGTCGCCCAGCATCCGCTTGCTCTCCTGGGCGGCGAGCTTGTCCAGCATGACGGTGACCCAGCGCTGTTCCTCCGCCTCGGACATCCGGGCCGGGATCAGCACCACCGTACGGTCGCCCTCGCGATACGCCGAGACCGTCCGGCGCCGCCGCGAACTGCGGCGCACTTCGACCGCTCGCGTCCGCGCACCACCGCTCTTCGGGCTCGCGGCGGTCCCGCGCGGGGTGTCTGCGGCGCGGCGCAGGGGCGTCTCTCCGGCGCCGCGGGCGGAAGGATCGGCGGGCACGCGCCCGACGTTACCCGCTGGCGCCGCGCGACGTCCCGCCCGCCGGACGGTTCACCACCGATCCACTCCATGGCGTGCACCGCGTCCGCCCCGCACCCGAGCCTGTGGACAACCTCGGCGACGCGGGACCCGGCAGCCTGTGGACAACTCCCACGACCGTCTGCGCTACCGCATGCTGGGAGCCGGACGACGAACGGCGGGACGACGGGGGGCGGATCATGTATCCGATGCTCAAGCCCGCGCTGCGGCGCGGCTGGCGGGACCGGGAGACGGTGCGGTTCGGCGTGGCACCGGCCCATGCGAAGGAGGTGGGCCCGGTCGACACGGCGACCGGGTGCTTCCTCGACATGATCGACGGTACGCGCAGCATGCGGCAGCTGGACGCGGCCGCACGGTCGCTGGATCTGCGGCCCGGGCGGGCGCGCGGCGTGGTCGAACGCCTCGGCGCGGCCGGGCTCCTGGAGGCCCCCGCGGCGGGCGGCCCGGCGGCCGAGGCGGTGCGGGCGGACGGCCCGGCGCTGGAGCGGCTGCGGCCGGATCTGGCGTCGCTGTCGGTACGGCATCCCGAAGCGGCGGGCGCAATGGGGCGGATAGGGGCGCGCCGCGGTGTGCGAGCGCGGGTACGGGGGTCGGGCCGGGTGGGCGCCGCGGTGGCGGCGCAGCTCTCGGCCGCGGGCATCGGAAGGATGGAGGTGCTGGACGGCGGCACGGTCGCGCCGGGGGACGTCACACCGGGCGGGCTCGGCGCCGAGCGGATCGGCGAGCGGCGCGATGCCTGCGCGCGGCGGCTGGTGCGGCAGTCCTCCCCGTGGAGCCGCGCCCCGCGGCCGCGGGTCCCGGTCAGCGAGGCCGGCGAGCCGGGGCTGTCCCTGGTGGTGCTCGCCCCGCGCGACGGCCTCGCCGCATACGCGCCCGACCCGGTCCTGTCCGAGTCGCTGATGACGGCCGGCATCCCGCATCTTTACGCCGGGGTGGTCGAGGGCACGGGTGTGGTGGGGCCGTTGGTGCTGCCGGGGAGTTCGGCGTGCGCGCGCTGCGATGAGCTGCGGCGTACGGAGGCGGAGCCGGCCTGGCCGCGGCTGCTGGCGCAGTGGCGGTCGGGGCGGGCCTCGCGGACGGTGCCCGCCTGTGACACGGCGCTGGCCGCGACGGTCGCCGGGCTCGCCGCCGTACAGGCACTGACGTTTCTGGACGGCGAACCGCCGCCGTGCACCGGGGCACGGATGGAGTGTGTGCTGCCGTGCGGGCAGCTGCGTACGACGACGATCGAGCCGCATCCCGGGTGCGGCTGCGGTGCCGCCGCTTCTTCGGTTGCGGCCGGCACCTCGGATACTCGAACCCGAGACGCCACAATGACGGAGTAACCCCGGTAGGGGACAGTGTGAGTTGGAGGGGCGCATGTCTGATCTTCCCCGCAAGGCGGTCACCCGCACCGCCAAGCTGGCCGCGCTGCCGCTGGGGTTCGCCGGCCGCGCCACCTGGAGCCTGGGCAAGCGGATAGGGGGACGATCCGCCGAGATCGTCGGGCGGGAGCTGCAACAGCGCACCGCCGAGCAGCTCTTCAAGGTGCTCGGCGAGCTCAAGGGCGGCGCGATGAAGTTCGGGCAGGCCCTGTCGGTGTTCGAATCGGCGCTGCCGGAGGAGATCGCCGGGCCCTACCGCGCGGCGCTGACGAAGCTGCAGGAAGCGGCGCCCCCGATGCCGACCAGCACCGTGCACGCCGTACTGGCCGAGCGGCTCGGTGCCGACTGGCGGGAGCTGTTCGAGGAGTTCGAGGACAAACCGTCGGCGGCGGCGTCCATCGGGCAGGTGCACCGGGCGGTGTGGCACGACGGCCGGGAGGTGGCCGTCAAGGTGCAGTACCCGGGGGCGGGCCAGGCGCTGCTGTCGGATCTGGCCCAGCTGAGCCGGTTCGCGCGGCTGCTGGGCCCGCTGATCCCGGGGATGGACATCAAGCCGCTGATCACCGAGCTGCGCGACCGGGTCTCGGAGGAGCTGGACTACGCCCTGGAGGCCGAGGCCCAGCAGGCCCATGCGGAGGAGTTCGCCGACGACCCGGACGTGGTCGTCCCGGCCGTCGTCCACCAGAGCGACCAGGTGCTGGTGACGGAGTGGCTGGAGGGCGTACCGCTGTCGGAGGTGATCACGGACGGCACCCAGGAGCAGCGGGACCGGGCCGGACAGCTACTGGCGCGGTTCCTGTTCTCCGGGCCCGCCCGCACGGGCCTGCTGCACGCCGACCCGCACCCGGGCAACTTCCGGCTGCTGTCCGGGGGCGCCCCGGACGGTCCCGCCGACCGCTGGCGGCTGGGGGTGCTGGACTTCGGCACCGTCGACCGGCTGCCCGAGGGCCTGCCGCCGACCATCGGCACCTCGCTACGGATGACGCTGGACGGCGAGGCGGACGCGGTCTACCGGCTGCTGTGCGAGGAGGGCTTCGTCAAGGAGACCATCGAGCTGGACCCGGACTCGGTGCTGGACTATCTGGTGCCGATCATCGAACCGGCGCAGGCCGAGGAGTTCACCTTCACCCGCGACTGGATGCGCCATCAGGCGACCAGGATCGGCGACCCCCGCTCCCCCGCCCACCAGTTGGGCAAGCGACTCAATCTGCCGCCGTCCTATCTGCTGATCCACCGTGTGAGCCTGAGCACGATCGGGGTGCTGTGCCAGCTGAGGGCGACGGTACGGCTGCGGGACGAGCTGGAGGCATGGCTGCCCGGGTTCGTGGCGGAGGAGGTCACCGAGGAGGCCGGCGGGGAAGGCCCGGCCTGAGCTCGCGGCCCGGCCGGCGGGCTGCACGGGCGCTCACCACCAGCTGGAGTCCAGGCGCCCCTCGATGGCCCGGATGTTCTCCCGCGCGCAGGTCTCGCAGAAGTAGCGGCGCTCGCCGTTCTCGACCGAGCAGGTCCAGGTCGGCGGCGGGCCCTGGGCGATTGCGCCACAGCCGGCACACACGGTGTGGTCGCCGTTCAACTCCGCCCGGTGCTCGGGGTGCTGTCCATGCGTCTGCTGTTCCACCATCCGACGATATCCCCGTGGAGGGCATCAACCGGGACACAACGCCGCACGGGGCCCGCCCTTGTCGGACGGACCCCGTGCACGCGATGCAGACCCCCGTTACTGCATCAGTCCCTTACTGCATCACGGCGATGGCCAGCGCGCGGCGGGCCCGCAGCGATGCACGCTCGGCGCGCCGCTGCATACGCCGCGCGGTGGCGAGCCGGTGCGCCCTGCGTTCGGACTCGGCCTCCCGCAGGCGTTCATGCATATGCGCACGCGCCAGGGCTTCTGGAATGAGTTGCATGGCGTGGTTCCTGTTCTGACGCGACTCGATCGCATCGGCGTTCACGGGGACGGGGGTGTCGGTGAGGGTGGGATTCATCGTGGGGTCCTGCTTCTTGGGATCCCGGGTACCGGGACGGTCGATCGTTCCTGTGCCGGTGGTGGTCATGCCGAGACCGGGTTCTTCCGCGGACGGCCACGCGGACGCTTGCGGGGCACCACAACGCCCTGGACGAAGAGCTCTCCGCCCCACACGCCCCACGGCTCACGGCGGTCCTTGGCGCCGGCGAGGCAGGCCTCGCGGACCGGACAGCTCTGGCACAGCGTCTTGGCGTACTCGACGTCGGCCGGCGACTCGGCGAAGAAGACCTCCGGGTCGTAGGTGCGGCACGGAACGGCGGCGCCGAGACGGTCGATCTCGTCGTCGAGCTCGGTGAGGGGCAGCAAGGCGTTCTCCTGGGGGTCGGGCGGAGGGATCAGGTCGGTGGCTACGGACGGGGTGTGCGTCTGCAGTTGCACGGTGTGTGTTCCTCGTCTGTTTCGGCCCGCTGGTGGCGGGCGTGTGGGGCAAACAAAAGGGCCGCGGATCCCGGTGTGGGTTCCGCGGCCCTGGAAGGTGCCGACCTGATCTGCCGATCAGGCTGGATCTCTCCAGGGTTCGAGGCCGCGGTAGGCCCACATGTCGTGCTGCGTCTGGTACTGCTTCCGGGATTCGGCACCGTTGGCCGCCGCCGCGAAGGCAAAGGCATTCGCCACTGCCCCCGTTGCCGCTACCTCGGGTGCCTCGGTCGGTCGCGCGGTGCGCTCACTGCGCGTCAGCACAGCGAGGGACTCGGGGCGCGCGGCCGGGGAACCGGAAAGGCGGCCGAAGCCGGACAGACCGGTGCCCAGGAGCGAGGAGCCGAGGGTGCAGGTGGCGACGACCGAGAGATCGGTCATTTTGTTGGTCTCGATGAAGCTGATCACTGGGCTCGCCTCCTCTCGGCGTCTCGGTGGACCGGGAAATCCCGTTCCAGGGTGTTCAAGTACAGCACGGATCCATCGGATTCCGGAAGATTCCGTTGTCTCCGTTGCTTGTGAAGGCTATGGGGCTGTGCTCCACACACGCAAACTATTTTTCCGACGAGTTTTCCGCGGCGCCTTCGGATGCCTCCTCGGGCCCCTCCGCGGGGTCCTCACCGGCGCAGAGTGCCAGCACATCCGCCCCGTAGCGGTCCAGCTTTCGCCGTCCCACTCCTGAGATGCGCGCGAGCTCCGGTTCGGTTCCCGGAACCGCCTCGGCAATCGCCATCAACGTCTTGTCGGTGAAAACGCAGTAGGCCGGCTGGCGGGTGCGCGCGGCCTCGCCGGCGCGCCAGTCCCGCAGCCGCTCGTAGAGCTCCTCGTTCATCTCCGAGGGGCAGTCCTCACAGCGCATCAGCTTCATCTCGCCCGCGTCCGTCAGGGTCTTGTTGCAGACCCGGCAGCGGGCCGGACGGCGGTCCCGGCGCCGGCTCGCCCCGGGCGCCGCGCCACCGCGCTCCACACCGCCCGCGGCCGCTCCGGCCGCGAGGCGCCCGGCGGCCGCCCCGGACCCGGGCCGCAGCCCGTTGAGGAAGCGGCTGGGGCGCCGGGAGGGGCGGCCGCCGGGCGAGCGGGCCAGCGACCACGACAGCGCCAGATGGCGCCGGGCACGCGTCACCCCCACGTACAGCAGCCGGCGCTCCTCTTCTATCTCCTCGTCGGTCCGGGCATGGGTGATCGGCATCATGCCCTCGGTGAGCCCGACGAGGAACACGGCGTCCCACTCCAGGCCCTTGGCGGCGTGCAGCGAGGCGAGGGTGACGCCCTCGACCGTGGGGGCGTGCTGGGCGCCGGCCCGTTCGTCCAGTTCGGCGACCAGGTCGGCGAGGGTGGCCCCGGGGCGGGCCGCGGCGAACTCCTCGGCCAGCCGCACCAGCGCCGCCAGGGACTCCCAGCGGTCGCGCACCGCCCCGGAACCGGCCGGCGGCTCGCTGCTCCAGCCCATGTCGCTGAGCACCGCCCGCACCTCGGACGGCAGGCCGACCGCGTCGTCGAGCAGGGCGTCGTTGCCGCCGAAGCGGGCGGCCCCGCGCAGCTTCACGCCGGCCTCGCGGACCTCGGGCCGTTCGAAGAACCGCTCGGCCCCGCGCAGCTGGTAGGGCACCCCGGCATCGGCCAGCGCCTGCTCGTAGACCTCGGACTGGGCGTTGATACGGAAGAGGACCGCGATCTCGCTGGCGGGCACCCCGGAGGCGATCAGCTCACGGATCCGCCGGGCCGTGCCCTCCGCCTCGGCCGGCTCGTCGGCGTACTCCGTATAGCCGGGCTCGGGGCCGGGCTCGCGCTGCGAGACCAGCTCCAGGCGGTGCTCGGCGGCGCGGCCCCGGGCCTGGGTGAGCAGCCCGTTGGCGAGGTGGACGACCTGCGGGGTGGAGCGGTAGTCGCGCACCAGCCGGACGACGGTCGCCTGCGGATGGCGGGTACGGAAGGTGAGCAGATGGTCGGGGGTGGCGCCGGTGAAGCTGTAGATCGTCTGGCTGGCGTCGCCGACCACGCACAGGCTGTCGCGGTCCCCCAGCCACAGCTCCAGCAGCCGCTGCTGGAGCGGGCTGACGTCCTGGTACTCGTCCACCACGAAGTGCTGGTACTGCGCCCGGACCTGCTCGGCGATGTCGTGGCGGTCCTGGAGCACACCGACCGTGAGGAGCAGCACATCCTCGAAGTCGATGGCGCCCCGGTCGCGTTTGAGCTGCTCGTACATCGCGTAGATCTGGCCGGTCTCGGCCGGGTCGCGGGGCGCCTGGCGCCCGGCCTTGACCAGGGCGGCCGGGTAGTCGGCCGGGACGGTCTGGGTGACCTTGGACCATTCGATCTCGCCCGTGACGTCCCGCAGCTCGTTGCGGTCGAGCCGGATACGGCAGCGGGCGGCGGCCTCGGAGACGAACTGGACCTTGCGCTCCAGCAGCCGCGGCAGCTCGCCGCCGACCGCCTTCGGCCAGAAGAACTGGAGCTGCCGCAGGGCCGCGGAGTGGAACGTCCTGGCCTGGACGCCCCCGGCGCCGAGCTGCCGCAGCCGGCCCCGCATCTCGCCGGCCGCCCGCGCGGTGAAGGTGACGGCGAGCACACTTGCCGGCTGAAGGATCCCGGCCCGCACGCCGTACGCGATCCGGTGCGTGATCGCGCGGGTCTTCCCCGTCCCGGCGCCGGCCAGCACACACACCGGGC